>JAJPJP010000103.1 GCA_021324175.1 Chitinophagia bacterium
AAAAAACTCGGGCTCGAGACGCTGCGTCCCTGGGACGGCGAAGCCGAACCTCCGGGTGCCGAACCGCTGCACCCCTTCCGGACCGGAAGCGAACTACTGGATAAGTCTATCGCCTGTTTTCGGAAACTCGAACCCTTCTTTGCCGATTGCCTGGTCGCCATGCGAAAAATGAACCGCCTAGACCTGGAAAGCAGAAAGGGGAAAGCACCGGGCGGTTATAGCTGCCCGATGGCAGAAACCGGTGCGCCATTCATCTTCATGAACGCGGCAGGCCAAATGGGCGACCTGACAACAATGGTCCATGAGGGGGGTCACGCCATCCAGTCCTTCCTGACCCATCCACTTGAGCTCAACGCCTTCAAGGATTACCCGATGGAAATCGCAGAAGTGGCGAGCATGGCAATGGAACTATTCAGCATGGACTATTGGGACGTGTTTTTTGATGATCCCCGCGAACTGCTGCGCGCGCGTGAATACCAGCTTGAGCGCGTCATTACCGTGTTTCCCTGGATCGCCACCATCGACAAATTCCAGCACTGGGTTTACGAAAATCCCGCGCACACCGCCGACCAGCGGAAAGATCGCTGGATGGAAATTACTACCGAGTTCTCATCGCCACTGGTTGACTGGAGCGGCCTGGAGGGATACCGTCATTACAGTTGGCAGAGGCAACTCCATCTATTTGAAGTGCCTTTTTACTACATCGAATATGGAATCGCCCAGTTGGGCGCAATCGGTCTATGGATGCAGTTCAGGCGCGAACCGAAAAAAGCGCTTGAAAACTATGTTCGAGCGCTCAGTCTTGGAGGCACAAGAACGCTGCCCGATCTTTACCGCGCCGCAGGCTTGCGCTTCGATTTTTCCACTGAGCATATTCGCGAACTGATGGATTTTGTCGGCGAAGAGATGGAAAAAATCTATCTACGCGTTGCGTAAGATTTATGCTGGAAAATGAATTCCGGATATTATATTTGCACGCTGAATTATTTTTCGCAAGCAAATTGCGATCAACATAAAAGTCTAATCAGAGCCTTAACCAAAAGTCCCGGTGTGTCTACATCGGGGCTTTCTTTTTCTGGCAGTCGCTGCAAATGCCGTGCACGACAACTTCTACCTTGCTTGCGACAAAATTTTCAGGCAGGTTGATTAGCGGTGTCGGGGTATTTTCCAGGCAGAACGTGTTGCCGCACCGGTTGCACACAAAATGCAGATGGTTATCACGGTGATGACCCTCGCTACAGTTATCCTTGCAGAGGGCATAAAGAATGGAGTTGTCCGCGGTGGGAATACTGTGAATGATGCCTTTGTCGACAAAAGACTGGAGGGTGCGGTATACGGTGACGCGGTCAAATTTTTCGCCAGCCCTTTTTTCGATGTCGCCATGCGAAAGCGCCGCGGCGTTTTCCAGGAATAGTTCAAGAATCCTTTTGCGTCCACTGGTTACGCTCAGGTTATTTCTTTTGAGGATTGAGTCGATTTGTGCTTCCATGCTTATAAGTTGGCGCTTACTGGAAATTGTTCCCGCTCAACGGGTTCGAAAAATGCCTTGCACCTGCTTTTTCCTTAAGCAACACCCTGATATCCGCCGCAAGTTCCGTGATCTCATCGTTTTTTAAGCCGTCAATGATTTTTCGCACCTGCCCGCTCCTATCTATCAATGCAAAAAACTGCGTATGAATAAACTGGTGCCTGATGTCCCCTTCGTTATTTTTCGGGTCGTCAAGAAGGTAACTGAGCCTCGCCGCACGGTAGAGGCTGTCTTTTCGTCCGGTCAGGAACAGCCAGGTCTTGGGATCGGCCTGCATAGAATCAGCATAATGTTTCATTTGCGATACGCTGTCCGTCTCCGGATCCACGGTATGCGAGATAATTCGAAAATCCGGTTCATCCCTGAACTCGCCGTAGATTTTTTTAAGATTTGTATTCAGTTTTGGACAAATTCCCTTGCAGGTCGTAAAAAAGAAATCCGCCACATAAACTTTTCCCTCCACGTCTTTTTGGCTGATCATTTTGCCTTCCTGGTCCGTAAAAAGGAATGGCTGCACGTCATTCAGCACGGGCAGTCTTACTTCTCCGTACCCGGGTATGATTTTGGTCAGTGCCAGGTAAAACAGGACGAAGAGGAGGATAAAAAAACCGATGTAAAAAAAGAGTTTGTTCCACATAAAGCGCCAGGTGCGAAGTTAAGCTTCCCGGATGGATAACATTTTGCTTTAAGAATGGTTTAACGACCAGGGATAGCGCAACCCATTGTCCACCCGAATTTTGTGCGGCATTTTTAAGAGCGGCTTGTTTTGTTTTCCGCATTTAAGAAACTTTGGGGCTTCCGAATTGTTACCTTTGCATACTAAATTGAGTCCGCAATGATCAAGACAGGTAATCCCACGATCAGCATCTATACGGAGATGACGCCAAACCCTGAAACGATGAAGTTTGTGGCCAACAAGCTGCTTTATCCCGGCAAGAGCATTGATTTTGCCGATGTGGAAAGCGCGAAGCCGTCACCGCTTGCGACAGAGTTTTTCGGATTTCCCTTTATCAAGAGCGTTTTTATCGCGAGCAATTTTGTCACATTGACCAAAACAGCCGAGACCGACTGGGATGATATCATTTCCTCTATCCGCCAGTTTTTGAAAGAATACCTCGAAGAAGGAAAGACTGTGATTAATGAAGAGGAGATCGTCGTAACGAAGAAAGAAGGAAACAACATCGACGCGGACGACGACGATGTGGTCAAAAGGATTAAGGAACTGCTGGAGAGCTACGTAAAGCCGGCCGTGGAAATGGACGGCGGCGCCATTCAGTTCAAAAGCTATCACGAAGGCGTAGTCAACCTGATGCTTCAGGGCTCGTGCTCGGGTTGTCCTTCATCCATGATCACCCTCAAGGCCGGCATCGAAGGAATGATGAAAAGGATGATCCCCGAAGTGCGGGAGGTGGTAGCGGAATCAGAATAGCCGCGCAGCCACCGGCGGAGGCCTTCTTATTTTTTTCTACTTTTGAGCGCATACAGCAACCAACTTGCAGGAGATTTTCACGCAGTTTATCCAGGAAATTAAAACAACGGGCTGGCTCGAAGCCATCGCGGTCGTTTCGGGAATTGCCAGCGTCTGGTATTCACGCCAGGAAAATATCCTCGTTTATCCCATCGGCCTGATCAACACCATTATTTACGTCTTTATCAGCGTCGAAGGGCACCTGTACGGCGAGGCGAGCGTCAATTTCTATTATACGGTGATGAGCGTCTATGGCTGGATTCTCTGGGCAAAAAAGAATGAAAGAAAAGAGCATGTCGTGCGAATCGAGTTTTCGAACACCAGAGAGTGGATCTATCAACTTCTCTTCTTCGCGGTATTTTATGTCGTTATTTTTTTCGCACTTTCGTATCTGAAAAAAAACTTTACCCCTGGCGCGATTCCCTGGGCTGATGCTTTTGCTTCTGCGACCGCTTATACGGGGATGTGGCTGATGGCGAAAAAAAAGGTGGAGAGCTGGTATTGGTGGATCGCGACCAATATCGCTTCCATCCCGCTTTATTTTGTAAAGCAGTACGCCTTCACGAGCGTATATTATCTTATCCTGCTGATCATCGCCTTCTGGGGCTTGTTCAGCTGGATCAAAAAAGCACGGCATGTGCCTCGTTAAAAAAATCGTAGTCATCGGTCCCGAGTCGACGGGAAAAAGCACGTTATGCGAGTCGCTCGCTCTCCATTACCGGACACGCTGGGTTCCGGAATATGCCAGAGAATACCTTCTCGCGCATGGCACGAATTACAGTTTTGAAGACCTTCTTGTTATCGCGAGGGAACAGGTAGCGGCGGAAGACCGGATCGCGACGGAGACTGAAAACCATCCGAAGGGCGTCATGCCGCTCTTCATTGACACCGATCTCTATGTCATGAAAGTTTGGTGCGAATATGTTTTTGGAAAATGCCATTCCTGGATCATCGACCAAATCGCGCTCAGGCGTTATGATCTCTACCTCCTTTGCCGAACGGACCTGCCCTGGACAAAAGACGAACTTCGCGAATATCCCGACCTCGCAACGCGCGAAAAGCTCTTCCACATGTACCGCGACATCCTCGTCAATCAATCGACCCCCTGGCAGGAGATCGGAGGCATTGAAAAGGCAAGGCTCGACAGCGCCATTACCGCGACTGATTCACTCCTCGGATAAACTCATTGAATCAGCTGCTGGATTTCGTCATCTTCCTGCATGCGCGTCATCTGGTTCAGGACCCATGGATAGCGCGCCGCCACATGTTTTGAAAGCGGGTTTATCGTATACGCTTTTGGGTTAGGCATGCATGAGGCGATCAGCGAAGCTTCCGTCCTTGTCAGCGACCGCGCATGTTTGTCAAAATAATATCGGGAGGCTGCCTCGATGCCGAAAACGCCCTTTCCCATCTCGGTGACATTAAGGTAAACTTCCAGGATACGCTTTTTGCCCCAGATCATCTCGATCATAAATGTAAAATACACTTCGAGGCTTTTCCGAAACCACCCGCGCCCCTGCCAGAGAAAAACATTTTTTGCGACCTGCTGGCTGATCGTACTGGCGCCATGAAGAGACTTGCTTTGCTGGTTATGTTTCACCGCTTTTTCGATCGACTTGAAATCAAAACCGTCGTGATCAGGGAAAAGCTGGTCTTCGGAAGCCATGACAGCAAGCTTCGCATAAGGCGAGATCTCCTTCATCCGCACATAGTCTCTTTTCAATCCGTCGCCGCCCAACAGGCTGCCGATCTGGGTTATCGTGACGGGCGGGTTTACCCATTTCAACAGCAAAATATAAATCAGCTGCAGGCAAAACAAGACGATGAATAAGCGCTTGGCGATTCTCCAGCACCTCGAGAAGAATTTTTTTGCTTTGGAGGCCATCAATCCACTTGATTATTTTTTGTCGAGATCCAACGCGAGATACTCAAGCGTAAATTTTTTTCCGAGGTGATAATTCCTAAACCTGCTCCTGGTCAGCAGGAATCCCCCCACAATGAGTGCGCCCGCCGTGATAAAGCTTCCGGATGTGTACCATGTGCTGGCCTTGTCTCCCCGGTATGCACCGTTGACCGCATTCAGCAGGAGGACGCCGCCGCCGGCAACCATGAGCAGCACGCCGTCTTCGGTATAATTGAGGCCTTTACGCTCCGTCTTGATCGTAGCAATCTCGCGATAGTGGAACGGATAGTCGTTCACAAAAACGCTGTCGTGCCGTATGGCAGTTATGGTCCCGTCAAACCATTGATGGTAAATGGATTCAAAAGTGATGTTCATGCCTGTCGCATACGTCTTGACGTTGGCGCCGTCTTTTTCCAGGATAATGACATTTGTCTGCCCCACAGCGGGGAAGGCCAACAGCACGCATGCAATGATCTGGAAGTATCTCATTCGCAAACTATTGATCAAACTTACTTCAATGATGCGGAATTATTTTGTTAATCCGCATGCAGGTTATTTATGAGCGATAAAAAAAGCACCCCATGCCAGCACAATGCCAAAGCCAATCAGGATCAATCCGGAGATTTTGTTGATGATCGAAAGATTGTGGAGCGTTAGACGTTTTCCCAGCTTGTCGGCCATCGTCACTTTGCCTACGTCAGCGGTCATATTGACCAGCAGGCAGGATGCAAAAATAATCACGCGTTGTTCCAGCGTGTGTGTGAGCGAAAGCACCGTCGCGTTTCCCAGCCAGAAAATGATCACCGCAGGGTTAAACGAATTGATGATGAACCCGGAAACAAAAATCCTGAGCATATCGCGTTTCCTGAACCTGGAAATTTCCCCGCTCATTGCCGGAGCAAGTTTTACTTTTTTGAAAAAAACAAAATAGGCGCCCATCGCCATCAAAAATATGCTGCCTCCCATGCCGATCTCGCGCTTGTGTTCCAGCAGTTGGCCTACGAGCGCCGTGGCCACGTTGCTGATCGTCACCAGGATAATATCACTTAGCCAGACGCCCGCGACAAAGCTGAGACCCCCGCGGTAACCGTTGTTCAGGCTTTGTTTGATGATGGTGAAGATGATTGGGCCAACCCCCAGGGCAAGAACAAATCCAAGAACAAGTCCTTTCAATATGGCCTGAAGCATATTTTGCGAGGGCGGTTTTTTAATCGTTTCCCGGTCCGGTTTACAATTTCTGAAAAAAAACTGACCAAAAATGCTCGGCGTCAGTAATCCCCTGCGGCCAAAAAATCCTGCCAGTCCTGGAGGAATTGCCCCTTCAGGACTCGTGGGAATTTATGCTGGCCCCCCAGCTTTCCCTTTTGCTGCAGAAACTTCATAAAGGCGGACTCAGGCAAAACCTTGAGGTAAACGTCCTTTAAGGCCGTGGTCCTTTCAACAGCGTAATCATCATTAAGCTTTTTAAGCTTTTCATCGATGCTTGCGCGCAATGCCTGTTCATCGACAGTATTGTTCGTAGCCACATACCATTGATGAGCAAAGTACCGCCCGTGCGGAAGACCGGCGACGGTGTACTCGGGTATGGAAATGTCAAATTCTTCGGCGCTGGCCTGGATCGCCTTGTTCATATTGTCGATGCTCAGGTGCTCTCCGACGAGACTCAGGTAATGTTTGATCCGCCCGGTGATAATAATTTCACATCGATTTTTGTCCGTGAACCGCACCGTATCGCCGATCAGGTAACGCCACGCACCTGCGCTCGTACTCAGCAGGATCGCATAGTCAACGAGCTCTTCCACTTCATGGATCATCAGGGTCTCCGGCGCTTCGCGTAGATTGCCTTCGCGGTCAAAATTTTTTTCGTTGAATGGAATGAACTCGAGAAAAAGATGCTCGGCGGTCACCAGCCGCATCCCACTGGCGTACTGGTGATCCTGGTAAGCAATAAATCCCTCAGAGGCCAGGTATGTCTCGATATAAGTGACCGGCTTTCCTAAGAGCCTTTCAAATCCCTTCTTATAGGGTTCAAAGGAAACGCCTCCGTGGACATAAAAGCCCAGGTTTGGCCAGATTTCGTGGATATTAGAGAGGCTGTAACGCTCGATGATTTTTTCGATGCAAAGTTGTATCCAGGCGGGCACACCAACAATGAACCCGATATCCCAGTTCGGCGCCTGTCTGACTACCTCTTCAATTTTTTTGTCCCAGTCGCGGGTTTTTGCAATTTTTTTGCCGGGCTTGTAAAAAGGCGCAAACCAGAAGGGAACCTTTTTAGCCGATATTCCGCTCAGGTCGCCCGCATAATAGCCCGAACCCTTTTGCAAATCCGTGCTACCCCCGATCATCAGCCAGCCCTTGCCGATACTTTTTACCGGTATATCATGATAGGTTCTCAGCGAAAGCAATTGTTTGATCATAACCATCCGGTTGCCCCGGAGAAGATCGTTTGTAATCGGGATGTATTTACTGGCTGCCTCAGAAGTGCCTGAACTGAGCGCGTAATATTTTATTTTTCCCGGCCAGCAGACATCCGGCCTCCCTTTTAGTGTCTTGTACCACCATTCCTTGTAAATTCTATTATAGTCAAAGATGGGCACCAGTTCCCTGAATTTCTTTTCGGGATGCTTTGCGATGACGATCTTGTCGAATTCATATTGCTGGCCAAACTGTGTGAAGCGTGCTTTTTTCAAAAGACGCTTTAAAATTTTTATCTGCTGGCGCTGAGGAGATTTCTGGCGCAGCCGCAACGCTCTGGAGACTTTGGAGGGCAATTGAATTTCAATTAATGCCATCAGGGCGTAATTAGATTAGTTCAAAATTAAGGGAATAGGTTCGAAGATGACCTGCGGCAGATAGATGATAATGGGAAATTATTTGGCTGGTTCGCGGTTAGGTAACGATCTTCGTTGTCGCAGATCAAAGCTAAATATTCGCATCATGAAACGTAGAAATTTTGTCAGGAATTCCCTGCTGGCGGCCGCTGCCGCTTCCGCATCGCCCGTGGCATACGCCGGGGGCAGAAGAGCGCCCAATGCAAAATCGGTATATGAGCTTCGTGAGTACGAAATGCATTTCGGGACCAGCGAAAATGATTTACACAATCACTTTCAGCAAGCGCTGATTCCCGCGCTAAATCGCGCTGGCGTCAAATCAGTGGGCGTATTCAAAGAAACCAGCAAGTCGGAGCCCACAAAAATTTACATGCTTATTCCCTACTCCTCCTGGGAAGACTTTCCTATCGTAGCCCAACAACTGAAAAATGATCAGGTCTTCCGGAAGGCATCTGAGAATTACGACCAGCTTACCGCCGATAAATTTCCCTACGCCAGGTTCAAAACCAAATTAATGATCGCTTTTGATGGTCAGCCTTCAATCATTCTTCCATCCAAGGGCCAGCGGATTTTTGAGCTTCGCACATACGAGGGGTATAACGAAGATGCCTTGAGAAGAAAATTGAAAATGTTCAACCAGGAAGAATTTGCCATTTTCGACCGCACGGGGCTTCACCGGGTATTTTTTGGTGAGGTGATCGCAGGTGACGATATGCCCTGTCTCACTTACATGATCAGCTTTAGCGGCATGGAGGAACATGACAAAAACTGGGCTGCCTTTGGGGCAGATCCGGACTGGCAACGAATTTCGAAATTGCCGGAATATGCCAATTCTGTTTCGCGCATCACCAAGATATTCCTTGAACCCGTCACCTATTCACAAATCTAGCTGCCGGTTCTGACTGAATTCAAAATGAAATTACCTCGCCTGAAATTTTACTTGAGCGGCTTCCGACTGCGCTGCCGCTGCCGCTTGCGCTGATCATGCGCGAAAAGCCTGGCTGCGAGCGCTGTTCCCATTCCCCTACGATCTGACGGAAAGAATACGCGGGGCCTTCCGCAAATATGACGGTAGTTGCATCTTCCAGGCGAGTTGCGAGTTCCTCTTTTTCTCCGGCAAGCATCCTGTCCAGCTGTTCTGCCCATTGTGTGTCGCCCCGGACTAATATTCGCTTTGCATTTGCGGGCTTTTCCTGTGACGGGGGAAATAAACCGCGTAGGAATGCGGGAAGCGATCGAACATCGATGGCGATCCTGATCAGAAAAGCATAAAGCCAGGAGCTGCCTGCGTGTTTACGAACAAACTGGTACATCGCCCGGTAAAAAAGACGGACATGTTGCAGGTCTTTTCGCGTGCTTTCACCCTTGAAATGAATGATGGTCGTTCCGGCAAAAAAATAATTGAGATAACCGGACTGTTGGATGCGATAGCTCAGGTCGATATCTTCAGCGTACATGAAAAATTGTTCGTCATAGCTCCCGGTTTGCCCCAGTACTTTTTTTTCCACGAGGAAAAATGCGCCGGATACCACGTCGATCTCCTGGCTTGCTGCGGGAGAGAGATGACCGAGGTAATAGTTGGCAAAAAGCCGGGAAGACGGAAAAAGTGCAGTCATTCCGCTGAGTTTGCAAAAGGCAGTCCACAGCGACGGAAAACCACGTTTTGATTCGGGGAGATAATGTCCGGCCCCGTCGATCATTCGCACGCCGACGGCGCCGGCTGTTTTGGCCGCAGCCAAAAATGCAATGGATTTTTCCAACGTGTCGTCCGCGACGATCGTGTCGGGATTTAGAAATAAAATATACTGCCCCGTTGCCAGCGCCAGCGCCTGGTTATTTGCGCGCGCGAACCCTTTGTTTTCGGAATTGGCGATAAAGCGCACGCCCGGAAAGCGGGGCCGGAGATAAGCAATACTATCATCGAAGGAAGCATTGTCAACAACGAAGATTTCTGCATCTATTGCTGAAACAGCCTGCATAACGGAATAAAGACACTGTTCGAGGAAGTATTTGACATTATAACTGACAATGATGATGGATATAGTCAAGGGAAAATGCCTCCCGCTAGCGAAGTACGCCCTTTTTGGCATACGAAGCAAAGGCCAATGAAGGATTTGGTCGTTTCAAAAAGAATCGATCAATGGGTATTGACCAGTTACTTCTTCGTGACGCTTAACTTCAAGCCTATAGAGAAAATTGCGAAACCCCTAAGCTTCCATATCCTGCTGTTTCACTCGCTCTTGAGCCCGGACTGTGCTACCGGCTACCAGTTTTCCAATTGTTGTGACGCAGACCTGCACACCGCGGAGCGACCGCGAATCCTACTCGGGATTATTTTTTCAAGGCCAAGTGTCTAAAACCTATTCTCCTTTTTGTTGTTATTTTCTCCCCGGGGAGTTATATTTACTGCCCTTTTTTTAAAGCTTTCCGCATGAAATCAAAAGCATTGGGTTCACAGGGCCTGCAGGCGTCCGAAATCGGCCTTGGCTGCATGGGCATGAGTGATTTTTACGGCATCCACAATGACGCTGAGTCGACCCGGACGATCCACCGGGCCATCGACCTGGGCATTACTTTTTTTGACACGGCCGACATGTATGGCCCATATACGAATGAGGAATTGTTGGGGAAGGCGATCGTGGGCAAAAGAGACCGACTTACCATCGCCACAAAATTTGGTATTGTGCGGGATCCGAACGACCCCCTGAAGCGCGGCGTCAACGGGAAGCCTGCCTATGTCAAATCATCAGTGGAGGGAAGCCTGAAGAGATTGGGCATTGACGTGATCGACCTGTATTATCAGCATCGGGTCGACCCGAATACGCCGATTGAAGATACCATGGGAGCCCTGGCGGACCTGGTCCGGGAAGGAAAGATCCGCGCAATCGGTCTTTCCGAAGCGTCGGCCGACACGCTCCGGCGCGCACATTCGGTTCACCCAGTAAGCGCGCTGCAGACGGAGTATTCGTTATGGACCCGGGACCCCGAATCGCAAATCCTGCAAGCCTGCGAAGAACTCGGGGTGGCCTTTGTTGCCTACAGCCCCCTCGGACGAGGGTTCCTGACAGGTCACATCAAAAAAATCGATGACCTGGACAAGGCTGACTACCGCCGGTCCTCTCCACGTTTCCAGGGAGAAAATTTTGAAAAGAATCGTGGCCTGGCCAAAAAGATCGAGGAAATTGCGGCAAGAAAACGATGTACCTCGTCCCAGCTGGCTCTTGCATGGGTCATGGCTCAAGGGGATTATATTTTCCCCATCCCCGGCACCAAACGCATCCAGTTTCTTGAAGAGAATGTCGGCGCTTGCGACGTCCACCTGGGCGTTGAAGAACTGGGAGAGATTGACGAGGCGTTCCCACACAATGCAGCGTCAGGGTTTCGATACCCTGAAAATTTTATGGGCAGTGTCAACCGGTGAGCGACGACCATGAAATCAGGGTCAGCCCTTATCTTTGCGCCATGCTAAAATCTACCCTGATCAAGGCGACCGAAGCAGGTGCCAAGGTGATGAAGGAATATTTTGGGGGAACCTTCAAAATCTCCAACAAGGAAGGCATTAACAACCTGGTCACTGAGGCCGACCATGCTTCTGAAAAGGCAATCTTTGAAACGATTAAAAATGAATTCCCGGACCACTTTATCCTGAGCGAGGAATCCGGGGCGCTCGTCACCAATTCCAATATCAAATGGATCGTGGACCCCATTGACGGGACCGTGAATTTTGCGCATGGTATCCCGCTTTGCTGCGTATCCATCGGCGTCGAAGAATCCGGCGAGATGTTGATGGGCGCCGTTTACAACCCACTCATCGACGAGTTTTACTTTGCGCAGCGCGGATTTGGCGCCACCCTTAACGACCGCCGCATCTTTGTCAGCGGGGAAACGAAAGTGTCCAGAGCCTGCCTGGTGACCGGCTTTCCCTATACTTATCTTGACCAGCCAAACGGGCCGCTGGAGGTATTTTCGAGGCTTATACGCCATGGCATACCGGTGAGGCGGCTGGGATCTGCAGCGATGGATCTTTGCTGGGTCGCAGCCGGCCGCTTCGATGGCTTTTATGAGCACAAGCTACAGGCATGGGACAGCGCTGCGGGTTTTCTGATCGTCGAGGAGGCAGGTGGCCGCGTCTCCAATTTCCGAGGAAGCCGCTATTCGCCTTACCAGCCCCATATTTTGGCCACCAACGGCAAGATTCATGAAGAGCTGCTTCGTTGGGTAAATGATGAAATTTAAAATAAATAGAATACAAAGCATGGCGGAGCGTACGGAAATTTCAACCCTTGGGGAATTCGGACTGATCGAGCACCTGACGCGTAATATCGAATTGCAAAATGCTTCTTCGATCCTTGGCGTAGGCGACGATGCAGCAATCATTGATCATTTTGGCAAGCAAACGGTGATCACGACCGATCTCCTTCTGGAAGGCGTTCATTTTGACCTGGCCTATACACCGCTCAAGCACCTGGGGTACAAAGCAGTCGTGGTAAACATCAGCGACATTTACGCCATGAATGCCATCCCAACGCAGATAACGGTCAGCATGGGTATGAGCAACCGCTTCAGCGTCGAAGCGCTGGAAGAGCTTTACGAGGGCATATTCGCAGCCTGCCGAAAATACGAAGTCGATTTGGTCGGAGGCGATACTTCGTCCTCGCAAAAAGGCCTGATCATTTCGGTGACGGCGATCGGTGAAGTATCCCCCGACAAATATGTACGGCGGAGTACGGCAAAAAAAGGAGACCTGATTTGTTGCAGCGGTGATTTGGGCGCAGCCTACCTCGGCCTGGTTTTCCTGGAGAGGGAGAAACGGATATTTCTGGAGAGTCCACAGGTCAAACCGGACCTTGAGGGAGAAAAATATGTCATCGGGAGGCTTTTGAAGCCGGAAGCCAGGAAAGATATCATCGAATTTTTCGGCGACGCCGAATTGGTACCGACTGCCATGATGGACATTAGCGACGGGTTAAGCTCCGAAATTCTCCATATTTGCAAACAAAGCGGGCTGGGATGCGTTCTTTATGAAGAAAAAATTCCGATCGCCGAAGATACCCGGAGTGCAGCTTTCAAGTTCGAGCTCGATCCCACTGCCTGCGCCCTGAGCGGCGGCGAGGATTATGAACTCCTTTTTACAGTTGCCCAGCCTGATCATGAAAAGCTGGTTCTCAACGAACAAATTAGCATCTTGGGCTACCTGGGAGAGGCGGAAAAGGGCAAAAAGATAATAACGAAAGGCGGCAATACGTTTGATATTACGGCGCAGGGGTGGAATGCGTTTGAGCAAACATGAAGCGACTTACCGACATATTGAGGCGGCGGCCAGACCTTGTTTTATTCATCGCAGCGATCTCCCTTTTGTGCGCAGCCTGCAGCGGGCCCAGGACGGCCTTCGATCCAGCCCAAAAGTATGCGCTCCCACAGCTCCAGGAAGATTATTCGATTTTCCGGAATATCCTGGAAGAGTCCCATCCTGGCTTATACTGGTATACCTCCAAGGACAGCATGAATTACTATTTTTCGCAAGGCTTTGCGGCGCTAAAGGATTCCATGACCGAGCCGCAGTTCAGAAATATCCTTTCCTATGTGATTACCAAGGTTGATTGCGGGCATACAACCGTCCGCTATTCGAAGCGTTATACAGACTATCTTGACACTGCCAACATTTTACTGTTCCCGCTGGGTCTAAAGTTCTGGCAGGACACCATGGTTGTCACGGCCAATATTGACCGGCACGATTCGATTCTCCGCCGGGGAACGGTGATCACTTCCATTAACGGAATGACGCAACGCCAGCTGACCGACACGCTCTTCGATTATATGGTCACCGACGGCCACAGCATGACGGGGAAATACCAGGGTTTAAGCAACGGCTTCAATTTCGGAAGCTGGTATCGGAATATTTTTGGGCTGCCCAATGATATCAGCGTGCGTTACCTCGATGTCCTGGGAAAGGAAAATATGACGACGATCCATCCTTATAATTTCAGGGCTGATACGACGCGAAAAATGGCCGATATCATCATCCCGCACTATCATCCGAGCCGGCGCGAGAGGAAAGCGCAACGGCAATTTGCGATGCGTAACCTGCAGGTAGACACGACAGGAAAAACCGCATTCATGACGGTCAATACCTTCGCTCACGGAAACCACCTCAAAAAATTCTTTCGCAGCTCGTTCCGTCTCCTGAAAGAACAGGGCATACAAAACCTGATCATCGACGTCCGTTCTAACGGCGGCGGCGATGCCTCCAACTCCACTTTGCTAACGCGTTTTATCATCGACAAGAAGTTCAAACTTGCCGACTCGCTGTACGCCGTGACGCGGGGCAGCAAATACAACAAATACATCGATGACAGTTTTCTTTATGGTGTTTTGATGGATTTTATCACGAAAAAGCGCGATGACGACAAGTATCATTTTGGTTACTTCGAACGACACTACTTTAAGCCGAAAGAGAACAATCATTTTGACGGCCAGGTCTACGTCCTCATCGGCGGCAATTCATTTTCTGCGACAACGCTTTTTGCAGGCTCTCTCAAAGGACAAAAAAATGTTACGCTCGTAGGGGAGGAGACCGGGGGTGCCTTTTATGGCAACAATGCCTGGATGATCCCCGACGTTACGCTCCCGAATACTGGCATCCGCTTCAGGCTGCCGAAATTCCGCCTGATCGTCGACCGTAGCCGCGCCAAGGACGGGCATGGAGTCCTGCCCGATGTTTACGCGTTGCCTTCTTCGGACGCAATCCGGAATGGAATTGACTTTAAGGAACAAAAGGTGAAGGAATTAATTCAACTACGCAGTATCCAGAACAAATAATGTTTCGGACCTTCGCACCAACCGCCTCCATGCTTTCAAATCGCTTACTTTTTATTTCATCACTCTTTTTATTGTGCTGCTCTTTTGCGCGGTCTCAATCGCCAATTTCCTCAGCGATCTTAAAACCTATGCACGGGCAACCGGCATCGTTTGCAAGTCTTACCCTGAAGGATTCCCTCGTGCTCGTCGTCTTCTGGTCGCTGACCTCGGATGAGTCGATTAATGAACTCAATGCCGTCAATGCCAACTTCGAAGGCTGGAAAGAAAAAATCCATTTCAAAATGATGGCGGTCTCCATCGACGAGGGCAAAGCGGCCAATCGCGTGCGACCAACAGCCATCGGCAACGGCTGGACATTTGATATTTTTGTAGACCTGGACGGAAATCTGCGCAAAGCACTTTCTTCCAGTAACCTTCCGCAGGCCTTCATTATTAAAAACGGGAGATCGATGTACCAGCAGTCAGGATATGACGCCGGAACAGAAAAGTACCTCTTCGAAAAACTGGCTGAATTCTCGGAGAAATAAAACCCGCAACTATTCACCTTCGACAATCACCTGGAGGAGCCCGAGCTGCTCATCCATGACAACAAAATCCGCGAGCGCCCCTGTACGGATGCGACCCATCGTTTCCTGCATGCCCAGGACCCGCGCGGGATACAGTGAGGCCATCCTGAGTGCTTCGGGCAGGGGGATGCCTATTTTTTCAACGGCGTTACGCACGCAGGCAATCATCGTCAGGCTGGATCCCGAAAGCGTTCCGTTTGGAAGGGTGTACCTGTCTTCGTGGAAGACGTGCTGATATTCGCCATGGAGCACTTCGGTTACGGCATCCGTGATAAAAAACAACCGGTTCTCCATGATTTTTTTGCTGACGCGGACAGATGCAAAATCAACGTGGATGCCATCGCAGACTACGCTGCACATGACGTCGTTGTTATCGTAGATCGCGCCGACCATTCCTGGTTGTCTTCCCTGCAGCGGAGACATGGCATTAAAAAGGTGGGTCGCCGCTGGTATGCCCTGGTAAAATCCGTCGATTGCCTGTTCGTATGTGGCGTTGCTGTGGCCCGCCGACACAATGACTTTTTCTGCAAGAAGCATAGAAATGAGCTGTTCTTCGCACTGTTCAGGTGCGAGCGTCATCATCCGGAGGACTCCTTTGCCTTTCTCAAGAAGTAAGCTAAGCTCCTCCGCGGTTGGCTTTTTTATATATTGTTCGAGATGTGCGCCTTTCTTGGCGGGGTTAATATATGGTCCTTCGAGGTGCAGGCCCAGAAGTCCCTTGCCACCGCCCGACCAGTATTCCCTCACCACTTCAAATCCTCGCAAAAACTTCCCGATGGAGTTGGTTGCCATCGTGATCATGTACTGTGTGCAGCCGCCGCCCAGGCAATATTCGTAGGTGGCCTCGAGGGATTCCACGGTTAGTTCGGTCGAGAATAACTTGCCGTTACCCCCGTAAAGCTGCAGGTCAGTAAATGCCGGCGCAAGCAGTTGCCCATTCACGTGCTGTATCCGGTAGCTTGCAGGAATCCCCCCCTCTTCGACGAGATCTGTGACACGGCCATCGCGAACAAGTATGGCTTTACCGGTGTGCAGTTCCTCACCGTCAAAAATTTCCTTCGCGATAAAAGCAGTTGACATATCACGTTTCAATTAAAAAATGGTCGGCGTCCCGCAGGAACGGAAATCTTTCGCGCACTTCCGTAAGCTTTTGTTTATGCAGTGTGAAAGTATACACTTCCTCGCGCTCTGACTGGTACAATACCTGCCCCAAAGGATCGACGATCATAGAATCACCGTTGTATTCAATTTGATTTCCATCGCTGCCAACACGGTTCAGACCGGCAACAAAACACTGGTTCTCGATCGCTCTCGCGACGAGCAGTGTCTTCCAGGCATGGATACGCCGCTCGGGCCAGTTCGCCACGCAAATGAGCAGGTCGTATTCGTCCCCGCTGCCTGACTGCCTCGCCCAGACCGGAAAACGAAGGTCATAACATACCAGCACATTGATCTTCCACCCGTTGACAGAAGCGATAAAGCGCTTTTTCCCCGCTTTATAGCATTTATCTTCCCCGGCAAATGCGAACAGGTGTCGCTTGTCATACCACCCGGTTTCGCCGGTGGGAAGCGCCCACACCAGCCGGTTAAAATATTTCCCTTCCTCCTCGGCAATGATGCTCCCGGCAAGGACTGCTTTCTTTTCAGCAGCCATTTTTTTCATCCAGGACACCGTGGGCCCATTCATATTTTCCCCAAGGCGCGCCGGCTCCATGCTGAAACCGGTACTGAACATCTCGGGCAATAGAATGATCTCCGTTTTTTCGGCGATCGACCTGATCTTTTCCTCGAACATGGACAGGTTGGCTGTTTTATCCTCCCAATGGAGGCTGCTTTGAATAAGACTAATGGTAAGTGATGACATAAAATTCAAACGACCCCTTTGTCAATTGATTGTGTGAACCGTCTTTATGCTGCCGACAGGACGGGGTTTATAAGTGCCGGCTCAAATCCTTTTTGCAGCAGGTAGTCGCGTAATTTTGTTTTCCTGACCAATTCATTTTTTTCTGCGCTCAGGGAATCCGCTTTTTCTCCTGCGAGCTTTTCCAGCGTAGCGATATATTCATGCTCCTCGATGGCATCAAGCGCGCGTGCGATGCAATACTCGCTAACTTTCTTGAGCCTGAGTTCGTGCCGGATTTTTATTTTCCCCCACTGCTTCATACGAAACTTCCCCCTGGCAAATGCTGTCGCAAAGTCTTCCTCGTTCAGTGACCGCTCTTCAATCAGTTTGGATAGCAGTTCCTCGACTTCTTCCTTTTTTATCGCAAAGGAATACAGTTTTTCCCTTACTTCCTGGTGACAACGATGCTGATAGCGGCAATAATGCCTGACTTTTTGCAGCAATTCCTCGCGGGTAAAATTTTTTTTCCTGAACACTTTCTGCATCAAAATTAGGTCGATTAATCACAAGAAATTCACAATCGGCGAATAAGGCCGGATCCTGCAAATCTGTCGTTGGCCATTAACCAAAAATCAGTAGTTTCGCCAGAAAGACAAGTACATGAAGTTCATTGTTTCCTCTTCGGCTTTGCTCAAGCAACTGCAGCAGATCAGCGGCGTCATCAACACAAATACGGTGTTGCCGATCCTGGAGGACTTCCTGTTCGACATCGAAAAAACCAGACTAACCGTTGTAGCAACCGATTTGGAAACTGTCATGAAGGTAAGTGTGGAGGCCGAATCAAAAGAAACGGGTAAAGTATGTATCCCGGCCAAGATCCTGATCGATTCTCTAAAAAATATTCCGGAACAACCGCTCGCCTTCAATATCGACAAACACTTTGGCATTGAAATCACCAGCGATAATGGGAAGTATAAGGTGATGGGCGAGAACCCTGACAATTTTCCGAAAGAACCGGTGGCCGATGATACGTCATCGTTCAAAACCGCTTCCGGTGTGCTTGTCACAGCCATCAACAAGACACTCTTTGCCGTGAGCAATGACGACTTGCGTCCGGCGATGACGGGTGTTTTTTTTGAGATGGATAATAAGGGCCTCCAGTTTGTTGCTACCGACGCCCATCGCCTTGTACGCTACCGGAGAAATGACGTCAGCTGCCCGAAAACCGACTCGCTGATCGTTCCAAAAAAACCGCTAACCCTGTTGAAAACCGCGCTGCCTAACAACGAAGACGAAATTACAATCAGCTACAATAACAACCACCTGTTTGTATCCCACGGAACGACCCAGATGAGCTGCCGTCTCATCGACGCCCGCTTCCCGGATTACAAGGTGGTCATTCCCGTCGACAACCCGTACAAGCTTATTGTCAACAAAAGCGATTTCCAGGGCGCACTGCGCCGCGTCAGCATATTCAGCAACAAGAGCACTAACCAGGTGGTTCTGAATATCCAGGGCTCCGAACTCCAGCTCACTGCCCAGGACGTTGACTTTTCTTTCGAGGGAACCGAGCGCATGAAATGCCAGTATGATGGCGAAGACATTTCGATTGCATTCAATGCCAAATTTCTCATCGAGGTTTTGGGCGCCTCGGATTCCCCCGAGGTTCGCATGGAACTATCCACGCCAACCAAGGCAGGCATTCTCAAACCCACTGAACAGGAGCCGGATGAAGATCTCTTGATGCTTGTCATGCCGCTGATGCTGAACACCTGATCTGTAACATGAATTTTGTAGAACTCTGCTCATTTGATAACTATGTCCGAGCCAATATCGTGCTGGGCATGCTCCGGGAGGAGGGGATCGACTGCCATCTGAAGGATGAACTTACCATTACCATCGATCCGTTCCTTAGCCCAATGCTCGGCGGTATCAAGATCATGGTAAATGAATGGCACCTCAAAAGGGCGCAGGAGTTGATCAGCGAAAGGGATGATCGGGCAGGGGGCGCCCATTCCGACTAGTCTTGGCCTCCATTTACATAACATCATTTCTGATTTTCACCGATAAGGTCTAAATTTCAAGAGAAACCACGTGGGTGATGGAAAAGTTGGTCTATTTTTTTGAACATGCGGAGTCCTGGCAGCGAACATTGATCCTGGTAATCGGGCTTCTGGTGTTCTGGGTCCTTGAAGGCATTATTCCTCTTGTCAGCTTTAACTATAAAAAACTCAGGCACGCCGGTCTCAACCTTTTTTTTACGCTAACCACCATCCTGATTAATTTTGGTTTTGCCTACCTGACAATCATGGGCAGCGACTACACCAGTTCCCGCCATTTGGGGCTGCTGTATATCGTTCGCATGCCGGTCTGGCTTTTTGCAATCTCTGGCTTGTTGATTCTTGATTTTGTCGGCGCATGGCTCATCCACTGGATTGAGCACCGTGTCAAATGGATGTGGAAATTTCATATTGTCCACCATACCGATACCTGGGTGGATACGACAACCGCAAACCGTCATCATCCGGGAGAAAGCATTTTCCGCGCTCTGTTTACGCTCCTTGGCGTGCTGATCAGCGGGACCCCGGTCTGGCTTGTATTTCTTTACCAGTCCTGCTCGGTTTTTTTTGCGCAGTTTAATCACGCGAACATTTCGCTCCCAAAATGGATGGACGACCTGATGAGCTCGATTATCGTTTCGCCGGACATGCACAAAGTACATCATCATTATGTGCAGCCCTTGACTGACACAAACTATGGGAACATTTTTTCCTGCTGGGACAGAATCTTTGGCACCTTCGTCCGGGCCCCCGATGCCTCGAAGATCCGGTACGGCATTGATGTCTGTACAGCGGAAAACGAACATAACAGCATGGCCAAGCTTTTGCAGATTCCGTTTGCCCCCTATCGCCCTCCACTTGGCGCCAAATTCAACGAGGTGCCCCGAGAAAGTTAATCATTGCTGCTGCTGTTGCTGCTGCATCATTTCCATATAGCGCCTATAAGAATTTTCGTGCCCGCCGTTTCGGATGGGCTGCGGCGTTAATATCGTTGCGGTTTCTTCGACGCGTGTACCATCTTCATATGAAACCGATACGCCAACTTCGAGCTGGTGGTTTGATGTTCCCTTGTAGGTTCCCTTGACCGGCGAACAGTCGCTGAAGTTCCTTCCAACTGCCAGCCGGACATGGCGGTCCTTGGCGATACAATTGTTGGTCGGATCAAGGCCAATCCATCCATAAGCAGGAATATGCGCCTCGACCCAGGCGTGAGTTGCCCCCTCACCGCGCATGCCATTCTTATTTGGGCAAATGTAGCCGCTGACATAACGGGCAGGGATACCAACAAGACGCAACATGACGAGGAGAATGTGGGCAAAATCCTGGCAGACACCCGCTTTTAGTTTCCACACTTCGTCGATGGTGGTTTCCACGCTCGTAATGCCTTTGATGTATTTAAAATGGACATAGACGTAGTCTGAGAATCGCATCGCGCATGCCAGCGGCGTTTCCGAGCGGCATTCGCCTGGATTGACGATTTCCTGGAGTTCGCCAAGCGATTCAAATTGCTCGGCATTTAAAAAATCGATAAATGCGGCCTGGTGTGCGATCTGCTGCAGGTAGTTCCACTGCCCTGTTGTATCAGGGTCCTCCCCCGGGAGAGGCCTTTCTTTCGTAATGACTTCAACTCTCGAATCGATCACAAGTTTAAGGTGGGGTTCGGCGTGCATGAAGGAGCCGACTTCATTGCCATAATAATCCTTGTAAATCTCGACAAGGGGCTCTCCCGTAATGGCTAATTCCTGCCTGAGCACATCCTGGTATTGATCCCTGATCGGGTAGAGGACAACCTGGTTGGCGCTGTCGCGCACTGGGGCCTCGTAAGTGTATTTCGTAACGTGGTGGATCTTGAATCGGGGCATTAAGCTTGTCTGCTGGATTAAACCATTCGGTTGCCAAAAATAGTCATTTGTCGCTATGTATATGCGAAGTAATATTGATCAAGCGTCTTCGCTACGCCGAACAATTCTTCGCGCAGGCCGCTGAGGTAGGTGTGAAGTCCTTCCTTCATGATGCTTTCGGTTGTCGAGTATTTCACTCGGCTCCTGATCTTCCCGATGAGAAATTCGAGTTTCTGAAACCCCTCGGCATTGCGCTGGTTCCTTAGTCTCTCGAAATAGATGTAAAGGCGTTGCACGGAATAGTTGACAGACCGCGGAAAATTCTCGTCAAGCACGATTTGCTCAACGACATTTTTCGCATCAAAGCCGCTGCGATACGTTTTAAGATAAATCTCGTATCCTGAAATCGACATCAACAAATACTTCCAATAACTCGTATCCGTTTTGGACAGGTCATAGTTTTTATCGCTGAATTTGATATCCAGAATGTCGGCCGACTGCACTGCACGCTCGATAAACTTACCGATGTTCAGAAACGCATATCCATCGCCGCGGGCCATGGTGATATCCGCCGTGCCGTAGTACAACAAGCCCTGCTTGATCAAATTGTCCAGGATCGTTACCGGGTCCTCCTTATGAAGCCAGTTGACGAGGCGTTCGTCCCGCACGGTGTGGTAGAATTCATTAAGACATTGCCAGAGTTCCTTTGTGATATTGTCCTGAACGCTCCGCGCATTTTCCCTGGCCTTGGTCAGGATATTTAAAACCGAATTGGGGTTTTCCTTATCAGTGACCATATACTCCAGCACCGCCCGCGAGTGATGGGCGATCGCGTCGGCCTGCTTTTCCTCCA
The DNA here is from genome assembly GCA_021324175.1 of Chitinophagia bacterium. GTDB lineage: Bacteria > Bacteroidota > Bacteroidia > Chitinophagales > Chitinophagaceae > Puia. Next base: position 21,716 of record JAJPJP010000103.1, read on the forward strand.
GGTAGGTAAAAATCTGCAGCACGGGCTTCCACGAGAATTCATGGATGTCATCCTGCGAGGAAGCATAGTTGATCTTCAACATGCGAAGGATTCCGTCGCTTCTTTCCATATAGCGGCTCATCCAATATAGGCTATCGGCAACGCGACTCAGCATCCTTTTCGAATATTCATGACCGTTTAATTATTTATTGAGCTGGTCCGCCAGCACCCAAGTATCCTTGCTTCCGCCGCCCTGCGACGAATTGACCACCAGCGAACCTTCGCGCAGTGCGACGCGCGTCAATCCGCCCGGTACGATCTGGATGCCATCCGGTCCGCAGAGCGCGTAAGGGCGGAGATCAACACGCCGCGGCTGCAACTTACCGTGCATATAACAGGGTGACGAGGAAAGCGAAATGATTGGCTGTGCAATGTATTCTCTCGGGTTCTTCAGAATTTCGACCCTGTACCTCAGGATCTCATCTTCGCTGGCGACATGGCCCATCAACATACCGTAGCCACCGCTTTCATTAGTCTTCTTAATGACCATGCTGTCCATACTTCCGAACACATAATCTCTTTCTTCTACATTGTCCAGGTGATATGTCGGCACATTTTTCAGGATCGGCTCTTCATTGAGATAATATCGTATCATGGCGGGCACATAGGTGTATATCGCTTTATCGTCGGCGACGCCGTTGCCGATTGCATTGACAATTGCGACGTTTCCCTTGCGGTACGCGCTCATGATTCCGGCGACGCCAAGCATGCTTGCAGGATTGAACACCACAGGATCGAGAAAGTTATCATCGACTCGCCTGTAAATGACGTCGACCTGCTGGAGGCCGGATGTCGTCTTCATGTATACGCGGTGATTGGATACCACCAGGTCCCGACCTTCGACAAGTTCCACGCCCATAAGCCTGGCCAGTGTGCTGTGCTCGAAGTATGCCGAATTATAGATGCCAGGTGTGAGTAGCACAATGTTCGGGTGTGCGATCTGCCTTGGAGAAAGCGCTACCAGGTTGCGGTGCAAGATATTCGGGTATTCGGTAACGCTGCGCACATTGTTCCGGGGCAGCAGATCGGGAAATATCCGCTTGGTGATTTCGCGGTTCTCCAGCATATAGCTTACGCCGCTTGGCGTGCGCAGGTTGTCTTCGAGGATATAAAAGGTGCCGTCACTGTTACGGATGAGATCGATCCCCGCGATGTGAACGTAGATATCGTGAGGAACAGGGAAATTGTGCATTTCGCGCAAATAATGGGGGCAGCTGTAAATCATTTCCACCGGAACGACGCCGTCTTTCAAAATAAACTGGTCGTTGTAAACATCCTTCAGGAAATGATTGAGCGCCTTGAGCCTTTGCCTGATCCCTTCTTCGATATATTTCCATTCGGCGGCCGTAATAATGCGGGGGATGATGTCAAAAGGAAAAATTTTTTCGATCCCTTCGCCACTGCTATAGACCGTGAAAGTAATCCCCTGGCTCATGAACAGCCGGCGGGCCAGTTCTTCTTTCCGGTTTAATTCTTCCACGTCGAGGTCTTGCATGAACTGGACAACGCCGCGGTATTGCTCGCGCACTGTCGTGTCCTTGTACATCTCATCCCATGTGCCGGAATCAACAAAGTACGTGTTCAGTAGTTCCGTGGTTTGCATTAAAATGGTTTTGGGAATAAATCCGGCAGGCCTCGTTAGTAGGATAAATATAGAGAAATAATTGGCAATTCCCGCGAGGAGATCGTCATTCAATGCCGAGCTCTTTCTGGATTGATTCGAGCGTTTTTCCCTTTGTTTCGGGGAGAAACTTCAAAACAAAAAGCAATTGGAGCAACATCATGGCGCTGTAAAAAATAAATGAGTAAAAACCGCCGTGCGCGGTTCCTTCGACAATTACGGGGAAGGTCCATGAAATAATCGCCGCCATGATCCAGTGCGTGAAGCTTCCCAGTGATCCGCCCTGCGAACGCACCGAATTCGGAAAGATTTCGGAAATAAATACCCAAATGACCGCCCCCTGAGAAAATGCGAAAAACGCAATAAATCCAATCAGGTAAAAAAGGACGAAGCTGTTGCCCGACATGCCGCCTCGAAATGCGTTGGCTGTAAGCGCCAGAAAGCAGATCATGCCTGCTGAGCCAATGATGAGAAGCGTTTTCCGTCCGAACCGGTCGATAAAGGCCATCGCGAGTATAGTAAACAGCAGGTTGGCTGCCCCAATATAAATTGGTTGCAGATAGGCATGCGCCTGGTCAAAACCGGCGAGTTCAAAAATCCGCTTGGCATAATACAAAATGGCGTTGATGCCCGAGAGCTGGTTGAACATGGCCAGAAGCACCGCGTAAAGAATCGGCTTGCGGTATTTGCCGTTGAATAGACTTTCGCGGGTGCCGTGTTTGGAGAGTTCGTGTTCTTCGCGGATGAGCCTGACAGCATCAGTTTCTCCCGTTTTCGCAAAAATCTTTTCTGCTTCCCCATCACGATTGTTAAGAACAAGCCAGCGGGGGCTCTCGGGGATCGTGCGCAATAACAAAGCGAATAGCCCTGCGGGAATAACCATCACACCAAGCATCCATCGCCATGAATCGGCGCCCGTCCCGGCAAACAAAAAATTGGTGATATACGAAATAAAAATCCCGGCGACGATATTAAGTTGGAAAGACCCAGCCAGTCTCCCGCGCTGATGGGCAGGCGCGATTTCGGAAATATACATTGGGCCAACGACAGACGAAGCACCGACAGCGATGCCCCCGATAAACCGGAAGCTAACAAACATGATCCAGAGCGTGGAAAGCGAACAGCCAACAGCAGAAATAAGATAGAGGATCGATATCGCCTTAAGGGTGGTCCTGCGTCCATAACGTTGCGCTGGGACGCCCGCGATGATCGAGCCTATCACCGTGCCGATCAGGCTCGATGCTACCGTGAACCCGTGCCAGGCGGAGTTGAGCTGCCAAAGTTTTTGAATGGTTTCTTCCGCTCCCGAGATGACCGCGGTTTCGAACCCGAACAGAAATCCGCCAAGAGCGGCGATAAGTGCTACGCGAACAGGAAAGGAGAGCATGGCATTGGGTTTATCAACTAAATTTATCGGTTAGTTTCTAATTTAAAAATTTTAAATTCATGACTTAATGCGACGAAATGAACCAGCCATTGTGGGGAATTGACCTGGGCGGAACAAAAATCGAAGGCGTGATCCTCCGCTCAATCGAAGACCCAACACCACTGATCCGAACGAGGATCGATACCGAAGCACTTAATGGCTACCATCATATTGTCAGGCAGATCAAAAAACTCGTGGATGATATGCAAGCACAATCGGGCCTCAAGCCAGACACCATCGGTTTTGGAACACCCGGTGTGCTCGATCCCATTCTGCAGACGATGAAGAACTGCAATTCGACGGCGCTCAATGGGCAACCGCTCAAAAAAGACATCGAGGCTGCTTTAAAAATCCCCGTTTTGCTTGCTAATGACGCCAATTGTTTTGCACTGGCAGAAACCCATTGGGGCGTCGTCAAAGAAAAAGCCCCTGGGGCCAGGCTCGTTTTTGGTATTATCATGGGTACAGGCGTAGGAGGAGGTATCGTTGTGGATGGAAAGATATGGCCAGGCTGTCATGGAATCGCGGGCGAGTGGGGACATAACTTTCTTGATGAATCTGGCGGCCCCTGTTATTGCGGCAAGACAGGCTGCGTCGAAACAATTATTTCCGGACCTGCGCTTGAACGATATTATTCGATTCTTGCGGGAAAAAGACTACGGCTCAGGGAAATCGTGAAACACTACCGGGAAGGCATAGACGAGAATGCAACCAAGGCAATGGAGCGGCTCTTTCACTTTTTTGGTAAAGGCGTGTCGGTGATTACGAACCTCCTGGATCCCGATGTGATTGTCGTTGGTGGTGGCGTGGGTAATATAGACGGCATATACACGACAGGGAAAGAATTCCTTGGACGGTATATTTTTAATAACCGCGTAGATGTTCCGATCCTGAAACCCAGCCTGGGTGATAGTGCGGGCGTCTTCGGTGCAGCTGCACTCGTCGCGTAATCAACTACCATGAAAAAATTTCTCGTCTACGCTATTTATCTTTTTTCTTTACAGGCATTTGCGCAAACAGCGGACAAAACATACCATGAGCGCTACCGGCCGCAATTTCATTTTTCGCCCGCCGTTAACTGGACCAATGACCCCAACGGCCTTGTCTATTACAAAGGCCTTTACCACCTCTTTTATCAGTACAACCCCTATGACAAAGTGTGGGGCCACATGAGCTGGGGGCACGCTACCAGCCGCGACCTGGTCCACTGGCGGCAGGAGCCTTTGGCGATTCCCGAAGATAGCGCCGCTATGATTTTTTCAGGCAGTTGCGTCGTCGATGCTAATAACACCAGTGGATTTGCGAAAGAACCGGGCCAGACCGTTTTGGTCGCGATCTATACGTCTCATCATCAGCCGGGCGCTCTTGGCCCGGATAACCAGGCACAATCAATTGCCTACAGCCTTGACGGAGGAAAGACCTTTACCAAGTACGCGCATAATCCTGTGTTGGACATCCACAGAAAAGACTTTCGCGACCCCTTTGTATTCTGGTATGCTCTCCAAAAGAAATGGGTAATGGCGGTCGTTCTTCCTCCTGATCACATCGTGCAGTTCTACGGATCGAAGAATTTGCGAGAATGGTCCCACCTCAGTGATTTCGGTCCCGCGGGAGACACTTCGAGTATCTGGGAATGCCCGAGTATTACGCGAGTGCCTATAGCCGGCAAAGCAGATGCTTTCAAATGGGTATTGTTTAATTCAATTCAGGTAAGCGAGCAATATTTTGTGGGCGAATTTGATGGGACGAGGTTTAGGACGGAGAGTCCGCACGGTCAAGCTTCTCCTATAGATTACGGACCAGACAATTACGCGGCCATTGTTTACAATCATTTGCCGGCGGGACAGGCGCCTGTCCTCCTCGGCTGGGCAAACAACTGGAACTATGCCGGCAGCATTCCTGTGTCCCCCTGGCGCGGCGCAATGACAATGCCACGCGAATTGTCACTTGAACCAACTGACGGAAATTGGAAACTCCTGCAGCGGCCGGTTCCGGCGATACGAAAACTGCGAACCGACGCAAGCGAACAAAAAAATATCCGCGTCGATGGTAAAAAACCAATAGGATCAACCGGCACAACGCTCGAAGTGGAATTGACCTGGTCGCCTGCGCCCAAGACCGTTTCGGGGATCCGCCTCGCCGCTGGTAAATCGGGCGCATTTGTTATTGGCTACGATGAAGCCAGACAGGTTTTGTTTATCGACAGGAGGAGCGCGGGCGACAGTTCATTCAACAGGAACTATGATTCGCTCGCACACTATGAGGCACCGCTCAGGACAGATCGTCACGCGGTCTCACTGGACGTCTTTTTTGATAACAGCATCATCGAGGTATTCGGTGCGAATGGCAGTGTGGTGCTTACTTCCCAAGTCTTCCCCTCGGCGAATAATCGCGGGGTCGAGCTTTTTTGCGACAATGGGCCTGTCGTTTTTGACAAAGTGAATGTGTGGCGCCTGAAGTCCGCATGGTAACCATTCACATTTTTCCCGCTCGAATTCCGGCCTTCGTTCTTATTTTAACCATTGGTTCTTATCTGTAACTATAACCATTTCCGTATGCTTAGTTTAAACGACATTAAAAACCTGTTGCAGCACAACAAGATCACCGATTTTGTGAAATTGCGGAAGCTGAGCTCGCGTGACATTGTCGAATTCACGAACCGCAATACCAAGTGGGCTGCAAAGCTCTTCCAGCATCTCGACCCGATGCAGGCCGCACGTGCATTCAAATTCCTCCGCAAGAAAAGACAGGAAATTATTATCAATTCTCTGCCCGAGCAAAAAGCTGCAGAACTGCTTAATAATCTTTTGCCGGACGATCGCACCGCTTTTCTTTCGCTGCTGCCGGGCCACGCCGTGAAAGAGCTACTGAAAATACTTGAACCGGAGGTGAGGGCTGAAACCCTGGAACTTCTGGGATATCCCAAAGGGTCGGTTGGCAGGCTGATGACACCCGATTATGTCGCGATCAAAAAAGAGGATACTGTGCATGATATACTGGATCTCATCAAGCACCGGGGAAAGGCCACCGAGACTTTGAATTTTTTATTTGTCGTCGATGACGCTGGACTTTTGATTGATGATATCAACATCAAGGATTTCCTGGTAGTCGAGCCCGAAACGCGTGTCGAACAGATCATGGATCACCAGTATCTGACCCTGAACGTCAATCGCTCACAAAAAGAAGCTATTCCTGTGTTTCGTAACAGCAGCCGCTTTGCACTACCAGTTACAGACGACTCGGGTGTCCTGCTGGGTATTGTAACAGTGGATGATGTGCTGAGGCTTGCAGAAAAAGAAGACACACGCGAAATACAGAAAATCGGTGGATCTGAAGCATTGGACGAACCCTACACAACCATTTCGTTCCCAAGCCTGATCCGCAAGCGGGCCGGCTGGCTGGTCATCCTATTCCTTGGAGAAATGCTCACGGCGACTGCTATGCAACATTTCCAGGATGAGCTTGCTAAAGCGTTGGTTCTCGCGACCTTTATCCCGCTCATTATTTCCAGCGGCGGAAATTCGGGCTCGCAGGCTTCTTCTATAATCATTCGTGCGATGGCCATTGGTGAAATCGGGTTCCGTGATTGGTGGCGGGTCATGCGGCGTGAAATCATCTCGGGGCTTGCGCTGGGATCCATCCTTGGAGCAGTAGGTTTTTTACGCATCACGATCTGGCAGCAGCTAAAGATCGTCGACTACGGCCAGTATTGGCTGCTGGTGGGAATCACGGTATTTCTTGCGCTGATCGGCGTCGTACTTTGGGGAACGCTTTCTGGATCCATGTTGCCGCTTATATTAAAAAAGCTCGGGGCCGATCCCGCAGCCTCGTCTGCACCATTCGTCGCCACGCTGGTCGACGTCACCGGACTGATCATTTATTTTACCGTGGCATTTTTTGTTCTCCGCGGAACTCTGCTCCCGCCCTATCCCACGGGCCACCAGTAAAAGTTATTGAGGTCATAAGGAAGGAAGCCTGCAGCGGGATAAAGATGGTTACCTTGCTCGTTTGTTTTTTCCGTCTCAAGCTGGATGCCCGATGCGCCGGTTTCCCGGGCAAGTTCTTTTGCCTTATCCAGCAACTGGCGTGCGACCCCCCTTCCGCGCCACTCGGCAAGTACATAAAGATCATTGAGGATCCATGCAGGTTTCATGGCCAAGCTGGAGAAAAGTGGATAAAGTTGAGTAAACCCGACAAGTTCAGCTGCTTCAACGGCGACAAAAATAACCGAGTCTTTCTTCTGCAGCCTTTCGATTAGAAATTCCCGCGCCGCATTGTGGTCGCTTACTTTTTTATTAAAAATCCGGTAAAGATCGAACAAGTGAGCAAGCTGGTTGATATCGCCCACTAGCGCTTCGCGGATGGTAGATGGCATCGGAGCTATTTGCGTTTGAAGATGGGAACATTGCTGCATGCTTCGCCGTACATGATACTGCGCGCAACGGGCAAAAGTTTCTTTGTAATTTCCAGGTACGCTGCATCGCCTACAGGGAGATCGCCACAACCCTTTACAACAATTCTTTTGCCCTCATATTCCTCTGCCGGCAGATGGTCGATTCGACGGAGCATAACCTCCTTGATGACCGCCGCTTCGTTCCCAATCAGGATTTCTTTGGCGATCCCCTGCGTATGTGTCGCGATCAACATATAAGCCCAGGCAGGGATGATCGCATCGGTCGAGCAATGCACGGCAAGGATCTTGTCCCGGTATTGGTTCCAGTCGGTCTGCTGCAACCCTTCACGAAATTCTTTTTCTTTCAAAATGAGTCCCCTGAAAAGCAGCGGCATTAAATCGAACGAAGCCACTTCCTTCCCCGGGTAAAAGTCCTCCAGGTCGATCGTGACCAGACCACTCGCTGCTACTTTGTTGACAATCTCGTCGGGCATGAAATAAGTTATTTCTATTACAAAAATAAAACCAGAAGGTTTATCCTCCTTCCATAAAGCAAAAAGCGGGAAGACCCGCCTTTCTTATGCCGAAAATTGTGGGAAGGGCTTAGATAAAACTCGACCGGTTATCCTTAATAGCCGAAGTTTTTTTCAAAACCTCGATGGCGCGATACTGGATCATCGATTTTTGCTGCTGCGCCTGGCTGAAGCGAATCTGTTCAAGATCGCTTCCGCCCGATTTGGCGCTTACGCCGAGCACCTGGATATAGAAGACGCCTTGTCCTCCCGCGATGCCTGGCGAGACTGGTTTACCTGTCAATTGTCTATCGAACGAAGCGCCGACCACTTTCGGCTCGCGGCCCGCATTTGGAATATAGATCGAAGAAAAGCTTACGCTGTCCGATTTCATTTTGGGTTGACCCGTAGAAGATGCGACCGCATCCAGCGAAGCCGGATTCCCGATCTTTTTCTCAATCTCGTCTGCCTTCTTCTGGTTGCGCAGGATTGGCTCAACGATGGGTTTTGCTTTAGCCACCCCCATCGTTCCCTCCTTATTGATTTCCGTCAACATCGCCACAACATACTTCTGTCCCACCAGCCATGGCGTGGAGACATCGCCGACAGAGGTCTTGTCATCATAGACCCATTTGAGAAGGTCACGGCTGGTCCCAAGTCCCGGGATCACCGCAGAAGTTGGCGTGAGGTCCGGAGCAATCAGCTTTTGGAGTTTTTCTTTGCTGATGCTGGCATCGAAGGATTCACGCGTGCGACTTTCACCTGCAAACTGGTTAGCGAGTCCCGATGCGTTTTGTTCTGTTTCAGAGCTGGCGATTATTCGCTTGGCCAGGTAAGCCATCTTGTAAGCGGGTTCAAAGTCTTTCTGGCTCAATACTTCGATGTAGTGATATCCAATATAGTTGTCACTTTCTGCCTTGACGACTTTCTTGGTACCGACAGGATCATAGAATACTGTTTCATAAAAGGGCTTAACCAGGCTGGCCGAAGAAGCAAAATTATACTCTCCCTTGTTATTTTTACTTCCTTCGTCCTCGCTGTATTTCAGAACAAGCTGGTTAAAGTCGGCGCCACCCTTGATGGCCGCAGCGATGCTGTCAATCAGTTTTTTGGCTGTGGTGTCATCGCGTATCTGGCCTTTTTGCTGATCGGCAACCTTAATCAGGATATGACGACACTTAATACTGTCGGGCAGGCTTCTTTCGTCGATCTTTTTAGCCAGCATATAATTACCCGCTTCCAGGTATGGTCCGAAGACCCCCCCTTTCGTAAGCGCGATCAGTGAGTCTTTGTATAACCCCGGCATCTTGCTTTTCGGGGTATAGGTGTCGGCATAGTCACCGCCTTCATTCCGTGCCAGAAAACCCTGCACGTCTGTCGTAGATGCAAATTCAGGTTTAACGTTCACCATTTGCTGCTTTAGCGCGGAACTATCGGCGGAAGTAGGAGCAGCATTAAATGTTACGTAGGAAATCGTCCTCGACTGGTCCTGCTTATATTGATCTTTGTGTTTGCTGACATAATCAGCGATATCGTCGTCACTGATCTTTACGGCGCTGTCGGAAATTTTTGAATATGGCTGAACGACGTAGGAAATGGAGGAGATCTGGCTTGCGTCAGAAAGTGTTTTTTCTCCCATCCATTTGGGAATATACACACTTCCGGTAAGCATGCCGATGTATTTTTCTTTCAGCCGGTACTTGACAATCTGCGGAATACCTTCTTCAAAAAAAGAACGGGCCTGCTCGTATCCTTTTGCTGACTTATTATTGCTCCTGTAAAGGGTTCGCAGCTGGTTAATTGTGGACGCCGCAGCCTGTGCATCAAAAGCGCCGGTTTTCGGATCCGTGAAAGAGCGACGGATATCCGGGATCGCATTGGGACCAACCAGCATATCATTGAGTTCCTTATCAGTTACCTGCAGGCCAAGCTCATCATACACCTTATCCATAGTCGCGTCCTCCACAAACTGGTCCCAAACACTCTGCCGGATATTTTGTTGTTGCATTTCATTAAGCGGCTGCCCCTGCATCTGAGTCTGCTGTTGCTGCTCCATCCCTTGCACTCTTTTTTCATAATTCACATAATCCAGCTCTTCGCCATTAACTGTCCCCACGGTACTCTGCTGGCTTCCTCCACCAAAAAATTTGGACTTACCCGCATCCATCAAAATAAACCCGGCTAAGCTCACGGCGATAAGTCCAAATACCAGCCACGCGGCTTTGTCCCGGATTGACTGAATGATTGACATATATATGGTGTGCCGTATTTTAAAACGGATGGCAAAAATACTTTAAAAAAAATTATGAACAAACTGTGGAATTGACGCTGAAACCCGCTTTAACAAAGGGTTTGGGCTGTGACTAAAAATATATTTTTTATCGAAAGCCATTCTTGGGGAACATTTCGTGAAACAACAATCAAGGGCTCTTCTTAGTAACGCTGTTTTTTAGTTAACAAGTGCCAAATAGGGGGGTCGCTGAATGTTGAAAGATTGACGGTAAAACCATATCATCGGTGTAATTATAATGCGGCAGCCCACAAACCGGGGTTTATGCCATACCGGCTACACATGAAACTTAAAAAACTTCTTAACGGGACAACGAATCAACAATAGTCCGATCTTGTGAACAGATGACGATTTTTCTCAGCAAACATTAGGTTCTGCCGGATTGTTTTTATATGAATAACCGGATCGAAACTGTGGACAAACAGGTAATTCTATTTAAAACTATTTTTGCTATCGAAGTTATCCCCTATTCTTGGTTATAGTAATAATAGGTTATTTTATAAATAAAGTATTTATTATTTATTATGAGTGATATGCACACTTCAAGTAAGGATTTGGAAAAAAAAGGCTTTCTCGACGTTGAAATCGATCCCGAACTCGATCTTTTCTCGGAAATTGCGAGAATAAAGAAGGAAAAAAATGCAGTTGTGCTCGCACATTATTACCAGGAACCGGATATCCAGGACGTGGCGGATTTTGTTGGTGACAGCCTCGGCCTGGCCCAGGAGGCTGCAAAAACTGGGGCTGATCTCATCGCTTTTGCCGGGGTTCATTTTATGGCAGAAACAGCGAAGATTCTGAATCCGGCGAAAAAAGTAGTGCTTCCCGACCTGCGCGCGGGTTGTTCACTGGCTGATTCGGCGCCCGCGCATCTTTTTGCCGAATTCCGCGCGAAATACCCCGATCATATTGTCGTCAGCTATATCAACTGTTCCGCTGAAATTAAGGCTTTAAGTGACATTATCTGCACATCGAGCAACGCTCAGAAGATTATAGAGGACCTGCCAAAGGATCAAAAGGTCATTTTTGCGCCAGACAAAAACCTCGGGGCGTATATCACCAAGAAGACCGGGCGGGATATGGTGCTGTGGAACGGCAGTTGCATGGTGCACGAAATTTTCAGCCTGGAGAAAATTACAAGGCTTAAGATCAGGAACCCCGAGGCAAAAGTAGTTGCCCACCCCGAATGTGAAGAATCGGTACTCAAAGTCGCCGATTATATTGGGTCGACGACAGGTCTGTTAAAGTACACATCAAGGGATAGCGCAAAATCCTATATCGTGGTCACAGAATCGGGAATACTGCACCAGATGCAAAAAAAATCACCCCAAAAGACATTTATCCCGGCTCCCCCAAATAATAACTGCGCCTGCAATGATTGTCCACACATGAAACTGAATACTTTGGAAAAGCTTTATCTCTGTTTGGAATATGAAGAACCGGAGATTAACCTGGCACCATCATTAATCGAAGCTGCCAGAAGACCAATCGATAGGATGCTTGAAATCAGCGCGAGATACGGTCTTTGATTAACGCCCCATATAAACCATCAGGATTTGCACGTCGCATGGGTTGACGCCACTAATCCGGCTGGCCTGGCCAAGTGAGGAAGGCCTGATTTTCTTAAATTTTTGTAATGCCTCGGCCGAAAGCGCGGGGATCCGGTCATAATTGAAGTTTTCCGGGATATTCAGGCCTTCAAGCTGGCTGATACGCTCGGCGAGATGTTTTTCCTTCTCAATATAAATCTCGTATTTGACTTGAATTTCAGATTGTTGCAAGGCCTCACGACTAAAACCTGCAAGCGCTTCGCCAAGCCTCGGAACTTCCCTGCTCATTGAAAATAAATCGATGGCAGGTCTAAGGAGTAACTGGGAGGCTTTTTGGCGGTAAGGAAGAGGGGAATCATGAATAGAGTTGATATAACTATTTGATTCTTCTACTGTTATATAAAAATTATCCAAAATCTTCCGAATGGTTTCGACTTCCTGCTGTTTTCGTTTGAGGGACTCCATCCTTTGCTGAGAAGCCAGGCCGATGGCATTTGATTTCGGCGTTAGGCGCAAATCGGCGTTATCCTGGCGCAGAAGAGTTCTGAACTCCGCCCTGGATGTAAACATCCGGTAGGGTTCATCGGTGCCTTTGCTGATCAGGTCATCGATTAAGACACCGATATATGCTTCATCCCGCTTTAGCACGAAAGGGGCCTTTGCAGAAGTCTTGCAGTGCGCGTTGATGCCCGCCATAATTCCCTGGCAAGCCGCTTCTTCATAACCCGTTGTGCCGTTAATTTGGCCGGCAAAAAACAGGTTTTCAACAGGTTTGGTTTCCAGTGTTGATTTTAGCTGAGTGGGCGGGAAATAGTCATATTCGATCGCGTAACCTGGACGGAAGAATCGGGCATTTTCGAGGCCTTGGATTTTTCTGATTGCCCTATATTGTACTTCTTCCGGCAGCGAGGTGGAAAAACCATTGAGGTAGACTTCAACCGTATTCCAACCTTCAGGTTCAATAAATAACTGGTGGCGCTCCCTGTGCGAAAACCGGTTTATTTTGTCTTCGACGCTCGGACAATAGCGGGGACCCGTGCCCCCTATTCGACCCGTAAACATAGGGCTCCTGTCAAAACCCGTTTTTAAAATCTCATGGACTTCGGGATTTGTATATGTGATCCAGCAACTTAGTTGTTTTGCCGGTTTTTCGAGAGGGAGAAAAGAAAAGCCCGTAATCTCCGTATCTCCTTTTTGCTCTTCCGTTTTGGAATAGTCAATGCTTCGGCCGTCAATTCGGGGTGGAGTTCCGGTTTTTAGCCTGGCGCTTTCAAAACCCAGCGAAACCAACTGTTCAGTAATACCGGTCGACGATTTTTCGGCGATCCTGCCACCCCCAAGCTGTTTTTCACCAATATGAATAATCCCGTTAAGGAAGGTTCCGCTTGTTAGAACCACCGCTTTCCCTCTTATTTCATTGCCGAGTCCTGTGATAACCCCACATACTTTTCCTCCCTCTAACAATATCGAACGCACAGTATCCTGGTAAAAATCAAGGTTTGGTGTGTTTTCCAGAAGCTGTCGCCAGGTGACGCTAAACAACATGCGGTCGTTTTGACTTCGCGGACTCCACATTGCCGGGCCCTTGGACCGGTTAAGCATCCTGAACTGGATCATGCTGCGATCCGAAACAATTCCGGAATATCCGCCGAGGGCATCAATCTCACGAATAATTTGGCCCTTAGCTATCCCTCCCATCGCCGGATTACAGCTCATTTGGGCGATGGTTTGCAAATTCATTGTAATCAATAATGTCCTGGATCCAAGATTTGCCGCTGCTGCCGCGGCTTCTGAGCCCGCATGGCCGGCACCAACAATAATGACATCGTATTCTGGGAACATCGCGCAAAGGTAGCAAATTGAAGGGAGGGGGATGTTCCACGTGGAACATATGATAATCGGGGGCGGAACGTTCCACGTGGAACAATTCTACTTCGACGCGGTGGCATATAACCTGAGGTAATGATCTTCTTGTCGGCGCATTGCCTGCTTCTGGGGATCTGTTTTATCATCATATCCCGAAAGGTGGAGCGCGCCATGGAACATCACCCGCAGGGTCTCCTGCCTGATGGTCGAATTGTAACGCTGAGCATTCCGTTTGATTTCCGCCGTCCCAAGAAAAATATCACCGCTAACCGGCAGCATGGGGGTGGCGTAGTTAAAGGTCAGGATATCGGTAATGTAATCATGGCCCAGCCATTTGGCGTTTAGCGAGCGGATTTCATTGTCCGAACAAAAATTGTAATGCAGTTCCGCCAGCTTGATGTGTTCGCGCCTGAATATGGATTCGATAAATCGTCCAAGCCGGATCCGTTGAGGCAGGTCTAGTCCTTTGGTCTTGTGCAAATACACCTTCAGGCGCCCAGGCTTGTCCATTTTTCTAAAATCGTAAGATTTAAACTTGCTGCAAATCTACTTTTGTTCGATCATTGAATAATGAAACGATTATCCGACCTGCCGTCAGGCGCCATAGCCAGGATTCACTCATTTGAAAAAGACGAGATTTTTCTCAAGTTGATGGAAATGGGATGTGTTCCCGGCGAAATTATTAAGATAGAAAAAATTGCACCACTCGGAGACCCGATTTCTGTTGCTGTCGCGGGATACCGTCTGAGCCTTCGCCTGGATGAAGCAAGAAACATATTTGTCGAGGAATTGATATAATTATCTGATTATCAAAAAAATGAGAGTTGGTTTATACTTTGGCTCCTTCAACCCTATTCATCATGGACACCTGATTATTGCCAATCATGTGGCACAAAATACTGATCTTGATCAACTTTGGTTTGTGGTCTCGCCACAGAACCCGTTAAAGCCCCAGACAGGCATGTTAAATGAGCATCAGCGGCTTTACCTGATTAAGATGGCTATCGAGGGAGAAAAAAAATTAAGGGCGACCGATGTTGAATTTTCGCTTTCCAAACCCTCTTACACGGCGCACACGCTTGCCTTTCTCGAAGAAAAACACAGAGGCAATTCGTGGGTAATCGTTATGGGCAGCGACAGTTTTCAGAATATCAGCCGATGGAAAAACCATGAGCACCTGTTGAAACATTACTCATTTTATATTTATCGCAGACCTGGGCACGAAATCGGCGAACCACCGGCAGGAGCATCTGTTTCAGTCCTTCACGCGCCGCTTCTCGAAATTTCGGCTACCCATATCCGTGAGAACGTGAAAGCAGGACGTTCCATCCGCTACCTGGTTCCTGATAACGTGCGGGAAGAAATTGAAAAGGCCGGGTACTACCGGAAATAAAAAGGCCGCACACATTTCTTACCGAACAGAAAGTTAAATCGTCGATTCATTTTTATTATTTTTCCAACAAATGATAAATTGTATTTTTATTCACTCCATTTAGTTTACGTTTTCCCATGGTCCTGCTACGTCATATCCCTTTCCTGAAAGCGGTATTTCTGCACAGTATTACTGCGTTTGGCGGACCCCAAGGTCATTTTGGAATGATGATGAAAACTTTTGTACACCGGCGCCGCGATGTGACGGAGGAAGAGCTGATGGATTATAACGCGTTTTGCCAAATGCTGCCAGGTGCGTCGTCGACTCAAACGTTGACGCTGATCGGTTATAAGAGGGGTGGGGTGATCCTGGCTTCGCTTACCATCATCATTTGGATCCTTCCCGCATGCTTTCTGATGGGCTTATTTTCTTTTCTGATCAGGTACACGCCTTCGGAGGCGCTCAAAACAGATGTTTTCAAATACATTCAACCAATGACGGTTGGGTTTCTTGCATACGCTGCGTTTAAGGCTTTCCGGGTTTCGATCAACAATACGATTACGCGCGTGGTCATGATCATTGCCGCCATTGCAACTTATTCTTTATTTAAAACGCCATGGATTTTTCCAATTCTTCTTGTGCTGGGTGGTTTTGTGACTACGCTTAGTAGCAAGCGTATCCCGAAAAAGCACGAACCTCCGCAAAAAATCAAATGGACAAATATCTGGCTCTTTGCGGCAATCTTTCTGATCGCCGGAGCGGGCAGCGAATGGGCGCGAAAAAATAATCTGCCCAACCGCAAACCAATCAATCTTTTTGAAAACTCTTATCGTTTTGGCAGCCTGGTATTCGGCGGAAGCCAGGTGCTCATGCCAATGATGTATGAGCAGTTTGTTGTCCGGCCAGAGTCACCCGGGAGGCGGAACCAGACGAATGTCATCCGCATCGACAAAGGCGATTTTTATACAGGGTGGGGAGTGGTGCGCGCGATACCCGGCCCGGTATTTTCGATTTCTTCTTTCATGGGTGGAATCGCGCTCAAAGACAAAGGAACAACCATGCAGCTTATCGGGTGCATTATTGCTTCTGTTGGTGTATTTCTTCCCAGTGCGCTACTCGTCCTCTTCTTTTTCCCTATCTGGCATAACCTGAAGAAATATGTCGTAGTTTACCGCGCGTTGGAAGGCATCAACGCGGTTGTTGTTGGTATCATCATCGCCGCCACCTTTTATATGATGAAGGATATGTCCATGGCTGATACCAGAACCATCATCGTGAGTTTTGTGGTCATTTTAGGTGTGTGGGCACTGCTTGCGTTTTCGAGACTCCCTTCTCCGGTAATTGTGATGTTCTGTATGGTGCTTGGATGGATTTTCTAACGCCATATTCCAGGCAAGTACTAATTTTACGCCGCCATTTGCGCTGCTGCTGGTTCGGCGACAGCGCCAGCTTCCCATATGCAGGAAATTTGCCGTCTGGAAGATCCGTCGCCCTGACCTTGCCGTACAATTAACCTGATTTTATATGACCGCCGAATATCAGCGTTTAACGGTTAATGCTTCGAAAAAAGTACCACTGGAGCCTTGGGGGCCTTACCTGAGCGAACGCCAATGGGGAACCGTCCGCGAAGATTATAGTCCCCACGGGGATGCATGGAATTATTTTCCATTCGAACACGCGCATTGCCGCGCCTACCTCTGGGGCGAAGATGGCCTGGCAGGCATATCGGATTTTTTCCAGAATCTATGCTTCGGCATTGCCTTATGGAATGGGAAAGATGCGCTTCTCAAGGAACGTCTTTTTGGACTTGGCAACACACTTGGCAACCACGGCGAAGACGTTAAGGAGCTTTATTATTATCTCGACAATACGCCGACTCACTACTACATGGAATACCTGTATAAATATCCGCAACAGGCGTTCCCTTACGAAAAGCTTGCCCGCGAAAACCGAAACCGCTCGAAGTTCGAAGGAGAATTTGAAATTCTCGATACCGGGATCTTCGACGATGATGAATATTTTGACGTGCATGTCACCTATGCAAAGCAGAACAGCAAGGACATTTTTATTCGTATCGAGATAAAGAACCGCTTTCACAGGGCCGCGGATCTAACGGTTATGCCCACTCTATGGTTTTATAACCGATGGCAAAACGGGGCGATCGAAAAAAAACCCGTTATCGCGCATCGAGACAAGAACTCCGTGCGCGCAACGCATCCAAGACTTGAAACGTACTACCTGTATTTCCAGACTGCGCAGGACTGCCTTTTTACAGAGAATGAGACCAATTTTGAAATAGTGAGCGGCGTTCCAAACAAGACGCCATTTGTCAAGGATGCATTTCATGGGGCGGTTATTCGGGGAGAAAATGTCGAACTGCTTCGACAGAAAAAATCAGGGACAAAATTTGCCCCGGTCTATCGGTGCCATGTGCCCCCGGGCGGGAAAAAAACGATTTATCTCCGGCTGAGCAATAAGATCATGGAAAATGCTTTTGGAAACGGATTCGCGCGGATTTTTTCGAGCAGGAAGGAAGAATCGGATGCTTTTTATGATGCGATCCTCCCGGCTAGCCTGGGCGAAGACTGGAGAAAAATTCAGCGTCAGGCACTCGCCGGTCTTTTGTGGAGTAAACAGTTTTACAATTTCGATATTGAGAGATGGCTGCACGGAAGCGACGGCCTGGCACCAAAAAGCGCAAACCGTCTGTGGGGGCGCAACCACGAATGGAAACATCTCAAAAATCAGGATATCATCGCGATGCCGGATAAATGGGAATACCCCTGGTATGCAGCATGGGACCTGGGGTTCCAGACGATTGCCATGACCCTGATCGATCCCATATTTGCCAAGCACCAGCTTCTGCTGATTATGCGGGAATGGTACATGAAGCCCGATGGGCAGATCCCGGCGTACGAATGGAATTTCAGTGATGTTAATCCTCCTGTGCAGGCCTGGGCAGCCTGGCAGGTCTACCAGCTTGAGAAGAAAATGACAGGGAAAGGAGATATCGTTTTCCTCAAAAAGATTTTTCAGAAACTGCTCATCAATTTCACATGGTGGATCAACCGGAAGGATGCTAACGGGAACAATATGTTCGAAGGTGGTTTTCTTGGACTTGACAACATCGGCGTTTTTAACCGCAGTCACAGGATCTCAAGCGACATGCAGCTGGAACAGGCGGACGGTACGAGCTGGATGGGGATGTATGCACTCAACATGATGGATATCGCTCTGGAGATTGCCATGAAGGACGAATCGTTTGAAGACACGGCGACAAAATTTTTTGAGCAGTTTGTAATGATCGCAGAAGCGCTCAACGAGCAGGGGATGTGGAATGATGATGACAAATTCTTTTACGATACGCTGGCTATCGGTAACCGCGAGCCTCTACAATTGAGAATTTACTCCATTGTGGGACTTACGTCACTTTTTGCCGTTTCGGTCATCGATAAAAAGATTCTCAACAAACTGGCGGATTTCAAAAAACGGATCAGGTGGTTTGAGGGCTACAGGAAAAAGAACGGGCTCTACTGGCCTAACGAGGAAGGAAGCGACGGCGAACAGTTACTCCTTTCGCTGGTTCCCCGTCAAAAACTGGTATTTCTCCTTCAGCGCCTCTTAAACGAAACTGAATTCCTTGCACCCGGCGGCATCAGGGCACTTTCAAAATACCACGACAGGCATCCCTATACCATCAACATTCATGGAGTCGATTATACGATCCGATATGATCCGGGCGATTCGACTTCAGACTTTTTTGGGGGAAACTCCAACTGGAGAGGCCCCATCTGGATGCCGGTCAATTATGTGATCATACAGGCTATTCGCAAATACGGAGAGTTCTACGGGGATGAATTGCAAGTGGAATGCCCCGCAGGTTCGGGCGTGAAGATGAATCTCCAGCAGGTTGCCGATGAGCTAAGCCGCCGGCTGATCAGTCTTTTTACCCGCAAGGAGGATGGCAGCCGCCCAATCTTCGGCCAGTACAATTGGTTTTACCAGCGACCCGGGAATGAAGATCTTCTGCTTTACCATGAATTCTTCCATGGGGATGATTGTCACGGCCTCGGGGCCAGCCACCAGACGGGATGGACTTCACTGATCGCCCAGCTTATCAATGAAATGGCCGAAAAAATCCCATCGGTAGAAAAGGCCGTCATCGCAACTGGCGACTAGCGGAAGAGCGGCGGATGCTGCAGGTGATACGATGTTGCATCCTGGAATCTTTTTGCGAATGCCACCAGCCTGCCTTCATCATAAAGTTTACCGATGAATGACAGGCAGACGGGCATACCCTCTTTACTAAATCCTACGGGCAGCGTGATGCTCGGGTTGCCGCTAAGGTTGGTGGCGCCGAGTTGCTCGCCGGTTTCAGGTGGAGCAATCACGATATCATACGCCGAGAAAACAGAGTCCATTTTTTCCATAATCAGCCAGCGCATGCGGCATGCGTTGATATATTCGACCGCGGGGACAAAACGGGCGGTGCGGAATGAATTAGGCCAGCGGTCTTTGTTTTGTTGTACCATCTGGTCGTCCAGGTTTGTTCTCGTCAATTCGTCAAAGGCGGCTGCGGACTCGGCACCAATAATTAAACCCAGTAATGCATCGGCGTGAAGGTTATGCGGGAATTCAAAAGAGCTGACACGGACGCCAAGTTTTTGGAGTGTCGCTATTGCCTTTTTTTCGGGGGCGCCTTCCGGAAGCGTATCGATGTAATTTTTTACGTAGGCCACCCGGAGTTTTGTTATGTCGAAATTCTCGCTGTAGTTGAATGGAATATTGCGCGACGAACGGTCGACGTCGTCAGCTCCGTGGATATAGGCGAAAACGATTGCGGCATCCGAGGCGCTGCGGCAGATGGGACCAATTTTGTCCGAGCTCCAGCACAGCGCCATGGCACCAGTTCTGCTGATACTGCCAAAGGTCGGACGCAGCCCTGTCGCTCCGCACCGCATAGAAGGATCAACGATAGAACCAAAGGTTTCCGTGCCAATGGCAAAAGGAACAAGGCCCGCAACCGTAGCAGCCGTTGAACCCGCCGAAGATCCCCCTGAGCCCCGGTCGAGATTCCATGGATTCCGCGTGAGTCCGCCGAACCAGACGTCATCCATCGCCAGTTCGCCGAGCGAAAGCTTGGCCACCAGCACTGCGCCGGCTTTTTCAAGCTGTTGCTCTACGAAACTGTTCTCGTCAATAACTTGGCTTTTGTATGGTGGCGTGCCCCAGGTCGTATGCGTCCCTGTCGCGGCAAAGAGATCCTTTAATCCGTAGGGGATACCCTGAAGCGGGCTCTTATAAATGCCGCGGGCGAGATTCGCATCTGCCCTCGTTGCCCGCTCAAGCGCAATCTCCTCAGTAAGTTCAACCAGGCAATGGAGTTGGGGCGCGAATTTTTTTAGCCTTTCGATAAAAAACTTCGTCAATTCTACCGAAGATATTTTCTTGCTTTTTACCAGCGATGCCAATTGTGCAATCGAGTAAAAAGCCAAATCATTCCGATCTTTTGGCATCGGCTGATTTTCCGGGATCTTCCAGTCCAGGGGAATCTGCTTTGTCGGCGCTTTTCTGCCAGGCAGGAGGGGATCGAACCATAATGGAAGCGGAACCTCGTTGGCCAGCGGGTGCTGGTGCACGTACCGGTAGAAATGCAGATTATCATACGCTCCGCTAAGGATCGAGTCACGTTTAGCGGGCGTAAAATCAAGATCATACATTTTCTCAGCGGCTACAATCTGGTCGATTGTCACGCTATCCTGTGCCGAGAGGACAATTGAAGCGGACAAAAGCAGAACAGTAAGAAGGGGCGATTTGTTAAACATGGCTGCAGTTGCAATTTGATATTGAAAGATACTTGATATAGTACGGAAATTTATTCAGCGGCCACAAATAGCAGCGCATCTGCGGCGACGACCCCTTCACCTCCGGCGCCACGAATGACAACGGAACTGCCTTTTCCTTTGCGAAAGCGCCATCGCCCCAGCCTGATCCACTCGCCCGGCCCTTCCATATTAGGCCGGCTCCCATGAATCAACTTTGTTTCCCGTGCTGACCCCGAATTGACCTCCACAAGGCATCGATGGTTTGCTCCGGCCGAACCAGGCAAATAGACATACACAGAATAAGACCCCGATTGCTTGATTTCAGGATTAAACCGGGCCGAGTTGGCCGGATTCTCACTTGCTGTAAGATAGGATTTTCGATATCCTCCCTGCGCAAGCGGCGTCCACTGACCATTTAAAGTAACATGACCGCTGTCCGCCACGTCAACAAGAATCTCAGGTATCGTGCCATCAAGCTCCGGGTTTGCATTCAGGATGCGGTTGATCATTTGCACATCGACCTCCTGAACAGGTTTTCGGTCGTCGATCGCCAGCGATGCTGCCACGGCGGCTGATTCTCCCAGCACCATGAATACCGGCTCCATCCGGATGGAGCCATAAGCGATATGGCTTGCGGACAGGCAAACTGGCACAAGAAGGTTAGTACATTCTGATTTCCTGGGCACGAGCGAGCGATAGGAAACGGGGTAGGCGTCAAAACCTCCTACCTGTACGTCACCTTCATTTTTGACCATCCCATGAACAACGATCCGCTGGCAATTGTGCGAATCCATGGTATAGGCCGCCAGCCCGATGCCGTCCTTTGCGACTTTCGTCCCCTCGCAATTTGCTTCCGTCATGACATATTCGCCAACCATTCTGCGGCTTTCGCGAACATAGAGTTGCGGCGTCCAGTGATTATTGTCCGCATATTCGTCTTTTGGGTATCCCCATTGCGCCATTTCCCGTCGGATTTCATCCGGCACACGAGTATCATGGCCGATGAAGTATAGCAGGCCGCGCGTATAAGCTTCGTGTTGCCGGACAATCTCGCTCCTCCGGATAAAATCCGCTTCGGGATAATGATCATTCATGCCAATCATATCAGTCGAGAAAGCGCCATTGTTATTGATATCGGTCTTGCGGTTGGGCATGAGGTCCCAGCTGAAATAATCATGAAGGGATTTTTTTCCTGGTTGCGCCTTCATCAGGCGAACGAGCAGCTCATAATGCGTCGAATCATAATCAGGAGGACGGATGATCGGGATGCGGTTCGCCGGGTCATCGGTTAGGCATATCCGGTAATTATAGGATTGAATGTTGGAATCGCCCGAACCCTGCGACTGCAACGCAGCGGGGCTAATTCCCCATAGCAGGCCACTGGCAGGATCGCCGCTAACCCGGTATGGGTCGACGCCGTTCGGGAACTGGTGCTTGTCCCGGAGCTCCACGCCGTTATAGGTTTCACCATAGGTATCGTTTGACTCCCGCCCCAAGGTATAGGACACGCCCGCCACCGGCAGCAGATCTCCCTCGTAACTGCAGTCAATGAAAATGTTGGCCCTGATAGTTTGAAGCGG
Source organism: Chitinophagia bacterium (assembly GCA_021324175.1). Lineage (GTDB taxonomy): Bacteria > Bacteroidota > Bacteroidia > Chitinophagales > Chitinophagaceae > Puia. Next base: position 44,190 of record JAJPJP010000103.1, read on the forward strand.
CCCATGGGCCGGGCTCTGAACTGTGATTGCAGCCAGGTTGCCCTCTTTTTTTTCGGCGCGAAGAATGCGATAATCGTAGAGAACCGTCACATGCGCCGAGCGGAGGTAATCGTCGAAAATTTTTTCGGCGACATGTGGCTCAAAGGTCCACTGTTCAAATTTGCCGTAGTATTTTCCAAGGCGGCGGTAAAAATTTCGGGCAATGCCGGTAATAGCGAACTTGTTGCCAATATCGGTGTTCCCGAGGCCACCCGATGTAAGCCCGCCCAGATGCCTGCCCTGTGCGACCAGCAATACTGATTTATGCAACCGGGCAGCGGCGCATGCAGCGACGACGCCCGCAGAACTTCCGCCATAAACGCAAATGTCATACCTGGATTGCCCCTCCGAGAAAAGGAAACAAAGCGAAAGCATGATAAGTAACAGTGGCTCGTGCCGGTAATGTAGCGTATGCATCATCGTCAGATCCGCAGGACTTCCCTAGGAAAGAACCTCGAATATCGAAATGGGGTTGCTCTTGTTTTTCAAAACGGCTTCCTTGACCTTGTTGCAGCTGAAGGACTCCTTGATCTTCTCATAAGAAGACTCCGTGATCAGGACCTGCCCGGCTTCCGCAACGCCCTGCAGACGCTGAGCGGTATTGACAACGTCGCCGATGACAGTGCAGTCGAGGCGGCGCAGGTCGGCCGACCCGATATTGCCCGAAATCATTTCGCCCGAATGGATGCCAATCGAGACCTTGGGGTTGAAAAAAATGTCGCCAGTTTCGTTAGGCAGCTTTTCGATCTGCTCGCGGACCGCGAGGCTCGCGTCGACCGCCCGGTCGAGGTGAAATTCTCCCCTGAAGACCGCCAGGATGGCGTCGCCGATAAATTTATCGACATAGCCGTTCTGCGCAATGATCTCCCTGACCATTACGTCGAAATATTTGTTCAACAGCGTAACTACCTTGTCGGGTTCTGAATTTTCCGTTATGGCCGTAAAACCACAAACATCAATAAACACTACTGTCGCCTCGATGGTTTCATTGGCCATGAGGGTATTTTCAAATTCACGCCGCGTCATAAAGCTCAGGACATTTTTGTCAACATACATCCGAAGGATGTTGTTTTCCTTGATCGCTTCGAGCGTTTCGCGCGTCTGGGAGACATAGCGTATCGTTTTGTTGATCGTGGTTTCCAGGTCGTCAAAGTTCACAGGCTTTGTAATAAAGTCAAAGGCCCCCTTGTTCATGGCAGTGCGGATATTGTCCATGTCGCCATAAGCCGAGACAATGACTGCCTTGATGATGGGACTTACTTCGTTCAGTTTTCCGAGTAGTGTAAGCCCATCCATTTCCGGCATATTGATATCGCTGAGCAGAATGTCAAGATCTTCGTTGGCCCGTAGCTTTTCCAGCGCCTCCACACCATTTGAAGCAAAAAAAAATTCGTACTGCCTCTCGCGGATTTGTCGGCGAAACTTCTGCTTGATCAGCATCTCCAGGTCGGCTTCGTCATCAGCTACCAGAATTTTTGTCATCTATTAGCGATTTTAATTTATCCTTCAACAATGAGAAATCGATGGGCTTTGTTAGAAAATCGTCTGCACCCATCGACATGGCCTGGTTGTAATTTTCCTGGTCTCCGTATGCTGTGATCATCATCACGACCGGCGGCGGGTTTTCAAAACGTTGTTTGATTCTCTTGAGCAGTTCAAGGCCGCTCATGCCCGGCATGTTGATATCGGAAAGTATCAAAACCGCTTCGTGGGAGAGGTTAGTCAGATAGGTAAGCGCCTCATCCCCAGAATAGGCGAATGCGAATTGCATTTCGTTATTCCGGATTTCTTTCCGGAACCGCTGTTCAAATAATGTGCGGATATCGGATTCGTCATCCACAACCAGAATTTTCATCGTTTGACTTTTTCTTGTTAAAAATAGGCAATAAAGCCCCGCAATGATAGAATAAATTCGGGTAGCTCGGACTACTCTCGTTTATTTTTATCCAATCCCCAGACATTAAAGTTAAACCTCCCCCGTTCACTCCGACCGTTCGCACGTTGTCGATATTTGCTGCCTCAGGTAAGGCCCCTGCGGGACGCTACCGGAACTATTCTGCGGGCAGTCGCACTATAAATTCGCTGCCGGCACCCTCGGCGGTTTCGACCTGGATATCCCCGTCGTGAGCCTTGACAATATCGTAACTCAAACTTAGCCCAAGACCCGTCCCCTGCCCGGTTGGCTTGGTCGTAAAAAATGGCTGGAATATCTTGCTCACCAAATCCGTCGGCATTCCACAACCGTTGTCCTTGACGCGAATTTCGATCTTATCGGCGAATCTTTTTGTTCGAACGGAAACTGTCGGCTCATAGTTGGGAATAGCATCTTTGGCCTTTTGCATGACCGCATAAAATGCATTATTAAATAGGTTGAGCAATACACGGCCCATGTCCTGCGGAACTACTTCGATATTTCCAATCGAGGCATCATATTCGGTTTTCATAGTGGTGTTGAATGATTTATCCTTAGCCCTGAGTCCATGGTAAGCCAGGCGAAGATATTCGTCGGCGAGGGCATTGATATCCGTGGGTTCTTTTTGTCCCGTGTTCCTTCTTGAATGCTGAAGCATGCCCTTGACGATCGCATCAGCACGTCTTCCATGAAAGCTGATCTTTGCCTCGTTTTCCCGGATGTCCCGCGCAATCTCTTTGACCTCCCCGAGGTTTCCATTTTGGATCTCCTGCTCCATTTCTGAAATGAGCTCGGTATTGACGTCCGCAAAATTGTTGACAAAATTCAGGGGGTTCTGGATCTCGTGCGCGATACCCGCAGTCAGCTCACCCAGTGACGCCATCTTTTCGGATTGAATCAGCTGATTCTGGGTAGATTTTAGTTCTTCCAGGGCGGTCTGCAATTCTTCTTTTTGCTTTGTCAGCTCTGCAGTTCTTTCCTGGACCTGTATTTCAAGCTGATCCTTCAGGGACAGCACCTTTATCTTCTGTTCTTCTTCTTCCTTGGCTTTTACTTTCTCCTTTTCAAGAGCCTTTCGCTGTCGATTAATGATAAATAACATGGTTATCATCCACACGACAGAAAACCCGGTGGCTACGCCGAGCAGGTTTTTCCAGCCCTCGTATTGGTTCTCGTTTGTGAGCTTGGCAATGTCATCAAAAAGCTGGAGCAGGATATATGGCGCAACGGCAAGCAGAACCGGTCTTGCCACTTTAAATTCCGGTTCCTTATAGAGTACATACACCAGGTAAAGAAGGATCAGGTGCGAACTCCAGGTGACGACCTTTTCCATGCCTTGTCCAACAAACTGCAATATGAAAAGCGCGATCGCCACGTAAAAGATCGTCTGAAAAATCCGGTCCCACTTCGGCAGATTAATTGCCGTCTTCATCGATCTCTTAAGATAGCGGACGATGATGATAGTTAGCAGCAGTTCGAAGACCATGACCGCAGTTGTTTAAAACGGGAAATTTACAATAAATATCAGTAGCCTATTCACGCTATTTATCGATAGCATCAAAATATGCCGCGGTTCATTCGGGAAGCCGGACAATAAAGGATGTTCCTTCGCCTTCCTCGGTTTCGACTGTTATGTGTCCGCCATGCGCCTTCATGATATCATAGGAAAGACTAAGACCGAGTCCCGTGGACTGCCCGGTTGGTTTGGTGGTAAAAAAGGGCTGGAAAATTTTGTCGCGGACTTTTTCCGGTATACCGGTGCCATTATCATGAATAACTAATTCTATACCGTCAGGGAGCTTTTTGGTCCGGACTTGCACCGAAGGCTCATAGCCTTCTTTCGCCGTCGCCCTTTTCTCATTGACTGCATAGAAAGCATTGTTGATGAGGTTGAGCAGGACGCGCCCGATTTCCTGGGGCATGATGTCTATCTTGGCAATGTGCTTGTCAAAGTCGGTAATCATTTTTGCATTAAACGATTTATCCTTGGCGCGGAGCCCATGATAAGCAAGCCGCAGATATTCATCAGCGAGAACATTGATGTCTGTTGGTTCTTTTTGCCCCGTGCTCGCCTGGCTGTGCTGGAGCATCCCCTTGACAATGCCGTCCGCACGTTTTCCATGCTGGTTGATCTTTTCTTCGTTTTCGATCACGTCATTGGCAATTGACCGGACATCGTCAAAATTGCCGTTGATGATCTCTTCTTTCATTTCCTCGAGCAGTTCCACGTTGAGATCGGAAAAATTATTAACGAAGTTGAGGGGGTTTTGAATTTCATGGGCAATGCCCGCTGTCAGCTCTCCGAGCGAAGCCATTTTTTCCGACTGGATCAACTGCTGCTGAGTCTGCCTGAGTTCCTGCAGCGTATGGTCCACTTGCATTTTTGCAATTTCGAGTCGATTGAAATCCTCGTAACGGGCATAGGCAGTCGAAAATGCTTCAGCTACGGATTGTATCACCCGGATCTCTTCATCATCAAGCTTGCTGGTATTCCCTACATAGAGCATGCCCTGAAGAAAAGGGAGGAAATGCAGGTGGATGCCGCCGTGTGGGATGGTTCGCAAGTAATGTTCGCGGGAATCGAGGCCTCCTTGTTTTACCATCGCGTCGGCAAACTCAGCAAATTCGCTTTCGCCCCAGTGGTCAATGTATTTTTTTTTATGCCTCCAGTGATTCAGCACCTCTGAAATATTGCCGGGAGTGGAATACGCGATATGAAATGCCGCAATGGCCCTTCCTTCGGGTGTCGAAAGGAAAGTGTGAATGCTTTTTTGTACCTCGTCCATGATGAATACGCCACAACGGATAAAAGGGATGCCGAGAATTGTGAGTTCATTCCAAATGAGGGGTGTGATTCTTTCCAGGTCAGTTGCAGTGCGCATCGAAGCGATTTCTGCGCGCACGCGATCAAGGGTGGCCTGCTTAACCGCGTCTCGTGCGCTCGCTTCCGACTTTTGAAGTTCCATATAACGACGAAAAGTCAGGTCGATAATCGATTTGAATCGACCAAGCACTTTTATTTCATTGTCCTCATAAGGTTTCAGCGACCAGCAAAACAAAAAACCTTCGGTGAATGTAAGGAAGTAACCGTACTGATCATGCTCCATGTGCTCCTTCGGCACCCCGAAAGTTAGCGACAGCCGCTCGTAATAAGTTCGCAGCAATTCGCCTTTGAGCTCGGTGAAATAATCTTGCTGCTTCAACCAGGAGTCATATTGTTGTTCAAGCAGCGGATGACCACGGAGCACCACAAACCCGACGAGATCGAGACTATCTCCCATTGCCGAACTGGTCGCACCGTAAAGTGTCGCTTTCCTCGTGGCTTTTTCGATCAGCCCCACGCCGCTGCGCATTGGCGCAATGCCAAGTTTGCGTAGTTCGGTAAATACCATGATGGCCGCCGAAGACAGGTCATTGCTGTTGTGCATTGCCATGGCCCTGCTGCGTACACGCTCCAGCGCTGCTTCGATCTGCGCATCCCTGGCAAGCGATTCCGCCTTTTGCAGGTCAAGAAAGCGCGTATAGGTTTGCTGGAAAAGAGCGCCTATCCGGAGCAGCGTGTTGCGATGAGCATCTAACAACGAGCCGGCAATAATGAGCAGGTAGCCCCTGGAATAAAAGAGGGCATGTGTATAAGTTTCGTTGTGCCCGGCAGCCTGAAAATCCCTAATGGGGATCTCCGTAAATTCTTTGAGATATTCCTGGTGCCTCCTTAATTCTTCGCCTGCGAGGCGCATGATAATGAATTTTTCACCGCGCTTCCATCCATCATAGATAGGTTGGAAGGTTGGAATCTTGTCATATGGTAGGAGGAAAACCTTTGGCAAAACCTTGCCGCCCGGCGCAGTGATCCAGCATTCGCCGAGTGGTTCATCCTGGTGAAACGTAACTATTGCACAGGTTATGATTTCGCTTTGCGGTATGCCGAGTGCCGGTAGCTGGCGGAAGATCTCAGACGCAGTTTCAGCGAGCTCGCCGCTCTCCTTCATGGCCATCGTTCTTTCGCGGATCCTTTCCAATGCAGCCTCGATCTCAAGTTCGGCGGATTTTTTGTCAAGAGCCATGCGGGTCTCTTCGAGCAATGCTGTTAAGTTATGTCGATCCGCCTCTGCTTCGGAGAGAAAGTTCACGTACAAAGCCTTTTCCGGATCAGTGAGATTCGGGGCCTGTTGAATTTTATGCAATATGGATTGCCCGGTTCCGTCCATGTTCTTGATGCAGTTTGCAGTTTATGAGGCGGAGAAAATCTGGCGATTCACGTGCAATGGCTTCCGCTGGTCAGTGAATATGCCTGCGTTTAATTATGCCGCCCGATGCCTCTTTGATCGTACTGGCGAAGACAAACGCGTTCGGGTCAATATCGTTAACCAGGTTTTTTAGCTTTCTGAGTTCAAGCCGTGTAATTACCGTAAAAATGATATCGACTTCACTATGCACTTCAAATTTTCCGGGTAAAAAGCCGCGCTCGCCTTTATATACCGTGATACCTCGCCCAAGTTCATTGACCAGCCTTTCCTTAATGATTTCACTTTTCCCTGAAATAATGGTAACACCGGTGTAAGCTTCTATTCCTTCGACGACGTAATCAACTGTCTTTGTCGCCGTAAAATAAGTCAGCATGGAATATAGTGCGACCGGCAGCCCGAAATTGGAAGCAGCAATTGCGAAGATCACGATGTTCAGTGCAAGAATGATCTCGCTGATCGTGAAGCTGGTCCTGCGCCAAGTGTACAGTGCGAGGACTTCAATACCGTCAACGGCACAGCCGGCGCGCATCGTGAGTCCGATGCCGATACCCAGGAAAAATCCACCAAAGATTGAAACGAGCAAACTATCCGAAGTGACGACCGGGTAGGGGAAATACAAAAGGCAAAGACCAAGCATCAGGATGCAAAAAATCGTCTTGAAAGCAAATCGTGGGTTGATCGAAAAATAACCCATGACGACGAAGGGCAGGTTGGCAACGACGATTACGTAGCCAAGGTTGAATTTAGTCAGCTTTTGGATCAGCAATGAGATACCTGTAATGCCCCCATCGAAAAAATCGTTGGGAATTAGAAAGCTTCTGAGCGAAAATCCCGCCGTAATGACACCTACCATTATGAGCAGGAGATCAGTGAAATAAAAATCCTTATGTCCTGTCACAGATTTGGTCGTCAGTGTCTGAGATTGGAGTATGGCCAGATTCTGGTGCTGGTTGGCAGTCAGGTTGGCCTGAGCAGTCGGCGTAAAATAATGATGGGCGTGTAGAAACTTTATTTGATGGTGAATCCATTCCTCTCTGCCCTTCATCATACCTGCAGCCAGAAGTTCCTGGTAGAGGCTCTCTGCAACCGGGCTATAATTGTTCGTTCCGAGATAGTAAAGATCTGCGTCGCAAAGCACCTCGGAAATGAGATTGGTCGGTTCCTGGGGCAGACGCGTCGACATGATGGTGTCGCATACCCTTTTGATCTCGTCCTCATTGTACTCGAACTTAGGAAGATAGGTCTGTGCAACGCCACAGGAGACCTCCTCGTGGCCGTCATATGCTTCGAGGAAACCCGCATCATGGAAAGCAGCTGCAGTACGAAGTATAATAAGATCGTCGCCGTTTACCTTTTCCGATGCAGCCAGTTCGTCTGCACAACGCATGACCTCCTTGGTGTGCCTGACGCCGTGATAGGTCAGGTAGGAAGGTAATTCAGCAGCCATCTTGTCAAGTATGAATTTCGTCGCTTTCTCCAGTTGCATAGTCAGAATTGCTCTTGAGGCGGCATAAATATAGTAATGATTTGCCTTTCCCGCCGAATTATGTAGGCCGAAATAACGTTGAAGAACACCGCAAAAAATAGTTTTCCCGCATCCAATAATTTATATTACGACGGCCGCCGCCGAACGCTTTCAAGTTCTACCTTTAATTCGAAAAAATTTGTTATGCGATCCGCAATTTTCCGAATTTTAGTCTCGGGCCTCCTTACCTTGGGCTGGCTTGCATCCGCAACAATTAAAGCGAATGCCCAACCCCTGCTGAAAGTCGGCGTCGCGGGACTTAATCATGACCACGTCAACAATATCATGCATCAGTTTCGCGACGGCGAAGTGATGATTGTGGGCATCGCCGAAGCAGATAAGCAACTGGTAAAAAAATATCGCGATATTTTTCATTTACCCGACTCGCTTTTTTATTCTGACCTTGAGTTGATGCTGGATCATATAAAACCAGACGTTGTACTTGCCTACAATGCAATTGCTGACCACCTTGGCGTCGTCGAGGCCTGCGCGCCGCGACATCTGCCGGTGATGGTGGAAAAACCACTCGCGACCACTGAGGCTGACGCGCGGCGAATAGCCGACCTAGCGAGGCAATATCATGTCCAGGTGCTTACCAATTATGAAACCACCTGGTATAAGAGCAACCAGCAGGTGTACCGCATGATCCATGAAGGGAACTCAATAGGCGATATCGTAAAGATGGTCGTCCACGATGGTCACCAGGGACCTGTCGAAATCGGCTGCAGCCCCGACTTTTTAAAATGGCTCACTGATCCTGTAAAAAACGGCGGGGGAGCAGTCATGGACTTCGGCTGTTATGGCGCCAACCTGATGGTATGGCTGATGGACGGGAAAACGCCCGTTTCGGTCTCCTGTGTTACGCACCAAATCAAACCCGATATTTATCCAAAGGTGGATGACGACGCGACCATCATGCTGGAATACCCCAAAGCGACGGGGCTTATCGAGGCTTCATGGAACTGGCCATACGGGATAAAAGACCTCGAAGTATTCGGGAAAAAAGGATACCTGCATGCGCTCAACGCGAACGAACTGGTGCGACGCGATACGACTGTCTATCGTCCGGTTGGTCTTGAGCCCTACGTTTACAGGGATAATATCCAATATTTGCACGCCGTGCTGAAAGAAGGCCTTGATCCGGGGCACGATCTTTCTTCGCTGGACAACAACCTGGTCGTGGTAAAAATCCTTTCGGCAGCCAGGGAATCTGCCAAGACCGGGAAAAAGATCATGCTGAAGGAATAAGCGGCCAGGACTTGGGTTGAACGTTACCGTTATAATCAATAAATGACCGAGCCATGAAGAACTTGCTCTTTCGCCGACGCATCCCTTGCCTGAATGTTGCGCGTGGCATACTGCTCGTTTTACTCATTTATCCCGGATGCCGGCGGGCCAAAGACCGCTCATTCGAAGCAGCGATGGACAGAATCTTCCAACATTACGAGGAGGCAGGAACGCCAGGCTGCGCAGTGGAAATTGTCCATGACCGGCAGGTCGTTTTTTCAAAAGGGTATGGCCTGGCAAACCTGGAACATCGCTCCCCCGTTTTGAACAATACCGTTTTTTATATCGCATCGGTATCGAAGCAATTTACGGGTTACGCCATCTCCACCCTCATTCAGCAGGGGAAAATTTCCGAAGACGCCGATATTCATCAATACCTGTCCTGGGTACCTGATTTCGGTCGCGGGATCACCGTCCGCCACCTGCTCCATCATACCAGCGGTCTGCGTGACTGGCCCGAGGCGCTTCATGCCGCAGGCTGGCGCTGGGACGATGTTTTCAGCTACGAGGACATCGTGCGTATGGTAAAACACCAGCGCGATCTCGATTTCGAGCCCGGAGCCAGGGAGTCTTATTCAAATACCGGTTACAACCTTCTTGCCGCGATCGTCGAAAAAGTAAGCGGCAAAAAATTTACGGATTGGACGGAGGAGAATATTTTCAGCCCATTGGGAATGAGTTCTTCGCATTTTCAAAGTGACTACCATGAAATAATTCCCAACCTTGCCTACTCTTATGAATCTTCGGGAAGCGGTTATCGGCGCGTTTTCGGACCATTGACCGCATATGGAAGCAGTTCGCTCTTTACGTCTGTCGACGACCTGGGCAGATGGGTGATCAGTTGCCAGAAGATGATGGAAGAAAAGAACCCTGTTTTCCTGAGGATGTTAAGCCGGGGGACTCTCAATAACGGCGATACCGTTTTTTATGGCTACGGCCTCGCCTATGGTTTTGACAGGGGCCTTCCCACGGTTTCGCATACGGGAGGCTGGGCCGGCTACAGGACCATCATCATGCACTATCCCGAACAGAAACTTTCAATTATTATCCTGAGCAATTCAGGCGATTTCGATCCAACGGGCTACGCAGAGAAAGTCGCCGCTTATTTCTTAAAAGATCAGTTCAAACAGCCCGAAAAAAATATCGGAGACCTGCCGACTGTGAAACCTGACCCCGCGCTTCTAAAGAAATATGAAGGCATTTATGAACTCGGTCCCGGATGGGAAGTCACGCTCACTTTTGAGGACGGTCAGCTGATGACGCAGGCCACCGGCGAATCCAAATTCCCCATGACTGCCAAATCGGATTCGGTTTTCTGGATAGACGCATATCATGCGGCGATGACTTTTGTTAAAGACAAAGATGGCAGCGTTAACACGCTAAAATATAAATCCATCATAGCCAAAAGAATTGAGCCCGTCCAATCGGACCCGCACATGATCTCCCGATTCGCGGGCACTTATTACAGCCCGGAACTCCTGACAGAATATTCAGTTACCACCGATTCTGGTAAACTTGCCATGCATCATTTTCACCTTGGTGATATCGCTCTCTTGCAAGACATCGGTTCAGCTGACCAGTTTCTCGGGGACCTGGGGTTGGTCAGGTTTACTCGGGACAGCAGCAGCCACGAGGTATCGGGGTTCCTGCTTTCAGGGGGCCGCGTAAAGAATCTTCGTTTTGATAAGAAACGCTGAAGCGCACTAGCGGATCAATACCATCGTCCCCTTTTTAGAAATTACTTTGCCCAGATACGACGTGCCTTCCACCATCCACACATAGGTGCCCGTGTCCTGCAGTTTGCCATCGAGCATACCATTCCATCCGTCGCCCAGTCTTGTTGTGCTGTAAACCAGCTGTCCGACGCGGTTGTAGATGCGGAAATAGCGGAGTGAAGAAATGCCGACCGGGATCGGTCTGAAAATATTGTCAATGTCTTTCGCAGGGGTAAATGCATTGGGAACGAAAATATCCGGAAGGGTTTTAAACACCTTGATTTCGATGGAAGCTTCGCCCAGGCAGCCTGCGGTATCCATGACAGTTAGAACGTAGCGGATGGAGTCCGTGCCGGGCCCCAGCAGCGCAGTAGGATTTGAAATCGTGCTATCGTTGAGGCCAAAAGACGGAGACCATAGAAAAGTATCGCCCGCTGAATCTGAGCTTTGTCCCTGTAACTGTAATGGCTGATTAATGACTACAGCCGTATCATCACCCGCGAATACCTTCGGCGGAGCAATGACTAAAATGGTTTGAATGGCTGAGTCCCGACAGCCGTCGGTTCCCGCGTAAGTATACTGCAGCGTATCGATGCCGGGGCCCGCCTGCGCCGGATTGAGAAGCCCCGCGTCGGATATTCCTCTTCCGCTATACGAAAAGGATCCGTTCATTCCGGTTAGCTCAGTCGCTTGCGAGATTGTCAGCGGCGGTGCATAGTCGCAAACCGCCGAAATGGCGCTAAACAGGACATGGGGGCTGGGCTGCACGGTGATCTGCTGGTCGATCTCGTTCCGGCAACTGATTCCCGAAGAGGAAATCATGCTAAGCTCATACGTCGCGGCTTGCGCTGTGACTGGGTCAGGGTATTGATGACTATAGGTTTTACCCGGGTAGGGAAAACTGTCAACATACGAATTTCCAACTGTGTCGCCCCAGGATATCTCGACACGGATGATCGATCCAAAGTCGACGGTGCTGCTGTTGGTAATTTGAACGGTGCGATTACTGCAAAGGCTTCCGGGGTTGCTTACCTCGAAGACTGCGCGCGGAACGGCGCCGTTAACCGTAAAGACCTTGCTTGCGCTATCCGCACATCCTAAACTGTTCGTGACAGCCAGGCCTACGTTGTAGTGTGCCGCTGCGCTGTAATGGTGCGCAGGATTCTGCCCGGTTGAACTGTTTGAATTCCCGGGGCCAGCGTTCGGGTCTCCAAAATTCCACTGGTAAGTGAAAGGCAGGCTCGCGTTATCTGACGTGTAGCTACTGTCGTAAAATTGCGCAATGGCATCCGTGAGGCAGATCTCGGGCATGACGAAGTTCACCTTGGGATTTGGATAAACGGTTACCGTGACGCTGTCCAAAGAAGAACACCCGGGGCGGCTGAGAAACGAAGTGCGGATATAGTAAGTGTGCGACTGCGCGTTCGCAGAGTCATTCGAGAGGTGAAGCAGCGGCGAAGCGAGCGTCGTGTCGTTAAGGCCCGTCGCAGGCGACCAGGCATATCCGTAACCGGGATTTGAGGGGCCACCTAATGAAACGGTGTCGTAAGGGCAAAAACTTCTTGCCTGCCCCGGAACAGACGGCGGCATCTGCGTATAGATGATCAGGTTTTTGATCGAATGGTTGTCCGTATAGCCGCCGGTGCTGGCGGTTATCCCCATATAGCCGGTAAAATTGAATTGGTTATTGGCTTGCAGGTAAAGCGTGTCATTGACATATACCTTGATCAGGCCGCTGTCATAGGAGATTTTTGCGTGGTTGTAATTTGGAGAGCGTATATAGGAAAGTTTGCCGTCCGAATTGTCGCGCGTCGGACCCTGCCGGCATTCCCCGTAAATGATATTGTTTGGATCAGAATCGTCGTCATATCCCACACCCCAGCGGATTTCGATCTTGGGCATATCATAGTGGACCGTGCCCGTGTCGAAAGGGATGCAGTTGTTCCATGTATCGAAACAAACCTTCAACCCATTGGCATTGTCCGGAATGCCAAGACCGCCGCCGCGAACAAAACCTGTAGGTGGGACGTCGAGGAAACAAAACGCAATTCCATCCGCGCCCGTTCCGTCATACATCCTGAAATCAAATTCTGCGATCCAGCTGACACAGCGTGAAAGGTTGATCGGCTGGCTGAAAAAAACCGCGCCGTTGGAATTTTGCTCTGCGGGGCAGAGCAACAGCTCGGAGTTGCCCGTCCCGGTCACGTTGCGTACCCTCGCGTCCCCTGTAATGTTCCAGCCGCTGGTATTAAGCGGTGAACCATTCAGCTGGGCAAAAACGTAAGTCTGTGTATAGCCGGTCTGATCCAGACATAGGAACAGTCCAAAACAGAACAGGTATTTACAGAGAAGGTTGCGGGTCGGCAAAAAATGCATTTTTATTGACAGCAATCGATTTATACAAAAATAATTACTAAGGGCAAGACGGGGAACCGCAACTGGCTTTTTGATTG
>JAJPJP010000058.1 GCA_021324175.1 Chitinophagia bacterium
AAGATCGATGGCATCGGTTCGATCCCCTTCCGACAAACGGTTTGCTCCGCGCATTCGATATTGTTCTGCTTCTTCGAGCAGCTGCTGGTCGGGTTGTGCCGAGCAATCCTGGTCGCTATAGGGGAAACGGTCATATCCAACCGAACCTTTTTGGGTCATGAATTCCATGGCGCGCTCAATGTAAGAGCCATCACATCCTCCCAAACCGATTTGGTTAAAAAGAAAGGAGGGACTGAATCGCACGGAATTGGGATCTTTCCCTGTCCTGATAGCTTCTTCTATCGTACGCGCTCCATACGCGCTGCTCCAGGCAACACAGCTTCCCTGGTGCCCCTGGTCACCAACTGATGGTGCAAATTTTTGAAGATTGGCCGACTCCGGAAGCGGGTTCTTGCTATCGTCGTCATCCAGTGACTCATAGATTTTTGCTTTGGCAAACTGCCGGGGGTCGAGCACCCCGCCAGTCGATAATGGGCTGTTTTGAGATGAATTCAGGTTGCAAGCACCGCGTCCAAAAAAAAAATATCCTCCCACCAAAAGGGCGAGAACCACCAGGAGGCTTCGGCCCCTGATGAGACTCAACAGCAATGGCAGCAGAGCAAATAAGCCGCCCCCGCCTTCCCCAAACCCTCCGCCTCCGCCGCCTTCCCCGCCACTACTTTCCCCTGGTTCCATGGGATCATCTTCCATGCGAATAGGCATAAGCGCTCCTTTTTTTGGTGATGAATTGCAAATTCCGAAGATAGACAAAATTAGGGAAGCGCATGACCTTGTTCCGTGATCAGGGGCTGAGAAGAATCCTTACGATTATAGAACTCGTGGTTGATTTTTGAGCAAATCTTCTAATTTTTCTCGCTCACGTATGAGGTGGGTTTGTCCATCTTTAACCAGCACCTCTGCCGGTCTTAGCCGGGAGTTGAAGTTTGAAGACATTTCAAAACCATAAGCTCCTGCATTATAAAATGCCAGGTAGTCACCTTCATGCACTTCGCGGATATTCCTGTCCCAGGCGAATGTGTCGGTCTCGCATATATTTCCGACGACCGAATATTTTTGCCACTCGCCTTCCGGATTGCTAATATTTTCAATCCTGTGGTAGGCATCGTAAAACATTGGACGAATGAGGTGATTGAATCCGCTGTCCACACTCACAAATACCGCTGAAGAAGTTTCTTTTATAACATTGACACAGGTGATAAAATATCCTGATTCACTAACAAGAAATTTCCCCGGCTCAAACCAGACTTGTAAAAGTCTGCCAGCGGGATTAGGATGAGCCGCAAATGCTTCAGCCAGCTTTTTTGCAAGCAGTTCCACATCAGTTACTGTGTCATTCTCCTGGTAAGAGACTTTGAACCCCCCACCCAAATCAATAGATTCCAAATCCGCAAAGTGTGGGATCACGTCGAATAAAATTTCGATGCCTTTCACAAAAACGTCAGCATCCTTGATGTCGCTACCTGTATGAATATGCAGATCATTGATCCGCATATTGTACTTTTCAACTAGGGCGATCACCTTATCGATTTGGTCCACAGGTATCCCGAATTTACTCTTGTCATGACCCGTAGATATTTTGATATGGCCTCCTGCAAGAATATTGGGACGAAGCCTTACGCCTACCGGATAAGTATGGCCATATTTCCTTCCGAATTTTTCCAGGTTGGAAAGACTATCGATATTAATGATTACTCCAAGTTGCTGCGCCTCTTCGATCTCAATAAAATTGATCCCGTTTGATGTGTAAAGGATATTTGCAGCAGAGAAGCCGGCATGCAGCGCGAGTTTCACTTCGAATATGGAACTGCAATCTACGCCGGCGCCAAGACTACGGATGTACCGAAGAATATTGAGGTTGGTCAGGGCTTTGCAAGCGTAAAAAAACCTGGTGTTTATTTGCGCAAATGCCTTTTGCAGTCTTTCGTACTGTTCTTTTATTTTTTCCGCGTGGTAAACGTACAATGGTGTTCCGTAAGTATTTGCCAGTTTTTTCAAATATGCTGGACTCAGCTGTTCGGGCATATTTTGCGAATATAGTTCATGGTCAACGAAAAAATGAAGGCGGTGAATGAAAACTGTGCTATTTGGAGTCGTCGTTTTCCAACAACTCACCAGTCTCCGAAATCACCAACGGTTTCTCTTCCCCGTCTGGTTCGCTGAAATGGGAGTTGATGATCGTGGGAGGAACAAGATTATCTACGAACACTTCCTTGAGTTTTGGAAGATCCTCGGGCGAGTTGATGCCAAAATAATCCATAAAGCTTCGCGACACCGTATAGATCAGCGGTTTTCCCGGAAGGTCTTCGTTTCTTCCTCCAATAATGATGAGTTCTTTTTCAAGAAGCTTCTGGATCGAGTAGTCGCAATTTACCCCCCTGATGGACTCGATTTCCCCTTTGGTAACCGGTTGCTTATACGCAACAATAGCCAGCGTTTCCAATGCTGCGTTGGAGAGTCGCTTTAGAAATTTTTCACCGTTTAGCTGGGCTATCGTCTTATAGTACTCCTTTTTTGTGAGAAACTGCCAGCCGCCTCCGCTTTGCCTTACTTCAAAAGGATAAAACACGGTCTGGTATTTTTCGACGATGCCATCGATCGCCGCCTGGATCTGTTCCTGCGTGACTTTCTCTTCCATGAATCCGAAGGCATTATTTATCAGCTCCGTGAGTTCTATGGTGGTCAACGGCTTATCGCTTGCAAATATCAGCGATTCGATATGTGGAATGATGTCAGCAATTTCCATTTACGTTAGCTTGTATTTCTAAGATAACATTTGTTGTCAAATAGCTGCTTCTTTTGCCAGGTTGATTTTAGCCTTGGAGAGCAGCGGCGCCACTGACGATCTCTGTCAATTCAGTCGTAATTGCTGCCTGGCGGGCGCGGTTATACGAGATTCGCAGCGACCGCAGCAGTTCACTCGCATTATCGGTGGCCTTGTCCATGGCAGTCATCCTTGCACCATGCTCGGAAGCATTGGCGTCCAAAACGGCTTTGTATAACTGCGTATTCAGGATTTTTGGCATTAATTCCGCAACAAGTTCCTCCCGAGACGGCTCAAATATAAAGTCGCTTTTTCTTGCGCCGGTCTTTACGGGTATTTTGGGTATTGGGAGAAAGCGCTCAACCTTGAAGATTTGAGTCGCGGCGTTCTTGAATTCGCTGTAAACTATTTCAACGACATCAAATTCTTTGTTTTCGAATTTCTTTACAGCGTCCTGGGCGCAAGCCTGCACATTTTCGAAAGTTAAATGTGTAAAAATGGTGACGAATGCATCACTGACTTTGAAATTGTTTTTGAGGAAGTGCTCGTAACCTTTTTTCCCGATACTCCATATCTCAACATTGCCCTTGGCAAATTGTGCCTGGTATTTTTCGCGAATGGTCTGCTTTGCCAACTTGACGATGTTAGAATTATAAGCCCCGCAAAGTGTACGATCGCTTGTAATGACAATTAATAGAATTTTTTCGGCTGCCCTTTCCACTGCCAGGTTTGATCCGCCACTGCCGCTTTCAGCATTACTGACAATATTGCTCAATACTTCCTGGAGCTTCTTAGCGTATGGACGCATTTGCAGGATAGCATCCTGGGCACGCCGCAGTTTGGCCGCGCTAACCATTTTCATCGCCTTCGTTATCTGCTGGCTGTTCTGGAATGCCTTGATCCTGTTTCGGATTTCCTTTAACTGTCCTGGCATAGGCTTTTTTGAATCGCGGGCAAAGATAAAGGAAACGGGTAAAAAAGCAGGGATTGTGAGTAAAATCAGGGTTGGTTCTACCGTAAAAAATTGTACTGGTTTCGTTTAAAGCAGGAAATGATATTCTCCTTTACAAAACCGAAAAGGTGCATAGAGGGTTGCCGGCTACGGGGAAGCCTGGCAGACAATAACTAATCACAGCAGTCAATAAAGTCCGTTTCAAGCCCAATTGAAAAATTATGCTCATTTTTGCCTGGCATTTATGAAGCCAAAAACGGCAAGAAAGAAACCGGTCATCCTAATCACTAATGATGATGGAATCACTGCTCCCGGAATTCAAAACCTGGTCGAGGCTGTAAAAGACCTCGGAAAAATTGTTGTAGTAGCCCCCGACAAGCCCCAGTCCGGAATGGGCCATGCGATCACCATAGGGAATCCGCTGCGTCTACACCCGGTGCAATTGTTCAAGGATATTGAGGCCTGGCAATGCACAGGAACACCCGTGGATTGTGTTAAGCTTGCCGTTGACAAGGTTCTGCATCGCAAACCGGATCTTTGTTTAAGCGGTATCAATCACGGCTCGAATCATTCAATTAATGTTATTTATTCCGGAACCATGTCGGCAGCAGTTGAGGCTGCTATCGAGAGCATTCCTTCCGTCGGACTGTCTCTGATGGACTACAGCCTGGAAGCTGATTTTAGTGCATCAAGAAAATATGCCAGGATTATCGTAGAACACCTCCTGCAAAATCGCATAGATAAACACCTGATATTAAACGTCAATATACCGGCACTTCCTGATACATTAATAAAGGGTTTGAGAATCTGCAGGCAGGCTTACGCAAAATATGAAGAGGATTTTGTTGAGCGAAATGACCCAACCGGCAGAAAATATTATTGGCTTACCGGCCGATTCGTGAACTTTGATAAAGGTAAAGACACGGACGTATGGGCGCTCGAACACAATTACGTGAGTGTCGTACCCGTGCAATTTGATCTGACCAATTACGTTCTAAAAACCAAACTCGAAAAAACCTGGAAACTGTGACTATCAAGAAAGATAACCTTAAATTCGGCTTTATCCTCGGATTTTTTGCGCCCTTGCTGAGCATCACGATTTATTATATTGTCAAGTTCTATCCGCATTTTTCGGTAAGGCAATTTTTGAATTTCTTAAAGAGCAATCCCGGTCAAATTACCGCATTGGCAGTGCCCTGCCTCGTCTTAAACATTGCTCTTTTTACTTTTTATATCAATTCACATCTCGACAGGACGGCGAAGGGAATTTTCGCCACCACCATTGTGTATGCAATATCAACGCTGGTACTAAAAATGGTGCTCTGATTGTCGCGCATTCTTCCAAATTATGGTATTCAAATACCTTTGTATTTATCAAAATGAACCATGAGATACTACTTTATTGCCGGCGAAGCTTCGGGAGACCTGCATGCAAGCAACCTCATCCGGGAGCTGCGCAAAAGAGATAAGGAGGCTTCCATCCGGTGTTGGGGAGGTGATTTGATGGAACAGGCGGGTGCGGTCGTCGCCAAACACTATCGCGAGCTTGCCTTTATGGGTTTTACAGAAGTCCTGATGAACATCCGGACCATTTTGAAGAATTTTGTCGCCTGCAAGAAGGATATTTCGGCTTTTGCACCTGATGTCGTCGTTCTCGTTGATTACCCCGGATTTAATCTAAGGATGGCCCGTTGGGCTAAATTGCAACAATACAAAGTTGTATATTATATCTCCCCCCAGGTGTGGGCCTGGAAAGAGAATCGGGTGAAGATTATCAAATCCTCAGTTGACCGCATGTTGACTATCCTGCCATTTGAAAAGGAATTTTATAAAAAGTGGAACTACAATGCCGAGTATGTCGGGCATCCGCTCATTGATGCGATTGGTCAGTTTGCAAAACACCCAATGAAGTTACAACTGGAAGAGAAACCCCGAGGTATTCATATACCCGATAAGAGGCCCATCATCGCACTTTTGCCAGGCAGCCGCAAGCAAGAACTCCATCATCTTCTGCCGATCATGCTCAAAGTAACCAAGTTCTTTCCAGACTATTTGTTCGTCATTGGTAAGGCACCTTCACAGGACGATGCCATCTATGACCAATATATGAAAAATTATCCCGGAGTCCTGGCCGTGAGAAACCAGACTTATGCGCTCTTATCGTCGGCGCGGGCTGCCTGCGTGACTTCCGGGACAGCAACTCTGGAAACCGCCTTGTTCGGCGTACCCGAAGTTGTTTGCTACAAGGCGGGCGAATTGTCATATCAAATCGCCAAGCGACTGGCCAATGTAAAGTACATTTCGCTCGTCAACCTGATTATGGACAAACCAGTAGTCACAGAGCTCATTCAGGGGAAATTGACGGTGGATAGTCTCCGCAACGAGCTTTCCTTAGTGCTGCATAATTCGAAACACATAAAAAACATGCGTAACGATTACAGCAGTCTGAAGAAAATGCTAAGTGATACAGGGGGTGCTTCGGCTACTGCTGCAGCAATCATTACCAATTTGCTGGCGCATTAATGTTTTTTCAGAAATAAAACACGGATAAGAATCACGATGATCGCACCGAGAAACATAAAAATGGAAATACGATTGATCCCATGCATATAGCGCATCCATCTCGTATTGGGGGCATTCGGATCCCTCCTTTTTAGATACAAGTACTCTGCTATTTGTCTCAATACACCCATGCGACATTCCATTGAGGATTCAAAGATAATAACAGTTGGTCAGGAAGAAAGTTGGCGAATTGGAAAGTTGGGAATCTTTATATTTGCAATCCCCGGGGAATTAGCTCAGCTGGCTAGAGCGCTTGCATGGCATGCAAGAGGTCGTCGGTTCGACTCCGATATTCTCCACTTTGATCACTTTCAAATTGAACTCATCGCCTGCAAATCGTTGATATGCAGGCGTCCTTTTTTTAGGACACCATCAAATCGCGCATTTATTCTCAAAATGTTGGCGAGCGATCCGGTGAGCACATGATAAGAAACGAGCCTGCCATCAACATATAAATCAATAGCAGCCCATGAGTCAATATTAAAACCAATCGGCTCGTCTCTAAAAGAACTATCTGTCTTTATTTTAATTCTGAACCAGCCTTCTGCTTTCTTCAGTTTGTCTGCTAGTTTATCAGAAATTTGAGTGGGCTTTAATTTTTTCAAGCCACTGATATCAATTTCTTTTTTGGCCCACGCTGTATCATTGCCTGCTTTAAAAAGCCATCCATTCATTTTAGCCATGAATATTGATTCGAAAGGTTTGCTGAACATCGAGTATGAAAGCAACAATGCCCAATCCTGTGCATCGCATAAATTAGACCCATTCAAACAATGGCACTAAGAATGGTTTATTTGACCCCATGCGTTTAATTTAATTCATCGGTAATTGACTGATGAACTCTATATATTCCCCTTCATTCGTATTTACTGCCATCTCCCCTCGATGTGCTTTTACAATATCATAGCATAGAGACAGTCCTAAGCCAGTTCCTTGCCCCGTCGGTTTAGTCGTAAAGAATGGTTGGAATATTTTATCTACTACTTTTTCCGGGATACCAACGCTAAGCATGGTAAAAGTCAGCGGGAAATTCTGAAAGTGCTTTCTCTAAAGTTTGAAAATATTTTAGATAAAGGAGTACCAAGTAATAATCCTGGTCTGATTACTTATGATACCTACTGGTCAGACCGTGTATTTATTATTCAGTCTCCTGCTTTGACCCCATTTTTTCGAAATCACGCGGCAAAAATGGCTTATTGGTCATGTTTTTAGCAACCAATTGTTCAATGCAAATCCCGACTGCTAATAAATAAGGAAGAATTAAACAAATAAATAAAATAAACGTGTCTCTGCCCAATCGTGGATGTTGCAATTTTATCTGTTCCAGCATCTTTTTATCGTATAATTTATGGCAATTGGGAATTACACGCAGGTATTTTCCTGTTTCACTGAACGGTGCAACCGCCGCTTCTCGACAGGCTCTCCGGAGCTGCCCACCCCTGCTGAACGATTATGTAGTCCCATCTCCCGGATGTTTTTGGCTGCGTTGAAATCCCGATCATGTAAGACGCCGCAATTTTGGCAAATCCA
>JAJPJP010000081.1 GCA_021324175.1 Chitinophagia bacterium
AAAGCGGCTACTCTTCGCAATGGCAGGCCATGCCCCTCCCGGAGCCTTCGTATAGTTATTCCGAAAGTATCCATTTTGACGAAATATTCTTTGACATATTTTGTCAAAAATATAATTAATAACGTCGCTTGGGCAAAAATTGTTAAGTGAGTTATTCACATTGTAGAAATTTTATGTTTGGTTGATTAAAAATATTCAAACCGAGATCAGACCTGGAACTGCATCATCATTCCAAGCCCGAAGTTCAAGGTGTATAACCGAAGTCACCACTTGCTCAAAACGATAAGGTTACGAAAGTGGCTCAGGTTTCGGAGGGTTACCCGCAGGCTTGGATTTGTCATCAGGCAATGGTATGAATTCCTTGTTGTCATTTGGCGGAAGTATGATCCTACCCTGTTTCCAATCTTCTTTTGCCTGTTCAATTCTTTCCTTGCGGCTGGAAACGAAGTTCCACCAGATGAAGCGTTCGCCCAAAGGCTCTCCTCCCAAAAGCATCAGCACAGTGCGTTCTTTGGCAAGTATAACCGGATCCGCGTCGCTGGTAAAAACAACCATTTGTCCCGCCCGGTAAATATTGCCCGAAACCTCGATACTGCCTTTCACTACATAAATAGCCCGCTCCGAGTGCTCTTTAGGAAGACTCAATGAGGCGTTCAGTTCTAAATTCACATGCAGATAAAACAAAGGCGACTTAATTTTCACGTCGCTGCGGATTCCGTATGCGTCCCCTGCAATCAATCGCATCCAGGTCCCCTTCTCACTAAAGATGGGAAGTTGGTCAGGCTTGTAATTGTTAAATGCCGGCGGAGCTTCTTCGTCTTTTTCCGGGAGCGCGACCCAGGTCTGTATCATTTCGAGGTCGCCTGCCAAGACCGCTGGATCCTCAAATCTTTCAGAATGTGCAATCCCTCTGCCGGCGGTCATCCAGTTTACCTCGCCCGGTCGAATAACCTGCTCTACACCCAAACTATCACGATGCGTCACCTGTCCGCCAAAAAGATAACTTACCGTAGACAGCCCGATATGCGGGTGGGGCAAAACATCAAGCGTTGAAGGATTCGGTGGCACATCATTTATGGGACCTGCATGATCCATAAAAATGAAAGGGCCGACCATCCTGCGGAGGCGAAATGGAAGAATGCGCTTCACTTTGACTGTGGGACTAATGGCGGCATTGCGGGCCTCAATTACAAGTTCGATCACTGCATTTTAAAGTTTGTGGACGAATCTGTCGGCATCAGGCGCGACTATTTGTAGCCACTCAAGATGGCTCTTCAGATAACTTTGCACAAAAGGGCAAATAGGGACTATTTTGAAATCGTTGTCTTTGGCATATTGCAATGCCTTTTGGACAATTGCGCTGCCAACACCCTTATCTTCCAACGCAGGGGGTACCTCGGTGTGAATGAGGAACAGCTTTTGACCAGCCAGTTTGTAATCAATAAAGGCAATATTTCCCTCAATTTCCAGCTCCAGGTGATGTATTGCTTCATTCACTTTGAGCTTTTCTTCATCGTACTTCATCATGCAAAGGTCTAAAAAATTGAGTAAATCGCACTGCACCCCACGGTGAACTTTTATGAGAAATAGATAACTTTAACTATGATTGAGGTGTTTAAAAAATACATCAGTGAAAAAATAACGCTTGCAGAGGAGGAATATTCGATAATTGAAAGCGTTTGCATAAGCAGGAAGGTCAAAAAGCGCCAGTTTATCATGCACGAGGGCGAAGTATGCAAACAGATTGCATTTGTGTGTAAGGGGTTTCTGAGAACCTACTTTATCGACGATAACGGTGACGAACACATCATGAATTTTGCGCCTGAAAATTATTGGTCGGGCGATCGCGAAAGCCTCATGTCGGGTTTCCCATCAAAATATAATATAGATGCACTGGAAGACAGCGACATCATCGTCATTAAAAAGGCCGATTTTGACGAGATTTGTAAGCGAATACCTTCGTTCAATGACATGACCAATGCTATTTTGCAAAAGAGCCTTGTTGTTGCCCAGCAGCGCATCCACGCAAGCATCACCTATTCAGCAGAAGAGAAATACAATTATTTTCTTTCCAAATATCCGTCGCTGGTTAATCGCGTACCTCAACACATGATTGCCTCATATCTTGGACTTTCCCGCGAAACCCTGAGCCGGGTGAGAAAGAACCGGCTTGGCTGACGAAGGACTTCAAATAAATTAAGTGATTGGGATTGTATTCCGCCAGCCTGCCATCGCCATGCAGATAGCAGGCCATCGATTTTCTCTTAGGCAGGCACAGGGACTTCTTGTTTGACAAGTTCAAGTTCACCTTCAATTTTTACTTCTTCTCCAAGCATTACGCCGCCTGTTTCCAATGCTGCATTAAAGTTGATGCCCCAGTCCGTGCGATTGATTTTGGCAGTCACGTGGAATCCAGCCCTTTCCGATCCCCAAGGGTCTTTGCCAACGCCTTCGAAAGTAACCTGGAGCTTGACCGGAAGCGTGACTCCCTTCATGGTCAGGTTGCCCTGAACAAAAAGATTTTCATCTCCGAGGTCCCGGACGCGGGTGGATTCGAATAAAATTACAGGGTGCTTATCAATTTGGAAAAAATCTCCACTCACTAGATGTGCGTCTCGTTGAACATGGTTCGTGTCGATGGAGTCAATGTCTGCTTTCAGTTTTATTTTCGACTTGCCAAAATCGTTGCCCTCCGTTTCTAACTGAACATCGAACCGTTTGAAAGAACCGGAAACGTGAGAGATCATCAGATGCCTGATTTTGAATCCGAGCTTGCTGTGGGTGGGATCGAGAACCCATTTTGTCTTTGTCATAGTTTTAATTTTTATAGTGCTAATTTCCGATGAAAAGTGACCTTGAAACGATGACTTTTGGCAGAAAAAAGAGGTGACAAATGTCACAGTGCAAACAGCAATGGTAAACTGGTCACCTGCCCCGTTCCAAAAACGTACAGGTCTTGTAATATAACCGCACACCCGGTGGAATTCCAGGGTTAAACCATTATTGAGTATCAGAATCATGGAGTCTTGGCACTTTATTAGATTGACCGAGGCAATGAAGAATGTTGTCGTAACCGTAGTAATGACATGAAAAAGGTGGAATCACGATGCAGGCACTCGGAAATCGACCTAAATGGTTGGGGCTACGAACTGATGCAAAAAGGTCATCTGGAAAAGGCACTTGCAGTTTTCAAGTTGAATGTCTTGCTCAACCCGTCAAGCGCAAACGTTTACGACAGCTATGGGGAAGCGTTGCTAAACGCAGGCGACAAAAAGGATGCGATCAGGATGTACCAGAAATCAATTGAGCTAAATCCAAAGAATGAACATGGGAAAAAAATTTTGCAGGAGATTAAGGACCAGTAACCATATTCGACCAATGTATAGACAGCTCAAAGTAGCCTGCAAGTCGTGCCTCCATCGACAATAAGGTTATGTCCGGTAATATAAGAAGATTTATCCATTGCAAGGAAGGCAACGGCAGCGGCGATTTCTTCACTTTCAGCCATACGGCGCATCGGCGTTTTAGATACGATTGCATTCCGTCGTTTGTCATCCCGTATAACATTTTCAATCAGCGGCGTGGTCGTGAACCAGGGAGACACCGTATTAACGCGGATTTCGTACCGGGCCCATTCCACAGCAAGACTTCGGCTGAGCTGGACCAAACCCGCTTTAGCCATTGGATATGGAGCCCCTGCGTGAATGTCGTAACCGCCGGCCACCGAGGACATGTTGATGACTGCAGCACCATGACCACGCTGCAGGAATGGAAAGAGAATACGACAGAACTCGAAGGGTGCGATAAGGTCAATGTCTAACAGTTTCATGTACTCTTCCTGACTAAAATCAACCGACTTCTTCTCCATCGCAATGCCTGCATTATTAACGAGAATATCGAGAAACCCCCATTCCGCCTGTATCCACACGACAAGTTTATGGCGGTCCTGGGCCGATGTCGCGTCCGCGGGAATTCCATGAACTTTGTGACCCATTTGTGAAAACTCTTGTTCGACGCTGGCTACATCAATTGAATTCCGTGCAGTGAATAAAACTTCTGCGCCGAGAGAAAGGAATTCGTGCACTATGGCTTTACCGATACCTTTTGAACCGCCGGTTATAAGGGCCTTCTTGCCTTTCAAGTCCCAGGAAGTCATGGATAATGTTTGATAGTCAAATTTATGGTAATCGCGCTCAGCTCATGCCAGGCCGATTGAAAAAAATAAGGAGCTCCTGGAAAGGCAGGCCCCTCGATTTATAGCCAAAAACTTCCTAACAAAAAGAAGTGAGTTGGACTGTCTCAGCGATTGATGCCAATTAGGAGACGCCACAGCAGGTTCGAACCGCCGTTAAAGGCTTTGCCAGCCTCTGTCTGACCGCTCGGCTGCATAGTCATTTATGAGCGTTGAAAAAATCCCGTCGCTCATCTCTTTAAAATTTTAAGAAAACCGTTTCATTAGCGAGTATGCATGACAACCCGCACAGAATCGCAATGCAGATTCGAGAAACGAAAACAAAACCATGGCGCCAGCCACAAAATATGACAGCGTGATGAGTCCCAGCACACTCAGTATAAATAAAATGACGGCAAATGCAAATCCCATTTGTGCAGCAAATATTTTGGGGGCCTGGTCAACCGGCTTGTTTTTTAATTGCAATAATCCAATGAGGACCGTGCTTGTTATAGCCAGCGGGCTGTATTTCGAGAATCCAAACGACCGAAGAAAAAAATCTATGACCAAAATAGCCGGAAGCTCCCACGTCGCTACCCATAAATACGCAATTGAAAAGAGGCAAACCTGAGCAGCTACCAGCCGTATTTTGTTCTCGTTAACGAAAACATGATCAATTGGGCAGAAAATTTCACGTGTCATGATTTATAGTCTACCAAATTAGTAGACAAATATATAACAAAAAATTCCTGATCGCCAAAAAATTATTGGGAAATGCTTCGAACCACTTCGCACATATCTTAAGGTCAAAGAAGTTCAACAGTTGATTTGAGAACTGCAATAAGCCCCAAATTTTTGTCCCGGAACCAACGGCGGTTGGCTGGGCCAAGACCAACTGTGTTAGAAGCCCTTGTCATCCGCTGATGGTCCGTAGATCGACGGAACGGGGATATCATTTAGTCGCATGTAAACCGATAATTGACCGCGATGGTGCACCATATGATTAATCGTAGAATCCAGATTTGTTCTCTTTGGCGCGCTGAAAACCGTCTGTCCATTCGCTTTGAGGTAGAAAATTTTGTCGAGGTCGCCTTCCTTGACGCTACTAAGCGCATCCTTCGCGCCAGCGACATTTTTATCAAAATGACCAACCACATCCGCGGTCGAAGATGGCTTTAAGTGTTGAAATGTTACAAAATCAATTTCGGAATTTTCGATCATATGCTTTATCCAAAGTGGTATTTCTGCGACAAGAACCCAAAGCCGTCCCAAGTTCATGGATTTTTCATGAGGTTTCCAATCAAATTTTTCAAATGGTATCCGCTCCAGGCAATGTCTTGTAGCCGGAGCTTCCATTTCCAATTCTTTAGCAAAAGCCTGAGCAAATTCGACGTCGTTCATACTTTTAATTTTGATCACCACAAATTTAAACCTTTGCGAGGAAATCTGTTGCCTACAGCGTCTTATGCCACCGCACTGCGAAAGATTTTTCATAGCCGCCATAGGTGACAGGTTAGATATTTTTTTGCAAAAGGAGATGAATAGCACTACCTTTAATTTGATCTAGCCGCAAGACAATACAGTTTCCGCTTTCCTTGGTTTAGATGTCCAAATTACATTATATGAGGTTAAGAATTAGCTCTGCCAACCGGGCGGGCAGATTACGCATTGGACAAGTTATGTTTCAGGATAGAAACACCAAATACGTCATTAGCGCGAAAGACCATCGATATTTCGTGTTGGAAAATCTGCGTGATTCTGAAAGTGTGAAAATCCTGCCGCTTCAGTCCCTCTTAAGAGAAGGGTAGTATGCGGAGGACGTGCGTGAGGAAGGACAAAGAAAACAATCAATTTAATTAAAGAATTGCAAGTTTTAGTTTTTGGTTTTTTGGTTTAATAAAAGCCATCGCAGAAACGATGGCTTTTCATTTGATCTCCAAAGAAGGCAAATGATCGGGCCCTTCATTGGAACCAGACGCCTCCACTGGTCTGTCCAGAACAAGAGTACAATGAATATGATAAATTTGGGAAGCTAAACAGCGATATCAAGAAAAATCAGCATGGAATAAACAATGATGATTTAAAGCAGTCGTCGGACTCGAATTGAGCAATATTTTTTCCAGCTTCGATTAACTAGAATAATTTTTTACGGAAGTCCGAACTGCTCTAGACAATTGAAATGGGCCAGCGTAAGAGCGATAGTCGGTATAAATCCCAAAAACTAAGAATGAAGCTGTTTATCCATGATATTTTTTGCAGGCGAATTGACAGCGAACGATCTTAAGTGGCGCCTTCAGCACCATCGTGTTCCAAAAACCAGTTACCGCCAAGAAAATCCAGCAATGAAATTATTTTTACCCGCGTTTCATCATCGCTCCGTTCCAAAACAATATATGCTTCGTCAACGAATTTGACGATGTACCTCTCATTCAATTTTTGAAGCAGCACTTGCCCAATTTTCAACTGGCTGACCTGATCGAGAGTTTCAATCTTCCACATCATTGTATGTATTAGTTTCGGGGACGAATTAATAGCGAGGAATTGTAGTGGAGAGTTGATAAAATCATCACAAAGGTGGCTCCATACTGTCTGAACGTCCAAATAATTTGCCAGAGTTGCAGCATCGCATTTCAATGGGGCATTTTCTGCGTTAGCCGAAGCTTTTACGAAAAAGATTTGTCCGAGATAGTTCGGTCAAAATGGCTGTATAAGCAAGAGGAAAATTTTTCTCAACCACCACGGAATTTAAATCCCAGACTCTTTTGTCTGCCAATTTTTTTTGGCCTTCTATTTGAAGAAATATGCTTGTTCCATACTATATAGTAATTGATGGGTTGAGGTAAAGAGCGCAGGCAAAAGGCCACCGCTCAATGATATAGATGAAAAACCAGTTATTTCGCACAGAACCAGATTGTCTCCCTTCGATCAGGTTTTGTTTTTGACCTGGGTTTTCGATCTCCTGCGCGATTGTATGCAGATCGAGATATTTATTACCCGTATGCATTTGCTTGAAGAAGGAAATTGGTTTGGCGATCACTGCCAAGAATGGATTTTTATTATATTTTAACTTTAGGTGCATCCACGGCCATCATTTCCACGGTGGCTTTTCGTATTTAACAAGTGATAAAAGAGTTAAAAAAAAAATTTAGGTTTGTTTAAAGTTCGACGCTAATTTGAGTCGGTCAAAATTCTCGAAGTACCTTACCCTGCTACTAAATACAAATAAACCCTAAATGGAAGTTCATCATCCGCATCTGCATGGAGAAAAGAAAAAAATACGAGAGTATTGTCTGGATTTCCTCATGCTTTTTCTGGCCGTGACGCTTGGCTTCTTTGCGGAACAGATCAGGGAGAATATCTCCGAAAATTCGCAAGCGAAAGAATTGGCGAAAAGCCTTTACCAGGAGACCTTTTCGGACTCTATTAACATGCAAAAACGGCTTTCGATACGGCAGGAAAAGGAAAGGCAAACCAATTACTTCAGAAAGTATGTTACAGATAGCGATCTGGTGAACCTGTCTGGCAGATTTTATCCAAGCTTTTTTTGGACTTGTGTGGTGAGTAGTGCCATTCAGTTTATACCCAATGACGGAATACTTACGCAACTTAGAAATTCAGGGTCACTTCGTTATTTTAAGAACATTGATGTTCAAAACGCCATCAGCAGGATGAATGTAGCTACCCTCAATGTAAGAAATCGCAATAACCAGGAAGATGCATTCGTCGAAGATTTCGCGCGCCCTTTTATGCAAAAATACTACGACTTTGATTGGGAAGATGATCTCACCCAACACGGAAAAAAATCTGGACTTCAGGGGATATCCGAATCGCCAACTTTTCACGGCGCGCAGATGCCATTCATCAGAAATGTGAAAGAATTTGACCGAAGTAACGCTGAAGCGCTTGCTACCCATAACCTGCTGCTTATAAGGGTAACTGTGTTGCTCGACTATAATCCCTACATTGAGGCAAATCACCAGTTGCTGGAGGCGCTTCGTCATGCCTATGATCTAAATTGACTTTTGAAATGGAAGTGCATCCTAAATTACCGGGCTGAAACCGAATAGAAGCCGGCTCCTAGAACGGGATCAAAACAAAAGAAATATTGCGGATTTTTTACTTCACTATCTTTAGATAGCGAGATCCCGTTCCGATGCTAACGAACAGACGCCACAATGCATTACACCATTTAAAAGCTTCGTTTACAGTTATGAAAAACTTTTTCGCTTTTCTATGCATCATCCTGTTGGCTGTTTCCAATTGCATTGCACAGAGCCAGGCCAAATTACCAGAAAAAAAATTAAAGGATATAGCCTATGGCTCGTTCCCATCGAGCAAAATGGATGTTTACCTGCCTGCCGGAAGAAATCAACACACGCCATTTGTCATCGTCATTCATGGAGGGGCCTGGATTGAAGGTGACAAGTCCTTCGACACGCCAACGCAGGATTCGTTGCTGGCGCACGGAATTGCAAGCGCGAATATTGACTTCCGGTTTATCGACAGCGTTGTCAACCACGTACAAATACTTGCCGATATTGATAGCGCGGTAGACTATTGTGTGGCCCATGCAGAAGAATGGGGCACCCGTAGTAATGGTTTTACTACGAATGGAGCAAGCGCGGGTGGTAACCTTGCGTTGCTTTACGGATATACATCAAATAAAAAGATCAACGCCATTGTCGCGGAATGTCCGCCAACAGACCTTGCCGATACCGCAACCCTGGGAATTGTCACCAAAGAAGGATTACTGTCTGTCGTAGAAGGATTTGGAGGCGGGAAGTATACGCCGGGCAAACCAGCGCCGGCCGGATATGCAGACGCAAGTCCGGTGTATCATTTGAAAAATATTCCCGTTTTGGTGATTCAGGGCACGGCTGATAAAGTCGTTCCTTTCTCGCAATCAGTCGAGTTGGACAAATTGCTGACGGAAAAGGATATCACACATAAGTTCATCCCTATAAAAGGCGCAGATCACGATTTGAATATGAGGAATCCGGCTACACGTAAAATGATCTACCGCGAATTTATTGCATGGGTGCAAAAGTATGGGAAGTAGACGCGTCTCTCAGGTAGCCTCAACCTGTTGTCATTCCATTAACTAAGGGAAGTCAATATTTTTTTCTACAGATTCGAACGGACAAAATGTTCGGATTCGGACATTTTTCCAATCAAACAAATTGATTGGAGCCTCATTTATATTGAGTTAGGTCTGGCATTTCCCTTGAATCTTTTTCGGAAAAATCTTTCATGGATACCGCGATTCCCGAAGAAGTAATAACCAAAAAAAAAAGGAAGACAGCTGTTTATGTCGTTTTGGCGGCACTGTTGCTTCTCTTGGCGGTCTGGGCCATGCGGACAACCCTGAAAAATTCGGTGAAAAGATCGGCCATCATCACATCGGTGGTCGAATATGGTAATATTGAAAACACAATAAACGCAAGTGGCGAAGTCCTGCCGGAGTTCGAAGAAATCATTACGAGTCCAATTAATGCGTCGATTAGCGCGGTGATGGCCGATGCTGGGTCGAAAGTGAGTGCAGGCCAGCCGATACTGCAGCTTGACAAGACAGCTTCGGAAAATGATCTAGCCAAACTGAAATTTCAATTAGAGACAAAAAGAGCAGATATCAAGAAACTCGGGCTTGAGTTGGACAAGAGTTTCTACGATATCAAATCGAACAATGACATCAAGCAATTGAAAATCACAAGTCTCGAGGCAGAGATCGAGAATGCGAAGAGATTATACAAGGCGGGCGGCGGCACGAAGGAAAGCATTGACCAGGCGGAAATGAATCTTCAGGTGGCACAGTTGGAAAAATTGCAGTTGGAAAATGAGATCAGAAATAAGCAGCAGACCATGAAGGTCGAAATGAAAGAAGCGGAAATCGCCGCAGACATCCAAGAAAATGAGCAGCGGGAACTTGAGCGCAAGCTTAGACTCGCGAATATGGTGGCGAGCCGGGCCGGAGTTATTACCTATATCAATAAGAATATCGGCTCAACCGTCAGAGAAGGCGATGCAGTTGCACGGATTGCCGACTTGAGCAGTTTTAAGGTTAGTGGAACAATTTCCGCGAATTATATTGACCAGCTTCATAGTGGTATGGATGCAATTGTACGCATCAATGATGTTTCGGTTCGCGGAGTAGTTTCCCAGGTCTATCCCTCGGTTCAGAACAATCTCGTTTCGTTTGAAATCACCCTGAATAAACAGGCCAACCCATTGTTAAGGCCAAACATGAAGGTCGAAGTTTATCTGATAACCGCCAGCCATCAGCATGTGTTGCGAGTGACCAACGGACCTGCATTTAAGGGAAGCTCTGAGCAGGATGTTTTTGTGGTGGAGAATAACAAGGCGGTTAAAAGAACAGTGCATATAGGGATGGCAAGTTTTGATTATGTCGAATTAAAAGATAATGTGCAGAAGGGCGACGTGATTATTACGTCAGACATGAGCGGTTTTAAGAATGCGGATGAAGTTTCAATAAATGAGTAGTTAATTCAGCAAAATGAGAATCTGGATTTTCATAATAGGATTTGCGGCACTCGCGAATAAGGGGACCGCGCAGGTTGTTGATACTGTGAGACTGGCGTTGGCCGATGTCGTCAAGATGGCCAAAGCACGGTCGCTTGCCGCCAAGCAAGCAGGGACAATCAAGGAAACCAAATACTGGCAATGGAGAGTGTATCGCTCAAACTACCAGCCACAACTTGCCCTGACCGGGACTCTTCCCGCGTTCACGAAGACCTATAACCAGGTTGTTCAGCCTGACGGCACGATCCTGTTTCAGCCAGTGCATTATGATAATTCTTCTTTGAATTTATCATTTAGCCAAAGCATCGCTGCGACAGGAGGATCGATTTACGGCACTACTCAGCTGCAACGTTTTGATGATTTTGACCGAAAGAATGTATTGTACAATGGCGTCCCTTATGGAATCGGATATGCGCAGCCGCTATGGCAGTTTAACCAATTGAAATGGGATCGCAAGATCGAGCCGCTCAAATTTGACGAAAGCAAGCAGGCATATATCGAATCGATGGAGCAAATCGGGGTTACAGTTACCGGTTATTTTTTTGATCTGCTGCTCGCGCAGGTTAATCTCCAGGTTGCTGAAACTAACCTCGCGAATACAGTGAACATCATGCGGATCGCGGACGAAAAGCTTGAACTCGGAAAGATTTCTAAGAACGAGATCCTTCAGTTGCAACTGGAGTTACTGAAGTCGCAGAAGGCTGCGGGAACAGCTCACCGTGACATGGAAATTGCCACTTTCACTTTAAGTTCATACATCGGTCTTGGCGGTAATGAGAAAATTTCGCTTGAGCTGCCTCCAGCTATGATCAATATGGATGTGGCAACAGATAAAGTTCTATCAGAAGCGTATGAAAATCGTTCGGACGCGATCGCATTTGTGCGGCGGATTGCCGAGGCAAGGCGGGATGTCGCGAAGGCTCGAGGAGAAAGTGGATTGAATGCAACGCTAAGTGCGAACCTTGGTTATTCCAACACATCATCTACCATTGATGGTCTTTACAGGAGTCCTCAGAACCAACAACTGTTGCAAGTCAACTTCGTGATCCCGATACTTGACTGGGGGCGCGCGAAGTCCCGCACCAAGACCGCGGAAGCGAATATGCAACTGACTTCGTACGCTGTCGAGCAGGACAAACAAGTGTTTGTTCAACAGATCATCACCCAGGTCACACTATTCAACATGATGCGCGACCAGGTTGGACTCTCGGCCCGCGCGGACAGCATCGCGACAGAGAAATACCAAATTGCAAAGGACCGATACGTACTCGGCAATTTGAGCATCACTGATCTCAGCATTGCCTTCCAGGAGAAAGATCAAAGCAAAAGGGACTATATACAATCACTCAGAGACTTCTGGGGAGCCTATTACGAACTCCGATATCTTTCCTTGTTTGATTTTGAAAAAAATGAAAAGATCAGGGACTGATGCTTAAGATGTTGAAAATGATTTTTAAAAAGTAATAATAACGTTATGATACAACTTAAAAATGTCAAGAAAGTTTATCGCACGGCAACAGTTGAGACGCTCGCCCTAAGCGATATCACCCTAAATGTCGAGCGTGGCGAATTTCTTTCGATCATGGGCCCAAGCGGGTGCGGTAAGAGCACGCTTCTCAACATCATGGGGCTATTGGACGCGCCCACTAATGGCGAGATAAGAATTGACGAGGAAAAGACCGACCGTCTCAGCGACAAACAACTAGCCAATTTCAGAAATAGGAAGCTTGGTTTCATCTTTCAAAACTATCACCTGATCAATGACCTCAAGGTGCTTGACAATGTGGAGTTACCCTTACTTTACAGGGGAGGCGTACCAATAAAACGAAGCAAGCTTGCTTCCGAGGCTCTTTTCAAAGTGGGGCTAAGCAACAGAATGAAACATTTTCCTACCCAATTATCCGGGGGTCAGAAGCAAAGAGTGGCAATTGCACGTGCGATCGTCGGAAACCCCGAGATCATCCTTGCCGACGAACCGACGGGTAATCTTGACAGTTCGATGGGTAATGAAGTAATGGAAATTCTCCTTAATCTGAATAAGAATGAGGGAACCACCATTGTGATGGTTACACACGATGAAAACATGGCCAGGAAGACGCACAGGCTGGTCAGGCTGTTTGACGGGGCGCAGGTGCAATGAATTCTATTTTTCAAAACTGATTAATATGCTTAAAAATTATTTTAAGATCGCGATCGCCGTACTAAAGCGACGCAAGTTCTTCACTTTCATCAGCCTGTTCGGCATCAGCTTTACCCTGACCATCCTGATGGTCCTTGCTGCATTTATCCATAAAGTTGTAGGTGATGATTACCCTGATACAAAAAGATCCCGTTCTTTATTTGTTACCGAACTTCAGGAAACGGGAATGTCCCAAGGTGGAATGTCTTCCGCTTCGGGTGCCCCATCGTACTGGTTCCTGAATAAATATGCCGCTACACTAAAATCACCAGAGAAGGTCACTCTTTTTTCGAGCTCCCGCGGGACCAATACTTATGTAAATAACAAAAAGATCGCGCTGTATTATAAGTACACTGATGCCACCTATTGGGATGTTCTTGATTATGAATTTTTAGAAGGCAAACCCTTTACAGCCCAACAGGTCTTGAATGGCGAACCGGTAACGGTGATTTCTGATGATATACGGAAAGAATATTTTGGCAGCGAGGGAAGCGTGGTTGGTAAATATATTGAGGCTGATAATGTGAGATACCGTGTATGCGGCGTCGTGAAGAGCTTTCCAATTATTTCCTATATGCTCTATAGCGATATCTACTTGCCGTTTACAGTGTCCAAGACGAGTTACAATGACCGGTCATACAGGGGTAATTATAACGCGATCTTACTAGGCAGATCATCGGGCGACTTAGAGCGAATGCATGACGAATTTGAATCCGTCGTGAAAAAACTGCCAACTTCGGACAAAGTGTACCAAAACCTTTACTGTCACGCGAAGACCTACCTGGAAGCCTATGCCGATATGGGTAACGAAGGCAAATCGGGAGTCAACTTCGCGATTATCGTCGTCTCGATTTTCACCCTAATCGTCATGCTCCTTCCAACATTAAATTTAATCAACATTAATATTACGCGCATTATGGAGAGGAGCAGTGAAATCGGAGTCCGTAAAGCATTCGGGGCATCATCTTCAACCTTAGCGTACCAGTTTATTGTGGAGAATATTATTCTGACGCTTCTTGGTGGCCTTATCGCATGCGTATTTTCTTTTATCATCATGAAATTACTTAACAGCTCAGGATTAATTCACCACCTGGACCTTTCACTTAACTGGTTTGTTTTACTGATAGGGTTGGGCATTGCCCTTGTTTTTGGACTGCTGTCGGGTGTCTACCCAGCATGGAGGATGTCAAAGCTTCATGTAGTCACAGCCTTGAGAGAACAATAAAATAATAACATCATAAAATATTTGGTCATGTTCAGGCACCTATTCACTCTAATCTGGAATAAGAAGAAACAAAACGCGCTCCTCATCACCGAGATATTTATTTCCTTTCTCGTGATCTTTGCCGTGTTCACGCTCATCGTTTATGACGTTCGGAATTATTTAAAACCGCTTGGCTTCGATTACAGCGATGTCTGGGTGATAAACTATGATAATACCCTTGCCACGAACAATGGAGACTCGCTTGCAAATTTCTACGGCTCGCTTAAGAAGACGCTATTGTCGATGCCCGAAATCAGGTATGTTTCTTATACGGCCGACAACTTTCCATATTCCCAGAGTACAAATAGCACTGGCGTCAAATATTCAGGTTCTGAATGTCAGTCCGATATTTATACGGTGGAAGAGTCGTATAAGGATTTGTTCAACATTCCCCTAATGGAAGGTCGTTGGTTTGGACCTGCCGATCAGACCTTCGCCTACCGGCCTATCGTAATTAATGAGGCTTTGAAAGAGAATCTTTTTCATGACATTGAACCTGTTGGCAAACAAATTGGATTTAGCTATGACGAAAAAACAAAATACAAGGTGGTGGGTGTTGTGAACAGCGTAAAGGCCAAAGGAGATTATACTATTGCCGACCCGGCGTATTATATTTTGGCAGACACGGGTTCCTACCGCAATTTTCTGAACAGGATACTCCTGAAAGTCACCCCCGGAGCCGACGCAGCTTTTGAAGGTCGGCTTTATAAAACCGTGGCCAACGCACTTGCAAACGCTAATATCGAGATCGAACATCTTGCAAATAAGCGGACCAGCTCAAACTACTTCTCTCTTGTACCGATGATCATTTCGCTGATTGTCGCGGGTTTCCTCATCATCAATGTGGCCCTTGGGTTGTTCGGCGTCCTCTGGTATAATATAAACAAAAGAAAAGGCGAGATCGGCCTT
>JAJPJP010000274.1 GCA_021324175.1 Chitinophagia bacterium
GGTTTTGACATGCCCATTAACCACAAATTCTATTCTACTTTTAATTCCCACCTGCTCTTTTTATCTACATATGTGAAAGAGGCTGCCTCTTTTGAGACAGCCTCTTTGTACGTTGGAATTTTCATTTCCCAACTGAACCATAGCTCATTTTTCCAATTTGATTTCGCCAGCATCGGTCGCTTTGCCATCGGAAACTTCGATATTATCTTTCGAAGCATTACGATATGGTGGCTTAGCCTCAATAATTACCTTGTAAGTGCCCGGTTTGACATTGGTTATTTCAAACGACCCGCTCACAATATCTGCCTTTAACGTATCAGTCGACGATTCTGCCCATGCGCGAACTGCGCCATCCGCCGGTGATACCATTCCCTTTATCGAGCCCGTTTGTAACCTGACAAAGGCGCTCAATAATAATCCAACTACTAATGCCGCAAAGACTTTTCCTGAAACCTTCATAAAAAAAGTTTGAATAGGTGATAAATTAAATTTCAAGCGAACTGACAAAAATGTTATGTATGATAATCCACGCTTTAAAGGGAGGAGCATTCATCAAAAACAACTACTGTGCCACAAATTTTTGAATCGCAATCAGTTGTGTAAATTATTCCACAGGGACAGACGCAATCTTGATGCACAATTGAATCCATTATCTTTACTTGTTTGGTTTTAATCTATGTCAATGGATAAGACACTATTTGAGCTCGTTGATAAATATATTGGCAATCTCTTTGCTTCGGAAGACCGCCAGCTTAAAGATGCCATTCAGCGAACAGTCGATTCAGGAATGCCGCAGATTAGCGTTTCCGCTACGCAAGGAAAGTTCTTGCAGTTATTGGTTTTGCTGACCAGGGCTTCTCGGATTTTGGAACTTGGGACATTAGGGGGATATAGCACCATTTGGATGGCGCGCGCCTTGCCTGCGTCAGGAAAGTTGGTTACGGTTGAGATTGACAAGCATCATGCTGATGTGGCAATGAATAATTTTGAACAGGCGGGATTAAAGGATAAAATAGAAATTCATGTCGGAAAAGCGATGGATGAACTCGACTCAATGATCGCCGGGAATGAACAGCCATTTGATTTGATATTTATCGATGCCGACAAACCTCCATATACAGAGTATTTCGAAAAAGCATTAGCGCTCACTCATCCAGGGACACTTATTATTTGTGATAATGTAATTCGAGATGGAAAAGTTCTCGATGAAGAAAATAATGATCAGAATGTGCAGGGCGCCCGCCGGTTTAACAGGATGTTATCGTTGAACGACAAGGTAAGTTCAGTAATCTTGGCGACCGTGGGAGTAAAGGAATTTGACGGTATGGCAATTTCAGTCGTTAAGTAACCGATGATTTAAGCGTCAGGCTTAAAGAAAAAGCCTCAGCCAATCGAATTAAACGGAAAATCTTATTGCTCAACGAACATTATATTGGCAAGATTTTAATAACCGAATGTCCAAAATAAGTTGCTCGATGACACGTTTATCAGGTATTCTTTAAATTCCGATATTTACTATCATATATGCGTTATGATCAATTTTAAATTTGTCCTGCCTGCAATACTCGCTGGCATTGGAATATTTTCCGCATGCAAGGATACAGATACCAAGGCAGTTCCGTTAATTCAAGATAGTACAACTGGAGCCGGCTCCGGTTCCGGCAGCGGTAAATCGGGAACCGATTCATCCGGGTCTTCCTCCGAACATCAAATAAAAAATCCGACCACTGCAATAGACTCTGTCGCAACAAAGGGGAAACACACCGCAGACAGCATCAAAACAAGAATTGCGGCAAGGTCAGTGAAAAAAAAGTCAATTGTAAAGGACAGTAGCCTTTTATCTGAGGATGACAATGCGCTTGCAGCAAAGAAAGCAAAAATTTCTTCGGCCGATAATACGCGTGTGGAATCGAATACCGGCACCCTTGCGGCCAAACCTTTTGTTTCAAAATACGGAACCTTACCTAGAAATATCACAACTGACAATATAAGCGAATTTTTGATTGCTTTTCAGGATAAGACTATCCCAATTAAAATATACTTTAATGCTGACCCTGATGCTGACATGCAAAATGTGAAATCGCAAATTGCAAAAGTGCTGAAGAAATCCGGATATTCGAATATTGCTGATCAGTCGCTGACGTTGCATCCGATGCATGTTCCAAAGGACATACATTACGAATTACAGCATGATGGGTCGGTCATTATTTGGATACCTCCCGCCAGCGTTGAGTAAAATAGTCTGGCCCAACCAACTGTCGGTGTCCGTTCAATAAGTCGCCCTGCCACCTGAAATGTCGAAAACGAAACCCGTCGAGAAGCTATTTTCATCAGACACAATAAAGCAAGTCATCGCTGCGACTTCTTGCACATTGCCAATGCGCTGCATGGGAATTTTTGATAACATATATTGAAGTTGTTCGGCCGATGTCTCCCGGTTCATCGGCGTTTGTATTACTGCAGGCGCAAGTCCATTTATGGTAATTCCTGTTGTCGCATATTCCTTTGCAATGCCTTTGACGAGACCAATCACACCGGCTTTGGTAGATGAATAGCCGACCATGCCCGGATTTCCTTCTTTCCCGGCTATGGAAGCGATAAGCAGGACGCGACCCTTTCCAGTCTTCTCCATGGAGAGCAAAGCATATTTGGCGGCAAGGAAAGTTCCTTTCAGATTAACGTGGTAAACATGATCAAAATCAGCAGTGGAATAATTAGTGATTTTGGTACTTGTCGGACCAACAATCCCTGCAGCATGAACCAGGATGCCAATAGGACCTTTTTGAACCTCTATTCTCTGGAAAACAGATGCCATTTGACCTTCGTCGCTAACGTCAACAGAATAACCGTCGACATCAAGGCCCATGGCTGCAAGCTTAACGACTGTCCCTTTAAGTACGGTTTCGTTGACGTCCAATAGCGAAAGTTTGGCGCCTTCCTGGCCAAGGCGAAGTGCGACTGCCTCTCCAATTCCCATTGCGGCTCCGGTCACGACTGCATGTTTTTCTGAAAATCTTAGTGTCACTTGGTTAATTTGAGTTGCTGAATAGTTTCGTTTTCGTCGTTTTGATGGGCATCAGATACCGATCACAGATGGGTTAGCTCGCCATATAGATAAATTGGGGTAGAATATGAGAGTTTGAACCCCAATCGTCTAAAAATACGGATAACCCTCCAAAGCATAGTTGGAATAATTGAAGTGGCTGTCAAAAATTCAGCATTGGGTTCCTAATTTTCGAATTTGATCATTGCGGTGGTTGGGACGATCATAGCTTAAGGGAATCTTTCACCGAATTACCATCATTTAAAAAGAACGTTTTTTTGACGAAACCCGGTTTTTTAAGTTTATTTGAGGTAATACATCAAAGGATCAAAGGGAACGGAATGTACGATATCTGCTGTGTCGGACACATTACATTGGATCGTGTTGTTACTGAACACCAGGTCACGCACATGGCAGGCGGGACGTCATTTTACTTCTCGAATGCAATCTCGAAAATGAACCTGCGCTATTTGCTGGTTACGGTCCTGGCCAAAGACGAATTGCATTTTATATCGGACTTACGGGAGCAGGGAGTCGAAGTTGTGGTAGCTGCAATGTCTCCGTATTCGGTATACTTCGAAAATGATTACACACTGG
Organism: Chitinophagia bacterium; assembly: GCA_021324175.1. Lineage (GTDB taxonomy): Bacteria > Bacteroidota > Bacteroidia > Chitinophagales > Chitinophagaceae > Puia. Next base: position 3,641 of record JAJPJP010000274.1, read on the forward strand.
GGTGGGATCATCGAAAACAGCAGGTTTTACAACTTTCTGATCCTTTCCATGTTGATCAGTTGAACGGCGTTGATGCTCGCCTTTTTCACCTTGGACCACTTTTGGCCGACGATATTTCCTTAGAAATAATTGAAGTTCTCGCCAAAAGAGGAAAGATTTCTCTGGATGCCCAAGGCTACTTGCGCAAAGTTAAAGACAAGAAAGTACTCTCGGCCGATTGGTTGGATAAAAAGGAAGCCCTGCGGCATGTCCATATACTTAAGGCCAACGAATCAGAGATGCATGTACTTACCGGTTGCCAGGATCCGAAGGAGGCTGCGATCAAACTGTTTGAGTGGGGAGTTAGAGAAGTTGTTATTACTTTGGGAAAAAAGGGCTCTTTGATTTATAATGGCTTGGAATTCTATAATATTCCGGCCTTTACACCTTCCAATGCGGTAGTTGACGCAACTGGTTGCGGGGATACTTATATGGCAGGGTATCTGTTTCAAAGAACAAGAAATACTGAGATTCAATTTTCTGGAGAATTTGCCGCGGCGATGGCTACACTGAAAATAGAGGCTTATGGTCCATTCTCTGGAACCGAAAAGGAAGTCCTGGACCTGTGGAGCGATTCCGAACGAAAGGCCTTCGATTAAAGCCTGACCTGCCTGTGGTTAAGTTATCATGAGTCCGTCCACGCATTCAGGCATGGTTCATGTTCATAAATAAGCTAAGCCGCGGTGATTTAGGACTGGCAGATAATTGTTGCTGTGCAATTGGCAGACCGCCATTTTAATAAGTTTTAAATCCTTCTAAAATTCTTTTATGCGTTCTATATGGACAGGTGCTATTGGATTTGGCCTCGTGAATATTCCAATCAAAATATTCAGCGCCACTAGTGAAAGTAACCTCGATTTGGAAATGCTTGACAAAAAGGACCATGCTAACATTCATTTTATGCGTGTCAACGCAAAAACTGGGAAGGAGGTAAAGTGGGAAAATATCGTAAAAGGTTATAAGATTGATGATGAATATGTGATATTGACCGACAAAGATTTCGAAGCTGCGGGGGCGAAAAAAACCAAATTGATTGAAATATCAGAATTCGTTCAAAAGGAGGAAATTGATAGTATGTTCTACGAGACACCTTACTATCTCGAACCCGAAAAATCCGGAGTCCGCGCTTACGCGCTTTTGCGAGAAGCTTTAGTCAAAACAGGCAAGGCTGCCGTTGCGACATTTGTGATGAGGAACAAGGAAACGCTGGCGATCCTTTGGGCGAATGAAGACGTTATTATATTGAATAGGATTCGATTTGCCCAGGAAATTCGATCGACGAATGAATTGGATCTTCCAAAGAAGTCCGAAATCAAATCCGGAGAGCTCAAAATGGCAATTACGTTGATTGATCAACTTTCCGGAAAATTTGATATAAGCAGTTATAAAGACACGTACGCCGACCAACTGCTCAAAATAATTAAGGCAAAATCTAAGGGAGTAAGACCCGCAATACCCCATTTGCGTATAGTTCACAGTCGCTCAACTGACTTGATGTCACAATTAAAAGCGAGTTTAAAGGGAAAAGCCAAGAGAGCTTCTTAAACCTGGAATGCAGGTTATTTTCACATTTCTGATCTTTTTGACATTTTAATAGCGAAAGGAAAGGCCAAGCATGAGTCAGGCAGGTTTTTTGAATGGGCAATGTTGAGACATAGATAAAAAATGACTTTTATGGATATAGTTGAAATAGTTCAAAAAAATCTCGGTTATCCTCCGGTCAAAAAAATCGATCCAAATACATCTGAGCCCGTGGACAAAGAGGAAAAGTATGAAGCAGGATCGTTAGCGCAGGCTGCCATACCCGTAACCCTAATCGGTATCTTAAATTATATGGAGCTCAAATTGAAGACGGTAAATGAGCTCTCAGATCGGCATCCGGCTCAGGTACAGACTTTATTTGAAAAAAATTACGATGAAATTATTGCACACGTTGCAAGGTATTCAGGAACAACCGAATTTCAGGTCACTCAGGAAATGAATTTTATCCTCAAAGAAGCAATGCGAGTCATCCTCGAAATTAAGAAAACGACTTCGCTGTCAGCTCATGAGTTCGTGGTTGCTAGCCGTGCTGCTTCAGTATTATATTTGCCGGCTTCGCTCCATCTGGGCACGCTTCTTGGCGATAATCACATTGATGACAATACAACGAAGATGGAAGGTCCTATCAGTTCAGTCATGCATAGCCTTGAAAACAAATTTAAGTAACTCTGATGCGTGCGCGATAAAGAAAAAGGGTTTCAGGCTTAATAATTTAATTTCGTTATCTAAACCTGTTAGTGTCGACAATCGCATAATTCCGTTATGTCAATTCGTTCAAGATAAGGATCCAGGAACCGCGGATCTTCAAAAATTCTCATTCTTTTGTAGGTGAGTTTCATCGTGTCAAATGTCAACTCCACGTAAAAGCCTTCTATCTGGAATAATGCCATAGCATAGATCCCAGAACTAAGTTGTCCAATTAGAACCCCCTTTGATTCTATCATTTGCATTTGATCGAACTCGTCTAGAACTCTAAATTCTCGTATTCTCATATCGACAAACTATTTTACCCCTCTTTATACAATTCCAAACCTTATGCCAGCCATGCTGCCTTGGCCAAACAGAATGACGGATTTTATTCCAATATTTTCTTTATAACTGCATTTTGAGCGGGCCCTTTTAATAGCTGTTTTCGAGTTAGGTACAACAGGAGACAGATTAAACCCCAGAGCGCTGCAATGATAAAGCAGCCAAGCTCTAAGCTGCCGGTTAGCCGGCGCAAAAGCAGGCAGCATGCTGCACTCAGAAAAATAATAAAAATCAGTCCCGCTACAATAATCACAGTTGATGCAAAAAGCGAAGAAATGATATCGGATGACTTATCGACGGATTTGAGCTTTATCGCTTCAATTTCGGTCTTTAGACAGTCTTCCGCGTCTTTCACTAGCATTTTTACATTATTTGCTTGGCTGATCATGTCCAATAAATTAAGTTCTATGATGTAATATAATGTGCAAATCAAAAAGCCTGCCTATCAAAAGAACCAACCTTCCCAAAACCTGAAAACGTTTTTGTCGCTTCCCAAATTCCTCATTTCAATTAAGTTTTTCCACGAAGCCTGATAAGAGGTCGCCGCCAGGTTTAGGCAGGTTTTTTGGGATATGATCACTGAATCGGGTTGCAAAGGCTCAGCCAGCATGAAAAACAAATTATATAACCGAGACTGTCCTGCATCAGGCCGAACCGGAAGCCTCGGGTTGATTTGATAATAACGTCATGTGTATCTCCTTCATAGGAGGCTAAATTGGAAGGTTTACGATGTTTGTATGGTCTGTTATATTTCTTGTTTTTGCGATTATAGCCGGCATATTTGGGTTTTTAAGCATTGCAGAAAGTGTTGCTCACATTGCTAAAATTCTTTTTTTCATTTTTGTGACGCTATTTGTACTGTCGCTCATATTTGGCAAAAAAAGCACCGATGTTTGAGAAACGATGGATTTGTCTGGGCGGGCTGTCCATGGCTTCTAAAAAGAGCATTCCGCCCATAACTTCAAAGTCATCGCAGATCGACGCAATTCCGCGGCCGAAAAGGGATTTTGAAATGTCAGAACAGGAGTCACCAATAGAGACAAATGATCAGGAAAAGGATAAAATTGTTTTGGAATCACATTAAGAGGGCTTTCCGGTTATTTAATAATGATAATGGACTGACCCTAAGCGCGTCACTTTCTTACTATACCGTATTTTCGATCGCGCCTTTTTTGATTGTTATTATCTCATTTGCGGGTTTTTTTTACGGCGACCAGGCAGTGGAAGGCAAAGTATATACTCAAATTAGCGGATTGGTTGGTAAAAATGCTGCTCTTCAAATTCAAGAAATTATACAGAATATTCAAAACACCCACCACAGCCTGCTGGGAGCGATCCTCGGATTTCTGCTATTAATTGTTGGTGCATCAAGCGTCTTTTCAGAAATTCAAAGTTCGATTAACTTTATTTGGAAAGTCAATATCGGATCACGGGGGAAAGGGTTGATTATTTTTTTTCGTAACAAACTCCTGTCATTCTCACTTATCGCCGGAGTCGCTTTTATCTTGCTCGTTTCGCTTTTGGTAAATGCGCTTGTAGATGTACTTAGTGAGAGATTGAAACAGCATTTCCCGCCGTACATTATCAAAACCTTTTATTTCATTAACGTCACGTTCATTTTTATTACTATCACTTTATTGTTTGCGATTATATTTAAAATTCTCCCATCCGCGGCAATCAGCTGGAGGATCGCCATCGCTGGTGCCTCTTTCACGTCCGTTCTGTTTCTCGTTGGAAAATTGCTGATTGGGTTTTACCTGGGGAACTCAAGCGTCGGGGAAACTTACGGTACAACCGCCGCTATACTGATATTTATGTTGTGGGTATACTATTCTTCAATTATCCTTTATTTCGGTGCATCGTTTACAAAGGTCTTGATTGATTCAGATGGAATCATTCTTCATAAAAAGGCAAAATATAAACAAAGTGTCAAGTCGAAATCTGGTGCAGGTATGCCTTAGGATCTTACCGTTGGTAAACCGTGAAATCCGTATTTTTCGAGATAATCAGCAATCATGCTTACGCTGGTGCTTTTTGTACCAATCATTGCCGCCAATAACTGGTGGGCCGAAATTTCCCAGCGTTTAGTCCAATATGTGATATCATCGGGTCTGTTTATGTTCACCCGAGTTTTTTTAATTCTTTTGCCGGAAATCATGGTTAAATCGTTTTTAGGTAAAGTTTTATAAATTGAAGTCTTCCAAAAATATGCCACCCTCAAACCAGCACTTGATCGAAAGAAAAAACAGTTTTTCGACTTAAGCGATTGAATGTTGTGAAAAAAAATCCCCACTTTGTAATTCCCACTATGGCGGATGGTTGCCCGGCCCGATTCCAAATTCACACATTAGTGGGGTGTTTGTGATTGTTTTTGCCATTTTAACCAAGATCAGTTTTTGGAATAATTTTTATCAGTTTTCAGATAGACTGATCTATATGAAGACAAAGGCTTTTCGAACACTGAAAAGTGTTTTATATCAAGTTGGTGAACAGGCTGGCTTTCTTGGCTTGGTCTTTAAGAATTCAGTTAAGAAAGGCTTCGAATGGAACGAACTTGCGCATCAATGCTATCTGATCGGTTATAAGTCATTTCCAATAGTTACGTTAACAGGATTCGTATTGGGATTTGTTCTTACACTTCAATCGGAGCCATCAATGAAAGCATTCGGCGCAGAAAGCCTGGTGCCAGGCATGGTGGCAATTTCAGCAATTCGTGAGATCTGTCCAGTAATTGTGGCGCTAATCTGCGCGGGAAAAATTTCTTCTGGAATTGGCGCGGAACTCGGCAGTATGAGCGTGACGGAACAAATCGACGCAATGGAAGTTTCAGGAGCAAGCCCGGTGCAATACCTGGTGGTTACACGTATTAGTGCCTGTATACTGATGGTGCCATTGCTGACATCCTTGGCTGATGCAGTGGCTCTTCTCGGTGGTTATATGGGCACGACAATCGCAGGCGGGATGAGTTTTCCACTTTATTTCAGAAAGGCAATGTCTTCGCTCGCTTTTTCTGATTTGGTACCAGCTGTTATCAAGACGATTTTTTTTGGATTTGTAATTGGTTACGTCGGCTGTTTTAAGGGATACCATTCAAATCGCGGAACAGAAAGTGTTGGTCGGGCTGCAAACTCTGCTGTTGTCACTGCTTCAGTTTGGATTATTGTCATTGATGCTATTGCCGTGCAAATTACGAATGCTCTTTATTATAATTGAACTATGAATCATAAGGTGATAGAAATTGCTGGACTAAAAAAGACCTTCGATGGGAAGCAAATACTGAAAAATATAAATTTTTCAGTATTTGAGAATGAAAATTTGGTTTTATTAGGCAGATCGGGGGAGGGTAAATCGGTCACCATAAAATGTATAATTGGTCTGTTAGAGCAAGATGAAGGATCGGTTAAGATATACGGAGAGGAGGTTCTGGATATGAATCAATCCAGGCTGAAGGAAATGAGGACAAAGACGGGATTTCTTTTTCAAGGTGCAGCACTTTATGACTCCATGACAGTAAGGGAGAATCTTGCATTTCCACTGACCAGGGTTCTAAAAATAAGAAATAGACAAGATGTGGAAAAGCGAATTATTGAGGCCCTCGATGCAGTCGGCCTGTCAGATGCCATCAACAAAATGCCATCGGACCTTTCTGGTGGTATGCGTAAGCGAATCGGCCTCGCCCGTACTATTATTGTAAAACCGAAAATAATTCTTTTTGACGAACCGACTACCGGATTAGATCCAATTTCCTCACGGGAAATATGCGACCTGATTATGGAAATTAAGAGAAAATATCGAACCTCTTCCATAATCATTACTCACGATATGGAGTGCGCACGAATTACAGCGGACAGAATTATTGTCATCCATGAGGGGGAATGCATCGCCGAAGGCACTTTCGAGGAACTCGAGAAATCAACGGATCCCCAAATTCATCCTTTTTTTAATTGGATGGGCGATCCCTAAGCCACTTTGTTGAATCGTCTTAGAAAGAAAACCTGGAGCCTTTTAACCATTAAACAAATACGGCAAAATGAAAACCACAGCTTCAGAAAAAATAAAAACTGGAATCTTTGTGACCGTTTCGGCGCTGATTCTTATTGTTATTATTGTCCTGATCGGTAAGCAACAGGATTTATTCAGCAGAAGCTTTATCATTCGAACTGACTTTAAGAATGTCAACGGTCTGATTGTGGGTAATTATGTCAGGTTTGGCGGAATTAATGTAGGTATCGTGGACGCTATTGTAATACGTAATGATACGGCTGTAGAAGTAGATTTAAGGTTGCAATCTAAAGTAATACGCTTTTTGAAAAAAGATGCCATTGCAAGCATAAGTACTGACGGTCTGATGGGCGACAAATTAATTCAAATATCGGCGGGAAGCGACAGTAGCTCACTACTTTCCGATGGCGAACGAATAAAATCGATAGAACCTGTCGACATGGATAAAATTGTTTCAAAATTTGCGCATATTGCCGACAATGCCGAATCCGTTACAAGCAGCCTCGCAGACATTATGGAAAGAATAAATAACGGTCATGGATCTCTGGGGTTGCTGTTGAAAAACGATACACTAGCCAAAAGATTACGGACTACAGTCAAATCCGCGGATGAAACGGTCAAGGCTATCAAGGTTAGCGCCAACAAATTCAATGAGAATATGGACGCTGCCAAAGATAACTTCCTGTTACGGGGATTCTTCAGACGAAAAGAAAAGAAGCGAGTGAAAGATTCCATTGAGAGAGCAAAACGAATTCAGGATTCGATTCAATTGAATTCGGCGCAAGGCAAGAAACAGTGAAACTGATGAATGCAGAAAGAACTCTGAATAAAAGGTCATTGGCGGCGAGAATTGTTAGGATCATTTTAATTTTTTTTGGCTGTTGCTTGGGGTTAATTATTTTGGCTTCAATTGCAATTCAAACCGCCCCGGTGCAGCAACTTGTCAAGAATAAAGTTGTTGGATACCTTCGTTCGAAGCTTCATTCAAATATATCCATAGGAAGGATATCCGTAATTTTCCCCAAGGATATCATAATTGACAATATTTTTCTTGCGGATCATAGTAATGATACCTTGTTTTATGCAGAACGCCTGTCAGCAAATCTTGAGTTATTCAAACTCTTACGAGGGAAAGTCGAGGTAAAAAGTTTTGCGCTGTCTGTCAGCACGGTCAAGATCAAGAGAGCAGCGCCTGATACGAGCTTCAATTTTCAATTTATTGTGGACGCATTTGGATCGACCGGCAAGAATGCAAATAAACAGCCGCACTCGAACGACCCAATCGCCATTCACCATATTTCAATTGATCGGTTTAATGCGGTCTTCAAGGACAATATTTCCGGCGATGACGATTCCGTCGAAATCAAACATTTGTCTTTCGATGCAAAAACTGTGGATTTGGCAAAACTTCAAATCGCTGATGGGGCTCTTATTGTTTCTTCATTGTACGCAAAAATTGTTCGGCACCGGGCTCAAGCCGCGATTTCGAAGACGATTGATACTGGATCTTCAGTTCGTCCGATTCTTCAAACAGTGGCACTCAGGTTGTCGGACATTCGCTTAGACTATCTTGATTTGCCTATGCGATCAAGTTACAACATGACACTAGATGATTTTCTTGTACGAGCGAATTCCTTGGATTTTGAGAAAAATTCAGCTGTGGTTGGTATAGTAAAGGCTTCCGGGGGGAAAATCCGCGTTAAAAAGGGACACTTGTCAGCTTCGGTGGCAAAAAATTGGGTAAGCCAGACACAGCAAATGAAGGCCGTTAGCTCTCAATCTTGGAATTGCAGTCTTCAACGGCTGCAACTTGATAAGTTTGCAATTGCATTTGACGATGAAAATCGACCATATTTAAAAAATAGCATCGATTATGCTCACTTGAATCTTCAAAATATACGGATCAAAGCGGATGATCTAGATTATACGAATAACGCCATTTCGCTGAAGCTAAATGATGCCTCTTTGGAAGACAGTGCAATTTTGGCTTTACAAGAACTGTCAGGGGCGTTTTCATATTCGAATAAACAAAGCACGGCAAGTGATCTGGTGCTTCGAACGCCATTGAGCTTCTTAAGTGGTAATATAAAAATGAATTATGCTGCTGAAGATTCAATCTTGGCGGAGCCAGCTAGTGTAAATTCAGAAATAAACGTAAGTGCCGGCACAATAGCTTTTTCGGATCTGATAAAATTTGATGCAAATCTCAGTAAAGTTCCATTTTTCAAGGATCCTAAGACGGTGGTTCAATTCGGCATGATGGCTTCTGGAAATTTAGTCAATTTGCATGTCGGCTACCTGCGAGTCAAAGGATTATCTGATACCAGATTGGAAGTTGACGGTAACGTCAGCTCAATCATTGTACCTGGGAAAATGAACCTAAACCTGAATATTCACGAACTAAGGACTACCAAAAATGATTTGATCGCGGTATTGCCTCACACTTCAATTCCATCTAACATTGGTATTCCTGACACAATCTTTATGACAGGAAAACTCAAAGGGAGCGTTCACAATATTTTTACTGATTTAAAGTTACAAACATCATCCGGAGCCATCTCGGTCAATGGTCAATTTAAGAATATCAATAGTCTCCGGACATTTGTATATGATTTTAATTTCCACGCTGAAAAACTGAATCTCAGGCGTATATTAGGCAATGTCACGCCGATCGATCAAGTCACATTGACTGCAAGTGCGAAAGGAATGGGATTGGAAATGCTCTCGGCCGTCGGTAATGCAGACGTAAGTGTAGAATCCGTCGGGTTTCGACAAAAGATATTTACCGGTCTGCAAATGCATGCTGAATTGAACCATCAGACCGCGACATGGAAAGGCGAAATAAACGATCCCAAAATTTCTCTTAGCCTTCGTGGATCTGCTAATTTGAATTCGCGAGCGCCCAGTGTCCGGGGTTATTTTCTAATTAAAGGACTTGACGCTCGTGAATTGGGCCTTTCTAAGTCAAGTCTTGTGTATGCTGGCAAAGTTGACCTTGATTTTTCTGACGCGAACCCTGACAGCGTTGCGGGAAGCCTCATTGTTAGTAACTCAGTAATTTATGCTGATTCGCAGAAGATTTCAATGGATACTGTCCGACTGGATGCTGGCCGAACTGACAGTGGTAGGTATTTGCAACTGACGTCCGAGATCCTGAATGCCCGGCTGCAGGGAAAATATAAGTTGACCGCCCTCAATACCATCGCCGGAGAAATCTTTGATACATATTATTCGAATAAAGTGGTCGAGCCTTCGGGTACACCGAAAAATTTTAATTTTTCTTTAAGCGGCACTATACAAGACCGACCCTTTCTTCAAAAGATAATACCCGACTTGAAGGAGTTAAAGACAGTGCACTTCGACGCGCGCTATACATCCCCAAAATTCTGGTCTGCAAACCTGCTTGTCCCCGGAATAAGATATGGAGATAACCAGCTGACGAACCTCGGCATTGATGCCGAACCATCTGGAAGGAATATGAATATTAACCTGCATGTCGGTCTGGTGAAAAGCGGGAAGACTGTTGCTTTATATAATACTTCCATAGAGACTGCTATTGCGAATAGCTCCATTAACTTTAAGGTGGGTATCCAAGACAAGGCAGCGAGAGTCAGATATAGCGTCGCAGGCTTGCTGGTGAAAGAAAAGAACCTGTCATATTCTTTGTCAATTGATCCAAAAAAAATCATTTTGAATTATGACGACTGGAATATTGATAAGGCCAACCTTGTCAGTTTTTCCGGGGGTGATATCAAAGTTTCCGATTTCAATCTCAGACGGAACGGTGAAAAACTGAGCGTCGAAGGAGAATCTTCCAAGGAGAATTCCCAGTTACATATGGATTTTAGCAATTTCCTGCTTTCAACCTTCACTGCTGCTGCTGGTTCTGATTCCGTTAAGGTAAATGGAGTTGTGAATGGCGAAATGAGCCTCTCAGGTGGATTCGAAAATGCTCAATTGGCCTCTAATTTGAACATCAGCAATATGAGTATAAACAACGATACTTTGGGCGATCTGTCAATTAAAATTGAAGGAGTCGAGAAGTCAGCGTTCACGACGACCGTTCATTTAACAGGGAGGGGCAACGATATCCTCCTTCACGGCAGTTATTCAAATCAGACCAGCCAGGCTGACCTTGACCTAAAGATGTCCAGAATTCATCTTGCGTCCATTAAAGGGGCATTTATGGGCGCAGTGCAGCGAGCGTCTGGATCTGCAGTTGGCAATCTTCATATTTCCGGCTCGTTGAAAAGTCCGAACATTGTCGGGAAAATTTCATTTGATTCTGCAGAGGTAACACCGACGGCTCTTGGAGCAGGATTCTCAGTGGATAAACAAACCATTACGATAGACCATGGTGTATATTTCAACCAATTTACTATCCTCGACTCCGAAAAGAATAAACTAGTTCTGAATGGCTCTGTATCGACAAGTGACTACAAGCATTTTTCTCTCGGGGTTTCTGTATCTGCGCGGAATTATAGGGCAATTAACACAAGCAGAGTTGACAACCAGCTTTATTATGGCAAATTATACTTTGACTGCAACTTGAATCTAAGGGGAACGGAAACAAAGCCGGTAATTGACGGAAGTTTGCGCATAGATGAGAAGACTAATCTGACAATCACGCTTCCCGAGGATGAACCGGAAGTACAAGAACGGCAGGGCGTAGTTGAATTTGTAAACAAGAAAGAACCTGAGTCGGATTCTTCGCTAAGAAGCCAATCTCGGGATACTTCCCAGGTATTTGTCCACGGAATCGATGTTTCAACAAGTATAATTATAGACAGCAATGCAACCCTGAATCTTATCATCGATCCGGACAATGGAGACCAGCTGACAGTAAAGGGACGGGGCACTTTAACCGGCGGTATCGATCAAAGCGGGAGGACTAGCTTTTCCGGCACATATCAGTTATCGAACGGTTTTTATAATCTGTCGTTCAGTATTCTGAAAAAGCGATTTGATATTCAAAATGGAAGTACGATCACCTGGACCGGGGAGGCGACGAAAGCGGATCTCGATATCAATGCGATTTTAATAGTCAATACCGCACCTATAGACCTTGTAGACGACCAACTCTCTCAGTCAGCAGCCACAATCCGAAATACCTATCTCCAGAAACTCCCTTTTGAAATCCATTTGCATGTTGGTGGGGAATTGATGAAGCCTAAAATCGGGTTTGATATTGTTTTGCCAGAAGATAAAAGTTTTTCAGTCTCCAAGGATGTTGTGACTCTTGTCCAGGGGAAGCTAAGCATGTTGAGACTAGATTCGGGAGAGTTGAATAAACAGGTATTTGCCCTTTTGCTTCTAAACCGATTTGTTGGCGAAGATCCTTTTGCGTCTGAACAGGCGGGATTAAACGCTGAAAGCCTTGCAAGAAGCAGCGTTAGCAAAATACTTACCCAACAACTGAACCATCTCGCCTCAAGTCTTGTAAAAGGTGTCGACGTCAACTTTGACTTGCAATCAACAGATGACTATACGACCGGCCAGTTGCAAAATCGCACGGACTTAAATGTAAACCTAAGCAAAAGACTTCTAAATGATCGCCTGACCTTAACTGTCGGGTCTGATTTTGAATTGGAGGGCCCCCAAAATGTTGGTTCAAATCAGGGATCTGAGCTTGTTGGCAACCTGGGTGTTGCTTACAAGCTAAGCAAAGACGGTCGATACATTCTCCGAGCTTACCGCAAAAATGACTACGATGATATTGTGGAAGGTTATGTTATCGAAACCGGATTGGGATTCATAATTACAGTGGACTATGATAGGTTTAGCCAAGTATTCCGGAGGAAAGAACATACGAAGAACCAATAATCGACCGTCGTGAAAGTCATGGAAAGATATATTGTAGCTCCGAAGAGGGCAATAAACTTATTTCTTTCTATAGCATCAGCATTTTTGTATTTTTCTTGTAACCCTACAAAACATATTCCACCCGGTGACGCATTGTACACGGGGGCAAAAGTTACGATAGATAGTTCAGCGCTTTCAGCAAAGCAAAAAAGAAGGCTCGGCAAAACTTTGAGTTCCCTTGTCAAACCGAAGCCAAACGGCAAGTTTCTTGGCTTACGGTTCAAATTATTCTTTTATAATCTGGCATATCATGCGAAAAAGAAAAGCTCCCCTTTGGGATGGGTAAAGAAACATCTAGGTGAAGCGCCTGTCTTGGCCAGCCAGTTCAATTTAGACCGAAATGCGAGGATCTTGACTAGCTATTTGGAAAATAAGGGAAATTTTCGACCTCAAATTTCATGCGATACGACGATTTTGCATCATCGCTCAAAAGCCCTCTTTCACGTCCAGCCGGGTCCCCGCTACACGATACATAATATCATCTTGCAATTAGATAGTTCGGCATTATCCAGGGAAATAATTGCAGATTTTTCCGAAACATTACTTGTGAAAGGAAGACCATTCGATCTGGGCGTTATTAAGGCGGAGAGAGATCGGATCGATGCTGATCTCAAAGAAAACGGCTTCTTCTTTTTTAGCCCGGATTATTTAATTTTTCAAGTTGATAGCAATCTTGGGAACCTGACGCTCGATTTGTATCTTAAGTTGAAAATGCAAACTCCGGAACAGGCGCGTAGAACTTATGACATCCATAACGTATATATATATGCCAACTATAGCCTCCAACTAAATTCTGCTGATACGGCTAAACATCAAGCGACCCATTATAAGAATTTTTTTCTTTTCGATACGAGCGCGCTGTTCAAGCCACAGTTATTTAATGTTGCAATGCGGTTCAGACCCGGCGATACCTACACGCGAAGTGACCATGCTCTAACTCTGAGCAGGTTAATCAATCTGGGTGTTTTCAAGTTTGTGAGAAATCGCTTTGAGCTTGTTAATTCAGCTGATATGCCAATGCTGGATACGTATTATTATCTGACGCCGATGCCCAAAAAATCACTTCAGCTTCAGGTAACAGGAACCAGTAAATCAGATAATCTGGTCGGATCCCAATTAAGTGTGGGCTGGAGGAATCGAAATCTTTTCGGCGGGGGGGAATTGTTAAGTTTGAACCTTTACGGCGGATTTGAAGTTCAATATAGCTCGGACCTGACTGGTTATAATACCTACCGCGCGGGTCCAGATGCCAAACTCTCATTCCCGAAATTTATCGTGCCCTTTGCAAGCATAAATACAAGCGGTGCCTTTATGCCGAAGACAAATATCGAACTGGGCTATGATTTTCTGAATAAGATCAGGCTATATTCGCTTAATTCATTTCGGGCCTCCTATGGATATGACTGGAAAGAAAATATTAGAAAGGAACATGTTCTCAATCCGATTGCGATAACCTATGTTCAACCACTAAATGTAACACAGGAATATAAGGACAGTGCACTGCATAATCTGGCCTTGGACTACGCAATCCAAAAACAATTTATCCTAGGCTCAAATTACACATTTACTTTTAATCAGCTTAACGGCCGGCAACCGACTAATGCTATCTACTTTAGTGAGAATATCGACTTTTCCGGGAATATTGCCGGTCTATTGACCGGCGCAAACGCGCAAAAGGGCAAAACGGTTTACTTGTTCGGATTGGATTTCTCGCAATATTTCAAGACTGAGTCAGATTTTCGATTTTATCACAATATGGGGAACAGCACTTGGGTGAATAGAGTCGACATCGGCGTAGGTATTCCACACGGTAATTCAACAGCGCTCCCTTTTATTAAACAGTTTTTCGCCGGAGGAACAAATGATATTCGAGCTTTCCGTAGTAGATCTGTGGGCCCTGGTATTTACCAGGACACTGCGCAAAGAAATTTTCTGCCAGATGAGTCTGGCGATATAAAATTGGAGTTGAATTCGGAGATGCGCGCAAAACTTTTCGGCATCGTCAACGGGGCACTTTTTATTGATGCGGGAAATGTTTGGCTGTTCAATGCCGACACTCTTCATCCCGGTGGCAAGTTTAACTCAGCTTTTCTCAGGCAATTGGCCGTCGGCGCTGGCGTGGGTTTGCGTTTCAACATCTCAATCCTTATTATTAGACTGGACATCGCATTTCCACTACGTATTCCATATTTACCAAATGGTCACCAATGGGTGGCTGATCAAATTAATTTCGGCAGTGGAACCTGGCGGCAAAATAACCTTGTTTATAATTTGGGCATTGGTTACCCATTTTGACAAATCTTAGGAACAAGTTCAAATTATTTTCCAAGCTCTTCATCAGGATCGTCCTCAAATTCATCAGGTATATCAAGGTCTCTGGCGGACAAATCGTTGTAAGAAATAGTTTCATTTAATGGTTCTCCATCCCCATCTGTAATATCCGGAATAGCCTTTCTCAATTCATTTTCACTTTCCTGCTCTTCCGATGAGTACTCGGCGGCCTTTTCAAGCAAATCGCGTTCGGTTTCTGAAACGCTGAATGGATCGTCACCTGAATCTCCGCCCTGGTTTAAAGCTGCGTCGTCATTTTCTTCGGAAATTCTGCTGGCATCCGAAAGACCAAATTGCTCATTTTCTCCCACTTCCATCGTCATCAGGGGCTTGTGTTTTTTTTGCGATTTTTTCATATCAAAAAATGATTTAGCGGATTTGCAAACAAATGGATACGGACATGTCCCGGTCGCATGAGCTATCCCGGTTGCTGATATGCAGCTGCCTGCAACATAAGTGAAAACAAAAAACAGCAACTTTCAGTTCACGCCCAGGGAATCTTTAAGAGTTGCATTTGATGAATATATTTCCCTTTCAGTCAAAATATTTCTACAGCCGACCAAATCATAAAACCTTCGCCCCTCAGGGCAAGCTGTTATGATTTGATATTAGCTGATTTTAATGATGGCACAATCTTTTATATATGAATTTGAGGCTCAGCAATAATCTTGGCAACTCTCATGATCGATGATTACAAACCGGCAATCACTTCTTTAAAAGAATTAAAAGTAGCGATCGCCCTGCTTGAGCAGCGAAGAGCGGATGCCGGTCAAGCATTTCGCGCCCAAGTACATACTACGATCGAAAGCATGAAACCCGTCAACCTTCTTAAGAGTGCTTTGCAGGGCATTTTCGGGGCTGGCAGTGATAATTCAATTGTGCCTGTTGTCGCCGGAAGTATTGGGTCATTGATCTTAAAGAAAGTTATACCAATGGCTGGTGGTAACCTGATAGGAAGGGCCATAGCAGGGGTTGCGGCCTGGGCGTTGAGCCGATGGGCAGTACAGAGGCTCCAGCGGAATGATGCCAAGGGTGATTGAACGCTTTCTCGGGTTGCCCGTGTACTATTATTCGATCCTGGCTTTTTATAAGTGTATCCTTGATTGATTCCTGATTCATCGGAGTCCGCATGAAGATTTGGCTAAAAGACAAAGATGGTCTTGCTACGAGGCATCAATCTCCTGTCGAACCGCCGGCTTGTTTAATTTCAGGGGCAATATGACTTTTATTTCAAAAATTCCCGGTTCATTATCAAGTGCGATTGTATGTCCGATTTGTTTGATCCCGTTTATGTAGATTATTTCTTCAGGCAGGCCATCTTGTTGTGCTATTTCGAATTCGTATAATGCTTTACCAAACCGAAATGATATTGAATATTTTTCCCATTTCTCAGGAATGCAAGGGTTCAGTTCGACAGCCTTTCCTTTTTTAGTGAATCCCAAAATCAATTCTAATATCAGTTTGTACATCCAGGACGCAGCGCCAGTATACCATGTCCAGCCTCCTTTTCCCGCATGGGACAATTCCGTATAGATGTCGCCAGCCATGACGTATGGTTCGACTTGATAAACATCAATGCTGGCAGTATTTGAACTGTGTGCTATTGGATTGACCATGTTGAAAAGCTCCCAAGTCCGTCTTTTGTCGACCATTTGAGCAAAAGCCATGATCAACCAAATAGCTCCGTGGGTGTATTGGCCGCCATTTTCCCTCACACCGGGAACATAGCCCTTTATGTACCCGGGATTTTTGTCCGACTTGTCAAACGGCGGTTCGAAGAGTTGAATTAACGAAAGATTGTTGCTCACCAGGTGGTTATACGCAGATTCCATTGCCAAACTAATGCGGTCAGGACTAGCGGCTCCTGACAGTACCGCCCAACTTTGTGCAATTGAGTCAATTTTGCACTCTGACGACCTATTCGATCCCGACGGTGTACCGTCGTCATAGAAGGCTCTTAAAAACCATTCACCATCCCAAGCATTGGCCTCCAGGTTTGCCCTGAGTGCCAGCGCATTTTGACGACAATAATTTTCAAAACCAGAATCGTTTTTAATTTTGGAAAGCCTGCCAAAATTTTTCAGAATGTCAAAAAGAAAAAAACCAAGCCAAACACTTTCTCCTTCTCCGGCAATCCCCACCTTATCCATTCCGTCATTCCAATCACCTGATCCCATTAGGGGCAGTCCATGCTTGCCCAGCCGAAGGGACTTCCGGATTGCTTTGACGCAATGATCATATAGTGGAGAGGTCTTGTCTGATCTTACAGGTAAGTCATAGGAAGATTCTTCACCGGCGTTAAGCGGACGTCCATCGATAAAGGGAACTAATTCATCGAGGACCGAGTTATCGCCTGTTATACGGCAATAAGCAGCCACACTGAATGGAAGCCACAACAAATCGTCTGAACACATCGTCCTCACACCTTTTCCAGACGGTGGATGCCACCAATGCTGAACATCGCCTTCGGGGAATTGTCGGGAAGCATGAAGCAAAATCTGTCGCCTGGCGAGATCGGGTCTACAATAAAATAATGATAAAATATCCTGTAATTGATCTCGAAAACCAAAAGCGCCTCCCGATTGGTAGAATCCACTGCGTGCGAAGACTCTGCATGCCAAACTCTGATAGTTAAGCCAGCCGTTTGCCAAAATGTTAAGGGACTGATCTGGTGTATTTACCTGAATAGTAGATAGAATCTCAGACCATTTGGCAATCACCTTTTGAAGTGCATCTTGGGCGATGGTTATTCCCTTAAATCGTCGTGCTAGCGCAATAGCGCTTTCACCGTCTCTGGCTGCCCCCAGGCGAAATACAATTTCCTTTTCGTCATCTTCCTGCAATTCGACAGTAACTTGCAAAGCCGCACAGGGATCAATTCCAAACCCGGCCCTCCCGGATAGCTTTGATTTGTTGAGAGCTTCGGGACTCTTGAGAGAAGAATTTCGCCCGATGAATTCAATCCGGTCACACGTAAATGTTCTTTGGGGATCATCAGTGTCGAAAAAAGCCGTGTAACCGGAAAAATCAATACTATAGGCGTTTCGGGCAATCAGGGCTCCGGATAATGGATCAACTTCCGTCGCCACATGCATATAGTTTTTGGCCCGGAGGTCGCCTAGTACCCATTCCACAAATCCCGTAACGGACACTATTCTTGGTCGTCGGGAACGGTTTATCAACTTCAATACAAAGAATTTTATGGATTCGGTTTCATCAACGAAAATTGTCATTTCCGATTCGAGGCCTTCTTCGTGGTATTGAAATTTGCTATAGCCGAACCCATGTCTTGTGACATAAAGGAATTTACCCGCGGAAGGCAATGATACGGGAGACCAAAATTTGCCGCTTTCTTCATCTCGAATGTAGAATGTCTCGCCTCCCTGGTCACAAACTTGATCATTGTTCCAGGGACTCAAGCGGAATTCATGTGCGTTCTCAAACCATGAATAAGATTGACCCGCCTCGGAGACGACGGTCCCAAATTGTTCATTTGCCAAAACATTACACCATGGTGCAGGCGTTCGGTTCGTCGCCGACGTAATAATCACATATTCTTTTCCATCGGAACTGAAGCCGCCGCTTCCGTTGAAGAATTGCAAATCGGTTGGTGCTTCAAGAGAGGTAAAGGCAGTTGGGTAGAATTTTCTTGGGCTGAAGTTGGGCACCGTGGCTGGCAGGCGCCTGCGCCTGACGGCTTGTTCTTCCAACGATCCCCATCCGTCGGATATTATCAACCTTGCGACCGATTCAAAGAGTATTCTATCCTCTGTTGAGACCTGGTCAACAGACTTTATGAATATTCCGCCCTGTTGATCTCGAATATCTGGTACGCTGTGCATTGCCAGGCTCAGAATTTGGTTTTGCAACGTCTGCCGATAACCGCCACGATCCTCATTCCAGATAACCAAATCGACTTTTAGTCCTTTTAATCGCCAGTAAGCATGTGCTTGGACTACCTGCTTGACGAGCGTTATATTGGATTGGTCAGCAATTTTGAGTAAGACGATTGGGAGATCGCCTGAAATACCATAACTCCAGAGGCCAGACTGCGAACGACGATTTTTTTTGATAGTGCCGGAATCTGCTCGCAGGTCCGGATTGGCATATACGATTGCTGAGGCCAGCCTGCCATAGAGTTGCGCATCCCCTTCCGAAGCGTTGATTTGTCGCAATACCACCTGGCTGTGAGTCCAGGCCAACTCAAAAGCTCTGTCAGTCATTGGTCGGTCCTGGTATTTTTCGACTAGGCCAAGACAAGCGTGCCGAGATTCGCCTATGCCCAGAACGACGTCAACAGAAATGGACTGATATGGATCAAGATAGAGTTTATGCCTAACCGAAACTATTGGGTCGAGAACTGCACCTTCGCTATTTGAGAGCTGACCGCCAGATGCAAGAGCCTGCGCTTGTTCGATACGCTTATTTCTGCCGATGAATTTTCCCCTGTCTGTTTCAAAGGATGTCACCGCATTTTTTACATTGTTGATTTTGAGGATATGAAAAACCCAAGGATGCGATTCGCCATCAGACCTGGAGCGTCTGTGGCAAATAATTGCCTGCCTATCTCTTAGTATTTCAGTTTGAATAAATAACTTGCTGAATGCCTGGTGTGAATCATCGGCTGCAGGGTTGTCAATGACAATTTCCGCATAACTGGTTATTTCAATATGCCGTCTCCTTCGCGAGCGATTTGTCAGATGAACTCGCCTGAGTTCCACGTCGTCTTCAGAAGACACGACAATTTCAGTGTGCGTTTCAATCTCGAAATCCTTTCTCCTGATATCAGCCCGTCCTTGGGAAAAGGCAACTTCGTATTTCTCAGCAGGTGTACCTGACGGTTGAAAACCAGATGACCAATAGTTGCCCGTGTCAAGATCTTGGACGAAACAGAAGACTCCCCAATTGTCACAAGTTGTATCTTCCCGCCATCGGTTAACAGCGATCTCTTTCCATCGACTATAACCACCACCGGAATTTGTGACCATCACATGATAACGTCCGTTCGAAAGCAATTGAACTTCGGGAAATGGCGTATCGGGTGTATCAATAATTCGAAGTGGTGTATCAATATTAGCCAGAACACTGCTTCCCGAAACGTGAACCGAAGGCGAATAAAATTCTGTGGCGTGTGGAATTCGTTCCTGAAGTAGCAAAAGAACTGACTTAAAATGAATTTCTTCTTCAAAACGACGCTGCATCGGCCTATTCATCAATAAGTAATCAAATGCCAGCAAGCTCATCCCCTGGTGATGGGACATGAACGATCGAATTATAGAATATCGCTGGCCAGGCGGTAACCTGGAAGCAGTGTAATCAATTGCCTCGAAAAATCCGTAATCTCCGCTAAAGTTCATTTGAGTAAGAAGCTCCAGGTTCTTGCATGACTCTTTCGGATAAACCATTAGAGCCATAGCGGAAGCATAAGGCGCGATAACCAGGTCCTCGCCCAACCCTCTTTTTAGGCCAAGTCCGGGAACACCAAATGCTTTATACTGATAATTCAAACTTGCGTCGAACGAATTGTATCCCGATTCAGATACGCCCCAAGGTACGCTTCGTTTATGGCCGTATTCAATCTGCTTTTTGACAGATGTCCTGTCGGTCTGATTTAAAAGCGTATTGTCATAGGCTGGCATAACCAAAAGCGGCATTAAGTATTCGAACATCGATCCACTCCAGGAAAGAAGAATAGGCGAGGTGCCCGGATTAGTTAACTGCCTTCCCAGTGCGAACCAGCTTTCTTGCGGTAGTTTTCCTTGTGAGATGGCAACAAAAACCGTTAGACGGGACTCGGATGCAAGAAGGTCGTAAGACCCAGAGTCTTTTCGTTGGTCGTCAGTATGAAAACCAATTGACAATAATTTCTGCGTTTCATCGAAGAGGAAGTCAAAATCCAATTCGGAAAGTAGCTGGCATTGTTGAGATAAAGCGTCCGCTACTGATATTTTGTCTTTGGCCCATTTAACTGCCTCGGCAAGTGTCTTTTTGAAATGCGCCAGCCATTGGTGTTCTTCCTCGCTCAAATCTGCATGGTCATTTCCCATTTCGTTTAGGAAATATTGCTCAAACTGTGTCAGTTCAGCATATGTCGGTACAAATGAAATTCGCTGTATCCATGATTCAAAACGTTTCGGACATTCACCGATGAAGAGCCAGCCAGCCCATTTTCCCACTTCATCTATGCTGGCCTTACACAAATTGTGAAAAGATTTAAGCAGCGGGTGTATTTCTCCACCTGAAATTATTTTCTCAGCATCATTTATCAGCTTTTCCAATGCGCGGATAATAGTTGTTGGCGCAATAGGTTGCATTTCGGCAAATGAAGCTGCTTGTTCTGCCAAGTTCTCTATTGGCTTTTTGCCTGGCATCATGTCCGCTAATACTTTTGCTGTATCGTTCAGGCCTTCGAAAAGTTGGGGACTGACTAATTTTGCATTTGAGAAGGCATAAAGTTCTTGCTTAAGTACAAGCAAATGTCCAGCGAGGTTTCCACTATCGACTGTTGAAATATACTTCGGAATCAGGGGTGATAGGGTTTTTGTATCGTACCAGTTAAAGAAGTGGCCCTTATACCTTTCCATCGATCGCATTGTGGTAATAGTGTTAGCCGTTCTTTCTAACAATTGGCTTGCGGTGAGATAACCTAAATCCAGAGCTGCTAAATTTCCAAGCAGCGAAAGACCGATATTAGTCGGCGAAGTGCGGTGTGCAATTCTCTTAACAGGAGCTTCTTGATAATTATCAGGAGGTAACCAGTTGTCCTCGAGACCAACAAAAGTTTCAAAAAAGTACCATGTCCTTCTTGCTGCTTTTCTCAGGAAACTCAGCTGTTCTTGATTCAGGAGCGAAGTGTGCCGGGGTGCCGGCAGGCTGATTAGCCAGCAGACAAACGGTGAGACAAACCATAACGCCAACAGAGCGCTGAGTACGTATGGCTGGGGGAATCGCCAAAGAAGAAAATAAACCATCAGCGACACCGCGAGCAGCGGCTCAAACCACATGCGAACAAATGTTTGGTACAACCCATAGTCTAAATCATCACCATTGGAAGCCGGATTCCATTGCAGAAGTTTACGATGACTTATAAGAACACGCCAGTGCGCACGAAAAATAGCCCTTAGATTAACGAAAGCGGTTTGCGGAAGTACCAAAAAATCGAGCAGGTGCTGGTAAAGTTTGTTTTTTGAGAACCTAATTGTCAGCCTGAAGTGATGCCACATCCCGATATCTTCCGGCTTGTTTAATATTTCCCAAACCAATCCAGTAGTATCAGGCAAAATAATTATACCAGGAATGATAAAAAGGAGGACCCATTTGGATGCATAAAGAAGACTGAAGAACAAGAGTAATACCAGGGCAATTGGGACGATGCTTCGGCGAAGATTATCAGCAATTTTCCATTTACCCAAAGTATTTAGGGCATTTTTTTGAAATTTATTGTTTGGTCCGGGAATCCAAGGAAGCAACCAGGCTGCGACTTGCCAATCTCCTCTAACCCATCGACTTCGTCGCTTAAGGTCATCGATATATTTTGCGGGGTATTCTTCGAGCAATTGGACATCGCTGACGAGGCCGCAGCGAGTATAGCTTCCTTCGAGCAGGTCATGGCTCAGGATCCGATTTTCGGGCATTGTAAATTTTAGAACCCGTTCAAACATGTCCACTTCATAAATACCTTTCCCGATGAAGGAACCTTCAGCGAATAAATCTTGGTAGACGTCGCTGATGGCTTTTGTATAAGGATCTAAACCGTGATCACTACTATTCATTTTTTTGTATGAGGAACTATCGCTCCTTGGAAGGCTCGCGGCTACTCTCGGTTGCAATATTGTATAACCTTCAGTCACTCGTCCTTTATTTTGATCATAAAAGGGTCGATTAAGGGGATGCGCCAGATTGCCGATAATTTTCCAGGCCGAATCTTTGGGCAACTGGGTGTCAGCATCAAGGGTGACTACAAATTTGACACCGGCTAATTGAGAAATATTGCCGCAAATAAGTTTGAATTTGTCTTTGGATTTGCCTCGAAGCAGATTGTTAAGGTCATGAAGTTTCCCTCGTTTACGTTCGTAACCCATCCAGATGTTATCGCTATTATTCCATTGGCGACGCCGATGAAAGATGTAAAATACGTCATTACCCTCCTGTGCATATTTTTTGTTTAGCAATTCAATTTTTTGCTGAGCGGAGGATAGTAATTCGTCTTCACCGAGAAGAATTTCCTCGCCTGCGTCTCTAAAATCAGTCAACAATGCGTAAAAAAGGTTTTTATGCCGATTTGCCAGAAATCTGATTTCCAGGCCTTCGACTAGACTTTCGAGTTGCAAAAGGTTGTCAAAGAGCGCCGGAATTACCACGAGCGTAGTGAATTCGGACGGGATAAATTTCGAAAAGTCCATCCGGGGCAAAAGTTTTGGTTTGACAATCAATGTGCTGAGCCAGTTTATAATATTGACTGCAGCCTGACTCGCAGAAAAAAAGCAAACGAAACCGAGGGAAACGTTGAGCCACCATGGCATGGGTTTTTGGGAAGGCAAAACATATAATAGCCACGCCAACGGAACAGTTAGGATAAGATTAGCCAACAAATAAAAAAATAATGCGTTTTGGGTAAATATTGCATTTATTCTATCTGAGGCTGTACTGCGTATATTGAGTTTTTCCCTCAGTTCACTTAGTCCGTTGCCTATCAAATAATAACCGACGTGACGCCGATATTGTGTATCGTCATCCTGGAAAATTGACTTTTGCGTAAGCTCTGTTGCCACGGCAGCAACAGTCTCCTCTGACAAGGAGTTGAGTTTTGCAATTTCTTCTATACTATGCCGGTATGCATCTCGTGTTTGAAAGTCCATTAATGAGTACGCGGTTTCCTTTTTTAAAATCGCCTCGACCCTGCTCATCGACTCTACGAATGCCTTCCAATCAGTGGTGCCCAAAAATCTCAGGCCGGCGATGCTATTGCTGATCGAGACCTGGTCCGCTGCCTGCTTCTGGTTTTCCTGATAAATTAGTTCGTCCGCCGTCAAGTTTTGTTCAGCCAACCTTTGCTCAATCCAACTTAATCCGAAAGACATGTATGAACCCGTGCCCTGGAGCCTTCGAGTTAGTTCTGCGACAAATGAACTCGTAAGGCGGGGACCGGACTTTGCCATTTCAGCTATCACCAACACAAGATTTTTGGGTTCCTTTTCAACTGTAGTTATCATTTGATCGGCCCAGTAATCAGCCTGATTCTTGTTAATCCTGTCTATAGCGATTTGTACTGCCAGCCTTCTCAGGTTTTCAATTATGGCAAGTCGAAGCATGATCGGAATGGCCCATAACTCTCCTAATTTTAACACAGAGACTTCCTGGTACGCCTGAATAAAATTACTTAAGCTATAGAGGTCTACCCTTCCGTCACTGTGAGAGATAATTTCTACGGCGATGTCGTATACCCTGGGCAGTCCTTTCGAATTTCCTTTTTCCAGATGTGGAAGCCCAAGACTATATTTTTTCGGCAGATGCTTATTACCGATATAGATTTGCTCTTCAATCAAATAAAAATTATCTAATAGCCACTCCGCGGCGGGGCTGATTCTTTCGTTATCCTTAGCAGATTCCGTAAGTAAATTGTGCACTTCGAGCAACAATGCTTCATTGTCGGCGAGCCTTTTCAGCAATTTTTCGCTAATCTGCCCGGAAATGGTCTGGTGGCCCCTTGCCAGTTTTTTGGCATACTGCTCCATCTGCGTAGAACTGAGCAGCGTATCCATGCGGAGGGGAGGTTTCTCGTCCTTATAGCGGTTCATCAAATTGTCCCCTTTGAAGGAAACTTTAATCTGGGACAAAAATTCCTGAATAGAATTAATTGGCTTCACGAATGATTTTCTTGAAGAATTTCAACATTTTGCTAGGGATAACAATGGACAATTGGCCAAGAATCATGCCTTTAGAATGTCCTTGTCGTTGAGGCTTTTTTTGGGATTTGAGAAGGTCGGTAGTCAATTTTTGTAGATTTATTTTCCCAGTTTAAACAGAAGATGCCGGTGCCGACAATTTCTGCAGCATGGGTTCATTGCAAAATTCGCTTGATTTTTTAACAGCATTGTTGATGGTGGTATGAATGTTGAGGTTCAAAAATGGATACACGAGGGAAGGTGTTGTATGGAAGTCGTTCACTCTTCAAAATCTAAGAAAAAAGGAAAGATAGTCAAAAAATGGTCAGCTGCCGTGACCAACCATAGCGATGCTTTGGATTTGGAGCAGGATATATTCAAATCTAAATCGCCCTTAAAGATTGCCAGGTCGCTCAAGCAATCTGCACAACAAAGTACCAGAAAAAAAGCTACTCCGTTTCGATCTGCGATCTCCATGCTCACTTTTTAAATTAATCGAGCCGGGAAAAATTTGCCCTCAAAAGAGCGACAGGTCCTTGAATCGGCAAAGAAGGAACTGCGTAAACTCTTTAAAAAAGATTGCAGTACAAAAAGTTGACCCTTGGGCTCCATTTTATCTGCCTTTAAGAATCGGCCGGACTCCTGATGGGAGTCTTGCGTAATGACACGATATGATTGCTATTAAAGAAGTTGCTTCTCCCCCACCCGGTGATGTAATACATCATCATAGGGAACATTTTATTACAAAATATATATTTAGTCAGGATCACAAGATGATATGCAAGCAATTTCTCGTTACGGGGATGGCATGGGCTGTTATCGGTTCTCTCTTTTCGGTTCTTTTTCGTCTTCAACTAGGCTATCCTAATTCGACTTTTCCCTGGCTTGAGACAATTCTTGGCAAATGGGCTCAAGGTGGTAAAATTCAGCCTGATACTTATTACGCCCTGATAACGATGCACGGGACCATAATGATTTTCTTTGTTCTGACTGCTGGTCTAAGCGGAACATTTGCCAATTTCTTAATTCCATTACAAATTGGAGCTAGGGACATGGCTTCCCCGTTCGTTAATATGCTATCCTATTGGTTCTTTTTTGTAGCGAGCATCATCATGCTGGCATCGTTTTTTCTTCGGACAGGTCCGGCAGCCGAAGGATGGACTAGCTACGTTCCCCTCAGCGCGCTTCGAGATGCAGACGAGGGGTCTGGAAGGGGTACGGATCTCTGGTTGATCAGCTTAATGTTTTTCGTGGTTTCCATATTAATGGGTGGCATCAACTATATTTCTACGGTACTAAATATGCGTACAAAGGGAATGTCGATGAGCAGGTTGCCACTTAGCACCTGGGGACTGCTTTTCACAGCGATTATGGGGTTGTTATCGTTTCCAGTATTGTTCGCCGCCTTTATATTGGTAACATTTGATAGAGATTTCGGAACGAGTTTCTTTCTTTCAGACATATTTCTTTCATCGACGGGCAGAGCACTGCCAAATCAGGGGGGGAGTGCAATCCTTTACCAGCATTTATTTTGGTTCCTTGGGCACCCCGAAGTGTATATCGTTATATTTCCTGCATTTGGGATGGTTTCAGAAATTATAGCCGTGAATTCCCGCAAGCCGATATTTGGTTATACGGCCATGGTCGGATCGATGTTCGCTATTCTGGCCCTCTCATTTACAGTGTGGGCACACCATATGTTTGTTACCGGAATGAATCCTTTTTTAGGTTCAATTTTTGTCCTCTTCACACTTCTTATTGCGATCCCGTCTGCGATTAAAGTATTTAACTGGCTGACTACGCTTTGGAAAGGCAATATCCGGTTTACTCCAGCGATGCTTTTTGCGATTGGTTTTGTTAGTTCATTCATTTCAGGAGGGCTGACCGGCATCTGGCTTGGAAACTCAACTATAGACCTGCATTTGCATGATACCTATTTTGTTGTCGCCCACTTTCATCTGGTGATGGGGGTGTCATCCGTTTTTGGAATGTTTGGAGGTATTTATCATTGGTTTCCAAAAATGTTCGGAAGACGGATGAATGATACACTCGGCTACATTCATTTTTGGGTTACGCTGACTGCAGTCTATCTTATTTTTTGGCCGATGTACTATGAAGGCATGGCGGGAATGCCACGAAGATATTTTGATTTTTCTCAATGGCTCTCATTTAACCAGTTCGGCGGTCTTAATATGATGATTTCGGATGTGGCAATTGTCGGCTTTGGAGTACAACTTCTGTTCATTTTTAATTTTTTCTATTCAATGTATAAAGGCCAGCGGCTTACCTCTCAAAATCCCTGGGGAGCAAATACTTTGGAATGGACTACGCCAATTAATGTCGGGCATGGAAATTGGTCGGGGGAAATTCCCGAGGTGTTTCGGGGCCCCTATGAATACAACAAGGATGGGCGGGAATTTGTGCCTCAAAATGAGCCAATTGACGCGGAAACCTCAAGGCAGAAACATGGAATGAACGAGTAGGTCACATCGGCTGGACAACTGGTCAATAGTGGCATTTTTGGCATTCGGTACCTCCTATCTGCTCCACGGTGACCGAGTCAATTTTCCTTGAGTCAATATTGTCGATGAATTGTCGGTATAAGCTATAGAATTTGTTGCCTTGAATACCTCGAGATGAATCCGGGAAATTCACGCGTGTACTGCGATGGCAATTGATGCACCATCCCATGCTTAATTCCGCGAACTGTTTAACTTCTGTCATTTCCTGGATTGGGCCGTGACAGGTCTGGCATTGAACTCCTCCCGCTCGTACGTGTTGGGCATGGCTAAAAAAAACGTAATCTGGCAAAACGTGTATTTTTACCCACTCTATGGGTCGCCCGGGTTTGGTGTACTTGCCTGATTTTGGATCGTACCCGATATAACTGAAGAGGTTTAGAATTTCTTGATTGGGATTAACCTCGGAGCCATCTTCACGAAAAATGCGTTCGCCATGGTAAACATTTATGGCCGCGTGGCAATTCATACACACATTTACCGAAGGAATCGAAGCCTGCTCGCTTTCCCAAGCGTCCCCGTGGCACAGCAGGCAACTTATTTGATTTAGCCCCGCGTGGATTTTGTGAGAAAATGCGATGGGCTGTTCAGGTTGATAACCCTTTGATCTGCCCAGGCTAACGGCAGCTTGAACAAGATAATAGCCGGCTATAATGAATACTACGATTGTGATGGTTGCAATCGCAAGTTTATTTCTATAAAAGGGGACCGGAGTTACTTCGGGGTATCCGTGATGCTTTTCTACCAATTTCCTCAAATTGCTATTGACGATCCAAAGGCCAAAGAAAAAAATAGCAAGAACAAATGTTGCTAACCCAAAAATGAACGAGTAATCGTGTACCGGTTCCGACGAATTATTTGATAAGTTGGCCGCTGCGGTTGGTTCCTTGTAGCTACTAACATAACTGATAATAGCATCAATATCGGAGTCGCTTAATTCGGGAAATATGTTCATCGGCGCCCTTCCATATTGATCAAAAAGATTGTTGAAGTATTTATTTCCTGACGCTAGAACCTTTGTATTATTATGAACCCAATCATGGAGCAGTTTCCGACTGGGCACCCGGTCGGCGACTCCTTTCAATGCCGGACCAGTGATAACTTTTAATGGATTGTGGCACTGCGCACAATTCGCCTGGAAAAGCTGTTTTCCATTCTGGGCTTCCAACGGTTGTTGGAATAGGCCGAAAGTCAAAAAAAATAATGCCGGTTTTAATTGCCAAATCATTTTAGGAAAGTCTTTACGTAATTCTCGGGTCATGCAATGTTCAGCAGGGTAAGCAAAAATGTCTACAATCAGTGTGGATGATTGTCTGCAAAGTTTTGCATCTAAACAATTGTGGCGAACCGGAGTATTGTTTTGCGGGGCTAAAAGTTGCGGGAGCAGTCTCAGTTGGAGGATTTTTTATAAAATCTTCGCAATACCTTGCGGCTCCTTCTTCTAACCGATTAATTGCAGGCGGATACGGGCCTTGTCATTGAGGAGATTATCTCAAAATGGTTGCCAGTTTGTTATGCTGAAGTCATCATCCCCAAATAGTGAAGAAACATTTCAAGAAGTATTTTTGGATGCGAGGATCCTTCCGGCAGATGTCATAGCGGACAGAAGCATCCCTGCTGGTCTACGAGAGACCCGTCATTAGTTTCTTATAACCTCAAAGCCAATCAACCCATGCTTGGCAGGACAAGTCAGGCAGCCGATCCGTCCGATAATTGTTCAAAGAACAAGTCGACAAATACCCCGCTAGCGAGGTTCATCGATTGCGCCTACCGCTTTTCGTTATTGCGGGACCGCGGGATTTGTAGTCTGCGCGGCCCCTTTTCAGACAATCGAAAATAGCTGACCACCGAATTATAATTTGATAAGTCAGGTGCTCCGGGTTGCGCCAACACGGAATGAGGAATAAGAATATAGCGAAAACTTGAAATCGAGAAATCTCCGGGCGATCCTGAAAAAGTAAGCGCATTGCCTGATGCAGACAAACCAATTCCCCTTGCCGGGAGTTGGGTAATGGTTGAATTTATATCGTCAAATCGGACGTAGACAAGCACTTCACCACCGGACTCGACAATTTCATTCAGGTTCACTACATATTCGCTATATTCCACAGGGCATTCCGAACAACCATTGGTTTGGCCCGATCCGGTTGTCTGATCAGCGTAAAATCCAAACCGCCGGCTTGCCGATACTCCGGGATCCGAGGGGGGATCAGTTGTCACTGGCGGAGGTGAATAGGTTGCCGGCGTTGCCCCGTGCTTTGCGCATGATTTCCGGCGACCTCATTCTAGTGATCCGGATTGGATTCGAACCAATGGCCTACTGCTTAGAAGGCAGTTGCTCTATCCAACTGAGCTACCGGACCAGTAATAAATGGCTGCAAAAGTAAAGCTTTGTTTAAAATGAAACAAAGGAGGAGTTTAGCTACTATTCATTTCAAATTTCTTTTTCCAATTAACCTGCATTGCTTAACTTAAGCAACAAAACTGTTTGCCATGTCCAATTTCGATACATCTCATGTAAAAAATATCGTCCTTCTCGGTCACGCAGGTTCGGGCAAAACAACACTTGCCGAATGCATGCTTTTCGAGGCGGCAATCATAAATCGGCGGGGAAGCATAGAAGAAAAAAATACTGTCGGAGACTTTTATGAACTGGAACAAGAACGCGGCAATTCGATTTTTTCCAAGTTATTACACACTCAATGGCGAGGTTACAAAATAAATGTGATAGATACGCCAGGATATGATGATTTTTCAGGCGAAGTGCTTTCTGCTTTGCGCGTGGCAGACACCGGCGTAATGCTTTTGAATGCAAATTTTGGCGTTGAAGTGGGAACCGACATTATTTGGGACTATACCGAAAGATTCAAGACCCCTATGATTTTTGCGGTTAACAAGCTCGACCAGGAAAAGGCTGATTTTGATAAAACGGTGCTTCAGGCCAAGGACCATTTTGGCAAAAACGTGCTAGTGGTTCAATACCCGATGAATCAGGGGCTTGAGTTCGATTCCATAATTGACGTATTGCGGATGACTTTGTACAAGTTTCCCCCTGAAGGAGGAAAGCCACAAAAGCTGCCCATACCCGACAGCGAAAGAGAGAGAGCTGATCGGCTTCACAAAGAACTAATCGAAGCAATTGCGGAGAATGACGAAACATTGATGGAAAAATATTTTGATAAGGGAGAATTGAATGAAGATGAAATGAAGGTCGGGTTAAAAAAAGCGATGATCAACCACGATTTATTTCCCTTATTCTGTGTTTCTGCAAAAAAGAACATGGGAAGCGGCCGCATCATGGGTTTTATCGATAATGTTTGTCCGAGTGCCAACGAAATGAGGCCGCAAATGACCAAATCCGGGGACACTCTCGCTTGCGATCCGAATGGCCCAGCCTGCATTTTTATTTATAAAACAATCTCGGAGCCCCATATCGGGGAGATGTCATTCTTTAAAGTTTATTCCGGGACGATAAAATCTGGCATGGAGCTTATTAATGAATCAAATGGGGTAAGCGAAAAGCTAAATCAACTCTTTGTGGTAGAGGGGGTGAAAAGAACTGCGGTCAACGAGTTGTCGGCTGGCGACATCGGCGCTACTATTAAGCTGAAGCATACACATGTCAACAATACTTTGCATGCTCGAGGAAAAAATTATGAACTAACCCCCATTGAATTTCCCTCACCCTTAATGAGTGTAGCAATTGAACCGGCTCAAAAAGGTGATGAAGAAAAGCTGTCTGTCGGACTTCACCAGGTTCAGGAAGAAGATCCTACCGTCATCGTCGAAGTATCTGCTGAGCTGCGGCAAACGATTATTCATTGTCAGGGCGAGTTGCACCTTTCGGTGATCAAATGGAGGCTTGAGCACATTTCTAAAAATCTTAACGTCAAATTCAATAAACCTAGAATACCCTATCGTGAGACAATCAGGAAATCGGTGCAATCTAATTATCGGCACAAAAAACAGTCAGGAGGCGCTGGGCAATTTGGGGAAGTATATATGCAGGTCGAACCATGGTATGAGGGGATGCCCGACCCGAAGGGATTCTCGGTGCGAGGACGAGATGAATATAAATTAGACTGGGGAGGGAAGCTGGTTTTTTATAACTGTATTGTAGGTGGCGCGATTGACCAGCGTTTTTTGCCGTCAATTTTAAAGGGCGTTATGGAAAAAATGCACGAAGGCCCATTGACAGGCTCCTATGTCCGTGATGTTCGTGTAAGCGTTTATGACGGCAAGATGCATCCCGTCGATTCGAATGATATATCTTTTAAAATTGCCGGTCTGATGGCGTTCAAACAGGCGTTCCAGCAGGCCGATCCTCAAATACTTGAACCGATTTACACAATTACGGTACTTTGCCCCGATGACTTGACCGGAGCAATCATAGGAGATATGCAAACAAGAAGGGCAATCATTGAAGGGATGGATAGCGAAGGGCACTTTACAAAAGTAACGACTAAGGTGCCGCTGGCGGAAATGGATGATTATTCTTCTTCGCTTCGTTCAATTACCCAGGGACGTGCTAAATTTAAGATGGAATTTTACCAATATGCACCCGTTCCTTTCGAAATCCAGCGAAAGCTAATTGACGAATACCATAAAGAAACTGCGGAAGCAGTGGCCTGACCAAATTATACTCAAAAAGCACAAAGCATTATTACCCGATCGGTAAGATTAATTTAGCGCCCGAAAAAAAAGCGAAGTCACGAATGGATGTTCAAATAGACGCGAGCTGGAAACAAGTTCTTAGTAAAGAATTTTCCGAACCGTATTTTTCAGACATTGTTTCGTTCCTTCGCTTCGAGAAGCAATCTCATAAAATCATTTATCCACCGGGAAAATATATTTTCAACGCATTCAACTCAACGCCATTCGAGAAGGTAAAAGCCGTCATTCTGGGCCAGGATCCGTACCACGGGCCCGGACAGGCACATGGACTCAGTTTTTCGGTACCTGACGGGATGCCCCAACCACCATCACTCGTTAACATTTTTAAGGAATTGTATCAAGATATCGGAATTGAAATTCCTAAAAGCGGGAACCTTGCCCATTGGGCATCCCAGGGAGTTTTACTTCTTAACGCATCGCTGACTGTCCGGTCCAATGAACCCATGAGTCATTCCAAAATTGGCTGGGCAAAATTCACCGATGCCGCAATTAGAGCAATTTCAGAAAAAAAAACAGGTGTTGTATTTCTGCTATGGGGCAAATTTGCACAGGAGAAAGAGTCTCTGATTGATCCTGCTCGGCATCTAATCTTAAAGGCGGCACACCCGTCTCCTTTTTCGGCGGAAAGAGGTTTTTTTGGTTGCCGACATTTTTCCAAAACGAATCAATTTTTAGTACGGCATGGTATTGATCCAATCGATTGGTCACTTAATGGAAATGATAGTTCGCGAGGTCGCGAGAATTTATGAAATTTGTCTGCAATGAAGCTGATTAGGGAAATTTTAGGAAGAATAATGGCATTTTGGGCCCTCCTGATATTTCTTGTTACCATGATTTTATTTCTTATCCCGTTCCTGGCTTTTTGCTATTTCGAGCGAGACCCTAAGAAAACAAGAAGATTCGTTTCTATTTCACGGTACTGGATGGACACTTTTTTTTTCGTTGTTGGCTGTTCAATAATGGTGAAGGGCCAGGAGAATTTTATGCCAGGTGAAACTTATATTGTGGTATGCAATCACAACTCTTTTTTTGATATTTTTATTTCATCCCCCAGGATACCCGGGGGAAACAAGACGATTGCCAAAATTGAGTTGGCAAGAATTCCGGTTTTCAACCTAATTTATAATAGCGGAACAGTCCTTGTCGATCGTAAAAATGATCGTAGCAGGAGTGAAAGCTTCGTTAAGATGAAAGCAGTATTGGACCAGGGATTGCATATGTGCATTTACCCTGAAGGCACGCGCAACCGAACTGACCAACCATTAAAAGCGTTTCACAACGGCGCATTTAAACTCGCAATCGAAACCAATAGATCTATTATTCCCGCTGTTATTTTCAACACGCGGAACGTTCTCCCGGCTAAAAAGACGTTTTTCATGTGGCCACAAAAAATGGAGATTAGCTTTTTGCCAGCGATTTCTCCCTTTCCGGATGAGTCTATGGAATCGTTGAAAGGGCGGGTGTTCGAAATCATGAAGCATCATTATCTGGCAGGATTTAATGGAAGCCATGTTGCCAAAAGGAAAAAGGCACCTGGGCGTTAGTAACCCCCGGTGAAATAATTCGTTTTGTTTATATGAAGATCTCTTAGGATTCCTGCCTTCGGACTTATCGTAATACTAAATGAGCGGTAAAGTCCGATTGGGGTAACATTTATTGACATTTGCCAACAGTGGAGGTCCCTGGCAATTGACATCGTCAACGCATTTATTTTTGAGTGCGTAACGTCGTAAAAGGAATTCATGCTTACCTTCCACTTTTCTGTAAGATTAAAATCTCCGCTCCAATTCAGGCCCGAGATTATCTGATGCGAAAACCCACTTAGGTCAGGTTTCAGGGTGCTGGTATAATTTAAGGAATACGACAGGTTCAACGACCAGGCAATATTGAAATCAGCAAATTCGCCGGGGTGGTTTCGAATATAGTCGAGTTGAGCCTGCTGTTCTTCCGGAGTCATTGGTATCTGATCACTTGTTTCTTTTGTCTTTTCATCGTCTTTTTTCTGGTCCTTGGGTGCACTTTTGAGGGTAGTTGAAATTGCGATGTTACCGTTTGTGATTCGGCCAAGTGAAAAACCTTTTCCCGGGATATTCCAGGCATAAATATTCCGCCGGAAACCAGCCGAGTCAGTCTCATAAGGATCAACGGTGGCCCCTCCTGTAATATTTATCTTTTCAAAAAGAGTACTTCGGAAATATAATTGGAACGGTGAAAGTTTGAATGAATCAGCCAGGTAATTATAACTGCCGGTAAAACCAAAACCATCAATTATTTTTATTTTCTTCAATCCGCCATTAGCCGTGTCAGTTTTTGACCTAACCTTTATTTCGATGCTGTTATCGAGTCCAAAAGATATGCCGCCAAATCTGCCGTTAGCAAATGGGCCATAAATTGACTGGTTATAATAGGAGACCGGAACTGACGTAGAGGTTGTATCGCCCGGGTTAAGTTTTTCATAGGGATGTGAAGTCAGTGTGTAGTAATCCTTGCCTGCGAGGTTAGGTGAATACGACAAGCTGATCGTCGGCCGAATGACATGGTGAATGCCGGCAATCTTGCTGTCTTTGCTAAATTTCGTAAAGGTCCCAAATATTGCTGTGCTGAGGCTGAGACTAAATGCAGCACTGTTTTCCGTAAAGAATCCCTTCGAAAATGAAGTATCAATCTTTTGAGCTGCGGGATCCCACCTGTAGTAGCTCCTGCGCGAATACCAATTTTGCTGGAAAGATACACCAGGTGCGATTTGAAGAGCACCAAGTTGGGGCAACGACAAAGTGATTGGAAGGCTATGATGCGCTCCATACTGCATTGTATCGAGAATATTCTTGAAATTAAAAGCTGTGTCGTAAAAACTCGTTTGATTTGACAAAGTGCTGCTCAAGCCAATCCCAAGTTTTTCATACCACTTGGGCGCCCCCACGAATTCCTTTTTTTGAAAAGGATATATTGTCGTAGCAGTAAATCCGACATTCGGAAGATTTACATTGAACAACCTGGTAACACTATTTTGATTATGACTGGCGCTCAGGGTTAGGTTGTAAAGCCCATTCCAAGTCTTCGAGTAGTTAATCGATGAATTAAGTGAATTGGTAAAATTTGCCGTGGGGCTCGTATAAACGTACTGATTGAATTTGGACGATGCAATGTTAACACTGGCGGTAAAAGTGGTCCCAGGTCTTGCTTTGCTGTCCATCGAATGGCTCCAGGAAAGGTTAAAAGTCTTGTTTTCGTCGAATTCTGTCTTTCCGGTTGAACTCAACGTTTTAGTATCCTGAAAAGAGAAATTAAGTTGGCCACTATAATGATAGCGGACTTTATAAGTGGGAGTGAGATACAAATTCCAGCCACCATATGAATACAAATTTACCATGGTTTTAACATCGAAATTCTGACTAAGAACTTTATAGTATCCCAGTCCCTGCAACCCAAGGCCAAAATTGGGACTCTCCACAAATTCCGGTGCAATTAAACCAGAATGACGACCCTCCGTAATCGGAAAAAAACCAAAAGGAAGGTAAATTGGAAGAGGAACTCCTTCAATTTCTGGATGAATGGGCCCGGAGATGGCCATCTTTCCATTGATCACTTTCATTTTTTTTGCTCTAAAAGCATAGTGTGGAGTGTCGAGATTGCATGTTGTAAATCTGCCACGCAGTGCGTAAAATACATCAGGCGACACCTTTTTTATGGTCTGTCCATACACAAACATTTCTCCGGATTTTGTGTAAGACGTTCGCGTTATTCCCTTCCCGGTCTTCATATTGTAGATGATGGAGTCGGCCTCCATGTCGGTATTGGTCTGCGTCATTTTCGGCTTACCAACGATTTTGTTTGCTGTATCAGTGGTATAAGTGGCCGTAACAAGCTGTTTTTGTTGGTCCATTTCGATTTTATACGCGTCGAGGGAAAGATCCTTGTGTTTGGCAGTGGCATTATTGTATAGTGTTATAATGTTTGTCGGCACATCAAGGACAATTGAGTCTGCCGCACTATAATTGATGGGTGCATCAAGTGTATCTTTTGAAAATTTAACATTAAAAGTATCTGTTCTGTCTCCTAGTCGATAGTTCACGACTTCATTTAGTAATTTGTCGGTGATCGTATCTGTAGGCTTAAAGGACGTATCCTTAACAATAGGCCGTTCCTGCAGCCTGATTAGCGGCACCGTGTCTATTCCCGAGGTTAAGAATTTGTAAAAATTTTCAGTTGCAGAATAATTTGCCTTACCGATCGACGTTACAAAAAAGAATATGATTTCAAAAATCAGTACCGCAAAAAATTTTAAACTAATTTTGGGCGAGTTTTCGTGCATATTGGTTATTGATCGGTAACGACGTTTTCATTGGTCGGATAGCGGAGGCGATCAAAATTAGCTATTCGAGCATTAAGATTTTGTGAAGATATCACTACTACGCCGTTAAAACAAAGACACTATGGTTAAAAGCTTGGCTGCATTATCGTTTCTGGCACTGATGTGTTTTATGATTTCATTCAGGAAATCAATCGAAATGGTACAGCGGCCGGGATTGCATACAATCATTGTCGATGCGGGTCATGGACCCAAGCATCCGGGGGCACACGGCTTAATCTCTAAAGAGAAGGATGTAACATTGGACATTGCCATGAAATTGGGAGAGGCCATACAAAAGGAAATGCCTGACGTTAAGGTTTTATATACTCGAACGACAGATGAGGAACAAAACGACGAAACAGCAGGAACGGCTAACCGCTATCGCGCTGATTTCGCTAATAAGTCCAAGGCAGACCTTTTCCTAAGCATTCATTGTAATGCTACCCCCCAACCTGCCGGCGGATGGTATGCCAAGCGCGTAATCGGACATAAGAAAGTTCTTCGATTTGTTGGAAGGGGAAAAAGGCGGAAAAAGAAGTTAGTTAATGAGCCTATATATGAGTCTTATTGGGTCAAAAATATGCGTCGAGGAACGGAGACATATATTTGGGCGGCTGACCGAAGCGGTTCAAAAAGTGATTTTATTGGTCAACGGGGCCAGGAAGACAGTGAAGGCAGCGAATTTGCAAGTGACAGCGCTGCAAGTGGGGAAAATGAAGAAAATGACCTTTCCTCCCCTGAAGCAAAAATTCGCGCCCAGTTATATGAACAAAGGTTTTTTAAAAAAAGCGCCCTGTTGGCATCCTTCGTCGAGGATGAATTCAAGAAAAGTGGCCGGCTTAGTGATGGAGTAAAACAAAGGACCTGGAAGGGAATTTGGGTTTTACAGGCAACAGGAATGCCAAGCATTCTCGTGGAAACCGGATATCTGACCAATAAGGAGGAAGAGGAATACTTAAACAGTGATTCGGGACAGGACGAAGTCGCCCAAGATATCGTCAATGCTTTGAGAAGATACAAACAGCAGATTGAAGGAGGCAAATCAAATATCTCAGCTGCTCCGGATTCAACCAAATAGCGCTTAAATTGCTTTGCCACGCGAACCGGCATTACATTGGATTACCTGCTAAAATACATATCGCAATCGACCTAATCAATTAATCACCCTAAATTTGTTGAATGAAAATCTCCAACGAAACCAAGATTGGCGCCCTGACTGCTGTTTCCGTAACCCTTTTAATACTTGGTTTTAATTTTCTCAAGGGGAAAAGTAGTTTCAGCCATACCAAAAAAATATATGCCATATTTAAAAGTGTCGAGGGAATGGAGGTCTCAAACGCAGCTTTGATAAATGGTTTGTCAGTTGGCAACGTATCCGATATCCATGAAACGGACAAGGATGTGAACGGTATTTTAGTTGAAATCACTTTAAAAAAGGACATTCATATACCTAAGAACTCATATGCGACGGTGAGTCCGGGGCTCATAACATCAACAGCTATTATTATCAATAAAGGTGATGCGCAGGAATATCTCCACGACGGAGATACAATCGCAACCAGAGAACGACCCGGACTCATCACACAAGTCCAGGATAACATCAACCCAATCGTAACAAAATTAAGCGGAACACTTACATCGTTGGATTCACTGGTGGAAGTAGTCGGAACTTTGTTTGACCCACGAACGAAAAATAACTTTGCCTCGATATTCACACATATTGCGGCTTCTTCGGCATCACTTGAATCGATGCTAAATGCGCAAACCGGAGCCCTTGCCAAATCACTCAAAAACCTTGATACGTTCACAGGAGGTCTTGCAGCGAGTAAGGACCAAATCACAAGGACCGTTGACAATCTTCAAAAGGCAAGTGCTCAACTCGCAAATTCGAGGATTGAAGAAACGGTGGCAACACTCCAAACGACAATCGGCGAGCTGAAAACGACGCTTGATAAAGTAAATAGTAACAACGGCTCATTAGGCTTATTGCTCAACGATAAGAAGCTTTACCAAAATCTGGAAGCAACTTCCCGAAGCCTGAATGTTCTACTGGACGATTTTCGCGTGCATCCCAAACGCTACGTTAATATTTCAATATTTGGCAAGAAAGACAAAAATGGTTATTTAACTTCACCCTTAGCCGACTCAAGTTCAAAAAATCGTTGAATAAATCGTCCATGAGGCAATTTCTCTTTCTCGGTGTTCTTTGCTTTCTTTTCTCATCGGACGCCATGTCGCAAGGCCAGGTTGCCTTTAAAAGTAAAGGAAACGACTCCGTGCGATTGATCAAAATAATCAATGCCGACAATTACCGATATCAAAAAAAAGATTCTACGTCCGAACTTATTTTTCTTGTCGGGCATGTTCACCTGAAGCAGGACAATACTGATTTCTTCTGCGACAGTATGTCTATTAATCAAAAGCAGAATTTTCTTGAAGCATTTGGTAAAGCGAGAATTGTTGACAGTAATTCCAATGGCGCTAACGGGGCTTCAGTCACGGACATCAACGCAGAATATTTAAAGTACGTCGTAGACAAAAAATATGTATACTTTAAAAAGGATGTGAAACTTTACGACGGCAAGAATTCGCTCTACACTAACGATTTGCAATATGACCTCAACCAAAAAATAGGAACTTACGAGGATGGCGGCAAGGTCGTTACAGATTCAAGCGTTCTTACCAGCAATTCAGGTACCTATTTTGAGGCGTCAAAGGACGTCTATTTCCGCAACAATGTTGTTATGAATGACCCAGAGACGCACCTGACAGCCGATTCGCTATTGTATAATTCAGAAACAAAACTTGCTACGTTTATCTCCCCTACTTATATCAAAGATAGCGCAGGCAATGTCACTTTTACACGAGAGGGTACTTATGACATGAGAAATCATAGAGCGCATTTGACCAAGCGGCCGACCATCAATAATGGCGCACAGCAAATTACCGGTGATGAAGTTGAATTTGACGACAGTACTGGAATCAGTATTGCTTCAGGTAACGCTCGATTTTCCGATACGTCGCAAGGCGTGGCCGTTGTTGGCAATTATCTTGTATCAAACAGGAAAAAGAACACATTTGTGGCAACACAAAAGCCCATTCTTATCCTGAAACAGGAAAATGATTCTATTTACATTGCGGCAGATACATTTTTTTCGGGAAGGCTCAAAGATTCAGCCTTTCTTGAGAACATGGGCGCTGGGGATTCGCTTAAAAATGTTTCAACGGTCAAAATTAATTCCACTCAAAAAGATAATGATACCAGCCGACGTTTTATCCAGGGCTTTCATCACGTGCGAATCTTTTCCGATTCGCTTCAGGCAGTGGCGGACAGCATGTTCTATTCGGGGAAAGACTCGGTTTTTCAACTATTCACTAATCCCGTCGTTTGGGCCAACGAAGACCAGATCACGGGCGATACGATCTATCTTTTTACGAAAGATAAGAAGCCGAAACGAATTTTTGTTTTCGAAAATGCTCTCGCCATTGACAAATATGGCACAAGCATGTTCAATCAGATTGAAGGAAAAACGATCAATGGTTTTTTTAAAGATGGCGTACTGGATAGTATGAGGGCAAAAGGGAACGCTCAAAGCATTTATTATGTAACAGACGATAATAAAGCCTTAGTCGGAGTTAATAAAGTAACGAAAGCCGATGTGATTGACATGTATTTCGCGGACCGCAAGCTCAATCGCGTAGTGCTGAGGAATGATGTTGAAGGTTCCATGCTTCCCTTGCGTGGTGCTGACCCGGATGATTTGAAATTAAGAAACTTCAAATGGGAAGAGGATAGACGACCCAAAACCAAAGCCGAACTATTCGAGTAAAAAATCTGGCTTTTCTTTTTTGGTGGGGATCGCAGTCGATGATTTTAAGAAACTTCTAACATAGTCTGGTCAAATACTGGGTACCCTTATTTCGTTTTTGTGTTTAAACAATCAATGGACATGCGCAGATTTATTTTTATAGCTGCCTTTTTGATTCTGGCTCTTGCAATAGCTGAGTCTACAACTGCACAAGGCTACAAGGTTGCAATCGGCATCCGCTTTAGCACCCCCTCCCCGACTCTGAGCAATTCAATTTCCGTCAAATATTTCATGAACGAACGTGACGCGATAGAAGGCCTTTTGTCTTTTGGCACCCGGTTCGGAATAGGCGGACTTTACGAAGTTCATCAATTGATAGGGGGGACTCCGGCATTTACCTGGTTTTATGGAGGAGGAGCTTATATCGGTGCGGAAAATAATGTGACATTTGTCGGGCCAACGGGAGTAATTGGGATCGACTACAAATTTCAAAATGCACCAATAAATCTATCCCTTGACTGGAAACCAGAACTTGATCTCATTCCGTCGATCAACTTTGTTCCTGACGCATTTGGCCTTACAGCCAGATTTACATTTTGATCATAAAACTTTGTAACACCGGTTTACCCAAAGAAAAGATAGCAAACAAAGACCGAAACGATTATTCCTACCAGGTCAGCAAGAAGCATAGCCGCAATAGAATAGCGTGAATTCTTAATTCCAACAGATCCGAAATATATAGCAACTACATAGAAAGTCGTATCCGATGATCCTTGCAAAATGCACGATAGCCTCCCGGCAAACGAGTCAGGAGAAAAGGTTTTCATGGCATCAAACATCATACCCCGCGACGCAGATCCGCTTAAAGGCCTAATAAGAGCGGTCGGCAGGCCATCGACGAACCTTGTGTCAGTGCCCAGGCCGGCGAATATATTTTTGGCGCCGTCAATTATTAAATCGAAGGTTCCGCTTGTCCTAAGCATGCTGATGGCAACAAGCATACCTACCAGATAGGGTATTATCTTTACCGTAATCTCAAAACCGCCTTTTGCCCCTTCTACAAATGCCTCAAATAAATTGATTTTCTTGTAAAGCCCTCCCAAAACAATCAGTAGAAATATCAAAAGAATTAATCCGTTACTCAGGATATTGGAAAAAGACTGAACTGCAGGAGCCGGGATACGTAATAAATAGAGCACCAAGCCGGAGATCAGCGCACTTAATCCAAAGACCCACGCGATAATTACCGGATGAATCAGATTGATTCGTTGTCTGATGGAAACAATGAAAATTGCCGCCAAAGTCGCGGCAAAAGTTGCGATGAGGCAAGGAATGAAAATATCGACCGGATTTGAAGCATGCATCGAAGCCCTTGCTGCAATGACCGCTACAGGAATAATATTAAAGCCTGAAGCATGCAGGCTCAAAAACATGATTTGCGCATTCGAAGCGGACGATTTATTTGGATTCAATTCCTGCAAACTTTCCATCGTCTTCAAACCAAATGGGGTGGCGGCATTGTCAAGGCCGAGAAGGTTTGCCGAAAAATTCATCATCATTTGGCCAAATACGGGATGTCCTTTCGGAACTTCAGGAAAAAGCCGGGTAAAGAATGGGCCAATTATCCTCGATAGGATTCTGATCCCCCCGGCTCTTTCGGCAATATTCATTAACCCAAGAAATAACGCCATTACTCCAATTAGCTTCAGGGCAATACTTACGGACGACCAGCAGGTTTCAATGATGCCATCCGTCTTGGTAAGATTTGAAGGATCGTCGGCCTTCCCCACAACCATCCAGCCAAATATTTCAGAATTCCCTAAAACGAAGCACTTAAACGAAGCTACGGCAATTGCCACTATGATAAACACGCTCCAAATTTTACTTAGTGCCATCTATTTATGCATAATTCACCTGGAGAAATTCGGTCTTCCTGATTTCAGGACAAAAAGGCGATTTTTCAAATATAGTTAATATCACCGGCGGAACTGCGGTTCATAATTCAGACGGACGGGAAACCGCTTACACTTTGCGAGTTATTCCCGGGTATGCAGTTTTGAATTTAAACGGATAAAAGAGCAGCTAATTAGCCAATTCTGATTACCTTTGCGCGGCAAAAAAATGACGCATATTTATGCCCTTAAAAGCCGGAATAGTTGGACTACCCAACGTCGGAAAATCTACCCTTTTTAACGCGATAAGCAACAGTGCGAGGGCCCAGGCAAGCAACTATCGCTTTTGCACGATAGAGCCCAATGTCGGGCTGGTCGATGTGCCTGATAACAGGCTCGGGATACTCGCCGAATTCGTCAAACCTCAGCGCATCGTGCCCACCCAGATCGAAATTGTCGATATTGCTGGCTTGGTCAAAGGAGCCAGCAAAGGCGAAGGGCTGGGCAACAAATTTCTGGCCAATATCCGCGAAGTAAATGCAATTGTTCACGTCGTACGTTGTTTTGATGATGACAATATTTTGCGAGATGAAGGCGCGATAAATCCTGTCAGTGATAAGGACGTCATCGATACGGAGCTTCAACTGAAAGATTTAGAGAGCCTGGATAAAAAAATCTCACGCACCGAGAAATTACTCAAGACTGGGGATCAGAAAATTAAGTTTGAGTATGATATTCTGAACCGATGCCGAGAACACCTGGAAATGGGGAAAAATATCAGGGAACTTCACCTGAGTAAAGAAGAATATGCAGCCGTCG
The DNA here is from genome assembly GCA_021324175.1 of Chitinophagia bacterium. Lineage (GTDB taxonomy): Bacteria > Bacteroidota > Bacteroidia > Chitinophagales > Chitinophagaceae > Puia. The sequence goes on from JAJPJP010000274.1 coordinate 46,394, forward strand.
CTGATCTATTTCTGCTTACTGAAAAGCCGGTCTTATATGTAGCCAATGTTGATGAAGCAAGCATTCAGAGCGGCAACCAGTATTCTGACGCGCTGCGTGCATCAATAACCGGAGAAAATGCCGAAATGGTTATCATGAGCAATTCAATTGAAGCCCAGATCGCTGAAATGGAAGACGCTGCTGATCGAGAACTATTCATGGCGGAATACAATATGACTGAGCCGGCATTGAATAAACTCATCCATGCCGCATATGCCCTTTTGGATTTGCTGACATATTTTACAGCAGGGGAGCAAGAAGTTCGGGCTTGGACAATTCAAAGAGGATGGAAAGCCCCACAGGCAGCTGGAGTAATTCACACGGATTTTGAAAAGGGATTCATCAAAGCAGAAGTGATCAGTTACGATGACTTCGTCAGGTTCGGCTCAGAGGCCGCTTCTCGCGAAAATGGCAAACTACGAATTGAAGGGAGGGAATATGAAGTCAAGGATGGAGACGTGATGCATTTCCGATTCAATGTTTAATTATTTAAGGAGTATTTAGCGAACCAGATCCAATACCTTCAAAAAATATCCAGGCGACTACTCTTATTGCGGCAAAAGGACTTGATCAATGATGTGCACTACTCCATTGACTCCTATTTCATCCATTTTTACCGCATGGGCGGTCGTACCGCTGTAGGGCATTCCGCCTGGAGGAAATGTTCCAAGACCGGTAAATTGCAAATCATTAACAATCGGACCTGAAAACACTGCCAGAGCCATAATCCCGGGATGCGAAGGATATGCACTGTTAACCAGAGTAGTCACAAAGGATCCTGGAACTGATGGGAAGTTGACAGAAAAAACACGATCCAGCGGTTCATAGCTCCCACTGGCCTGAATAGCCAATATGTGATATACGAGAATTCCCCTGACCGTAGCGGCAGTCAATACGTCATACAACAGAGGGTTGCTGAAAATATTCGGGGAGGATGAAAGAGCTGAGGCTTCGGCAGATGCTGTTCCAGCGGGAACCCCTTCTTGCAGGAGGGTGCCATAGACTTCCTCGTAAAGGATATTTTGAAAGGCTGAATTATTTGGGGCTAAAATCGTCATGTTAATTAGCGGATATTTCAACAATGAATCGACCTTGTTTAGACCAACTTGGCCGCTGTCTGCCCTGGCAATTGCTGCGGCTAAATAAGTCAGCGTCGTATCCCCATAAATCAATGAAGCCAACAGTTCAGAGGGCGGCGTAACCACGGCGGCAACAGTGTGTATGACGCCGTTCGAAGCGGCTTGGTCCGCGACAGTTACGGGGATACTATTTGCGTATAATTGGTTACTTGATGTTTTCCAGGGAAAAATATCCATTTTTATTAGCGGATTGGTTGGATCGAGTTGCAGCAAGGTCGGCATCTCGGTATTAGGAAACGCGGCGGGAATCAGCGAAGAGGGCAACGCA
>JAJPJP010000035.1 GCA_021324175.1 Chitinophagia bacterium
ACAACGCGTTTTGCTCCTATGGAGTTGATGGCATGCTCCAGGCGTATGAAAAGCCCGTCCAAATCGTAGTCGCCCGTCTCTTCGATCTCACTGCGCTCGATATGAACATAATCGACACGAATCTTTTTTTTCCTTACGAGGTCTTTGAGGTCAAAGCCCAGTGATGCGACATTTGCCGCCAGTTCATCTGATTTCTCTTCAAAGGCGACAAAGACGCCCGGCTCGTTAAACTGGGCGGCGCCGCGGACAATAAATTCTATTGAAAAAAGGGTCTTCCCGCAACCTGCATCACCACAGACCAGCGTAGGTCTTCCGGCGGGCAGGCCGCCAAGGGAAATATCATCAAAGCCGGTGATCCCGGTCAATTTCTTAGGCAAGGACGCCGGTTTCTCACTCCGCTTCCGATCCGTTGTCTTTATGGGCATACAAGCAATTAATGACTAAAGCTAAAATACATTCCTGACTCCAAAAAAAAATTTTAGGTGACCATGGGTCACTTTGACGCACCGGCGATGACTAACGGCCACGCTCATCCAAAATATAATCGCCAAGTCCATTCATGGTAATTATACTTATCCGTTAGTCACGCGCACATAAAATCCTTTTTATCCATCTTTTTTTGAAAGCTCCGCTTTAAGAAAGCTTCTGCTTCCTTTACTTATTTTTAAAACAGGGAGGTTGTACGCACCAAATCCACAACATCTAAGCCTTCGATCATTTTCGGTTATGGATCTCCGTTAAAAAAACGGGCGCCGGGGGTTTTCCCAACACCTGGGTATAGGTTCTGGTTTTCCTGCCGGGCATCGGCAAAACCTGCGCAACTGGCATGCTCCGTGATAAGAAAGGTATTTCCAAAAAATTAATCCACAAACCGGCATACCATTGTTTTTATTTTTTGGTCAAGGAATCCTTCCCCGGGCTGGCGGAGTTTGCCTCTGCAGCGTGGTGACGCCGGTGCCGGAAATGACCATGACGGATGTGCGCCATCAATAACATCGCAAAGATCAGGAAGATCAGCAATCCACTGATCTTATTAAAAAAATCCAGCACTTTATTCAACATTTGTTCAATTTAAGCAGTCAATATAATCCGGAATTCTGATGAAATGCTGAACTTTGGCTCATCTCTCGAGGCAAAATGGCAAAAAGGATTTTTCTCCGCGGTGCGGGCTTTTATTTGCAGTCTGTGAGCAACGGGTATAACACTGATCGATAACCAAAAATATAAATGCCTGGAGTGTGTGCGCTTTTTACCTGCCCCTGTCTCCGCTTAGCCGGAAAACATGGACCACAAAATGTTGCGCCGGTTCCCCTGTTGCATGATTTTTGTTACCTATGCATGGCTGTTAGTTTCCCCCGCTGGCATCTGCCCCTTTTACGTCATCATTATTAATGCCGCGCTGATTCTTTTTTATATCGCTGTTCAGTTTTCCAAATTTGTAACTGACCCTGATCGAAAAACTGCGGTAGAATGATTGGTTATAGGAATTTTGCGAATAATCAGCGCCCGTATACCGGGAACGGATGGTCAGGTATTTGCTGTATGGGTTGGCTGCACCCAAAGTGATCGTCGCCTTTTTTTTCAGCAATTCCTTTGAGATGATGTATTGCGATATCAATCTTCCCTCGGAGTGCCCCTGCAGGCTAACGTTTCCGCTTACATAACCTCCGTTCAGGCTGATCGCCCATCCGTGCGGCAGCTGATACCTGCCAAAGATTACGGCATTGCCAAAATATCCCTGGTTGGAATACAGGTTCCCGTTATAGGTTCCCTGCAACCTGATGCGGCTTACCCGGGCATTCAATCCCAGTGAAAATGCCTGACTGAAATTGAGCCTCATGTTCAGACTCAGTCCAAATACACGATTTGTCCCCAGGTTCTCATAGGTGGTATAGTTCACTGTGTCCTTTACGTTATCGATACTATCCGGCCGCAGGCTCGAAACACGCTGGATCGAATTGGTGGAAAATGCGTAGTTGGCTCCGGCTATGATGGAATTCCCGCCAAAACGGTTATATGTCAATTCAAAAGTATGGTCCAGCTCGGGGCGGACTCCCGGATTACCGGTGTAGATGAACAGGGGATTGGTCCGATAGATATAGGGGCTTAGCTGGGGAATGCCGGGTCTTTGGATGCGCTCGGTAAACCCGAAATTCAAGCTGCTCGCAGCAAAGTTTCGCTGCAGCGAGATCGACGGGATCAGGTTATTGTAGCTGGGTGATATGGCCACATTTTCAGAGGTGAACTCCGCATTGACCGTCGTATGCTCCAGACGCAGACCACCTTTTGCCGTCCAACTGCCCTGTTTCAACTGGTATGAATTGTAGAGGCTGAAAACTCCCTGGTGGTAGGTAAAATTATTGGTCTCCTGCAGATTGAGGAAAAACTTGTTGGCAGCGCTGTCCAGGTCATTTTCATGGTAGTTGCTGTAATCACTCCGGAAAATGGCTTTGCCGCCTGCCTCCACGCTAAGCTGTCTGGAGAGCGGCCCGGCATAGTCCAGCTGGATGGTGTGTGTCGTGATGCCCTCGCTGTCGTATTGCTGAAAATCCGGGTATACCGCGGCTTCATAG
>JAJPJP010000067.1 GCA_021324175.1 Chitinophagia bacterium
AGGGCCCGATAACCATCCCATTTTACTTCGAAGCACCATCCTGGTTCATCAAAAGGCTTGTCTACGAGCGTGGCTAGCATTGGTTTTAAGGCCCTGGGCAATTTTGTCTTTGGTGCATGATGAATAGCCTCGGATATCTCTGCAAGCTTATCTTTTCCGTGTCCTTTTTTGTTATTTTTTGACGGTGTTGAAGCGTGATGCTGCAGGGAAGCTTTTTTAACGTCCGCGCGTTTGTTCAGTTCGATCTCTTTTTTACTTTTTACCGCAGCCCTTTTTACCCGCTTTGCTCCATAAAAATTGTCGGTTGTTTTTTCTATTTGGACCAGGGTCTTATTTGAAATGACGGATTTGTCTTTTTTGGTGATGTCCGCTTGCGTGGAAAAGCTGTCTTTCAGTTTGAAAAACAGCCAGGCATTGTCTCCCCTCCCGGGAGCTTTAACAAGCGCGAATTCTCCTTTTAATTTATGTCCATGAAGCACAATTTTTAATTTGCCCGCATGCAACTGATGTCTTAATTCCTTGTCCTGCGATTTTTTATCCGGGCTTTGCAAATCTGCCGCCTGGTAAAAACCTTCATCCCACACCATCACCGTTCCAGCGCCGTAGCCGCTGGGGATGATGCCTTCAAAATTCCGGTAATCATACGGGTGGTCTTCCACCATCATCGCCAGGCGCTTGATGGCAGGATCAGTGGAGGGACCTTTAGGAATCGCCCAACTCTTTAACACCCCTGCCATTTCCAGCCGGAAATCATAATGTAAATGTGAGGCGTCGTGTTTCTGAATGACAAACCGCAATTTATTTTCCGACGACTTTCCTCCCCTGGGTTCGGGGCTTTCAGAAAAATTTCTTTTGCTTTTATATTTTCTCAGACCCACCGCGAAACATTTTGTTATGATTAAAAAATGGCAATGATGATGCCATGGAGACCGGCATCGGGGAAAGTCTTCCGTTTTTTATGACCACCTTGTTGTCAAGTTACAAAAAAGTCAGAAACCGGATATAGGTCCACCGCATTGTCGCTGCACTGTTTCGGGTCAATTGCCATAGCTAACGCCAATGGATAAATAATTTTTACTTTTTTCTTAACTCTTTTGATAAGGAAGAAGATCACCCGGCACTATTGCCAAAATGAATAAGGTGTTTGCTGCCCTATGTTAATATATGCCGACCAATAAGATGGATGTACTTATTTTTCCGCAACCATTACATATGGAACAAAGATTCAAAAATAATTTTGAGTAATGAATTGTTCAGTTGCAGAATATTTTACCCGAAATCTAAAGAAGAGATGATGTACCCGCGTTGTAAGAAATATGGCATGTTTCTGCAGGTGAAATTGTATAACAAAATTTTTTTTATGGGAACCAATCAACAACATGCGACAGTGAGTGACAGCAGACTGGAAGAATTTTTTACCGATGAGCTCAAAGATATATATTGGGCTGAAAAACATTTGGTAGAAACCCTTCCAAAAATGAAAGAAGCATCCAGTTCTTTTCAACTGAAAAATGCTATCGGTGATCATCTCGAACAGACAAAAGAACATGTGAGCAGGCTGGAAAGGGTCTTTGATATGCTTGGCCAGGAAGCAGAAGCAAAAAAATGCGATGCCATCGAAGGCATCACGGATGAAGGTGAGGACATTATTGAAGACACGGAAGACGGTACAGCAACGCGTGACGTGGGAGTGATCATGGCCGGGCAAAAAGTGGAGCATTATGAGATCGCAACCTATGGAGGGCTGGTGCAACTGGCAAAAACTTTGGGTCATGATGATATTGCTCAATTGCTTGCCACTACGCTCCAGGAAGAAAAAAAAGCAGACGAAATGCTGACCTCCATTGCTGAGAAAAACGTGAACTACGAAGCCATGGAGGAACACAAACGCTGATGTTCTGATTCGATTTATTGCAACCAGGTCGTTATGACCTGGTTTTTTTGAATGGAATCCTGAGATAAAAATAACCAGAAGATAACGCCGATCCGGTCCAGATATAACGTAAATCCATAACCGAAATATTTTCCTTCTGATGAATGCTTTTTTTTTAAAAAGAGCTGCATCAACATTTTCATTGAGCACAAAGTTTGGTATTAAATAGTATTATTTAATATACATACCCATCCTGGCGGACCACCAGCGGCGCCAGGCAGTTCATTCGATCCCCCATGAGAGGACTCCGTTTAATTTTTGCCGCCGCAAAACGAAAGGAGTTGTCAAAAAAAATATAATAAAAAAATCAACTCATCAAACCTGATGCATAAAAAAATTCACTGTTGCGAAATAAATTCCCCAATTTCAGACGATGCATTTTTTTATTTTTTATTTGTGCAGCATTCCAGTTTTCTGCCATGTCTTTTTTTATACCACACCGATTCTTTTTTAAACCGCTAATAGAAATCTGCAGGAATTGAGCGAACTCAAAGGAGAACTTTTCTTTGAAGGAATCTAAATTTTATTGTCGCTTTCAAACTCGTCACATGAGAAAAAAATTAATGCTTCTCGCGTCATGCATTGCTTATGCGCTCATTTTACATGCTCAGGCAAAACTCATCAATGGCAAAGTAACCGATCAGCAGGGACAGCCGGTTCCCTTTGCCACTATCCGCGTCAAAAACTCAAAACAGGGAGTAAGCGCAGATGCAGATGGCAATTTTTCCATTCGCACCAGCCCGGCTGAGACCCTGGTGGTCAGCGGGGCCAACATTACCGAAAAAGAAGTTGCTGTAGGCGACTCGACTTATCTGAATATTCAGGTTGCACACACTACTTCTAATTTAAATGAAGTGGTGGTCACGGCACTTGGCATCAGGCGAAGCAGAAATTCCCTGCCTTATGCCGCTCAACAGATCTCAGGAGACGAGATCAATAAGGTTCCCACTGTTAACGCCATAGATAATCTGTCGGGCAAGGTCGCGGGTCTGGAAATCACATCAAGCAATACCATGGGTGGTTCCACCAATGCGATCCTGCGTGGCATGAAATCACTGACCCAGACTAACCAGGCACTATTCATTGTGGATGGCGTTCCTTATGACAATACCAATCAAAGCACCTACGGGTATGACCTGGGTAATGCCGCAGCGGATATCAACCCCGATGACATCGCTACGATCAGTGTGCTGAAAGGTGCAGCTGCTTCGGCGCTTTACGGATCCAGGGCTTCCAATGGCGTGATCCTGATCACGACCAAAAAAGGAAGCAATAGGAAAGCCATGAGCATCACCGCTTCTTTTGGCGTGACGGCCGGCAGTTTTGACAAAAGTACCTTGCCGACTTATCAAACACAGTATGGTGAAGGATATGGCAGCATAGGGGGAAATGACAACAACGGCAACAATCCCAATCCGTTTTTTTACTACCAGCCTATTCCCAGCAGCGGCGGTCAGCCCGTACCCATCGTGGTCACCAACATAGATGCCGCGACCGGACCTGCTTATGACCCTGCCATGAAAGTGTATAACTGGGATGCTTTTTCGCCTACCAATCCGAATTATGGAAAAGCCACTCCCTGGCAGCCGGCGGCACATCATGATCCAACAGATTTTTTTGTGACGCCCGTGATCACCAGCGAGAGCGTTATCGCCGAGGGGGGCGGCGAACAGGGAACATTTAAATTAGGCTATACCCGCAATGACGACAAAGGCATGATGCCCAATTCCAGCATTTTCAAAAATATGGTTGATCTGGACGCCACCTATAACCTGACCGATAGACTTACTGCGGAAGGATCTTTGGACTATGTCAATGAAAATGCGATCAACCGCAATTTGTACCAGTATACCGGTACTACAAATCCGATGACCGATTTTCGCCAGTGGTGGCCGACCAATGTCGATTTACAGGAGTTAAAACACGACTATTTTAATTCGCTGACCAATGCAACATGGAACTGGCAGGATAACGGCTCCTACCAAACCAACGCGCTGGGAAATATCGGCAAACCCGCCTACCACAACAACCCCTATTTCCAGCAGTATCAGAATTTCGAATCCGATGGACGCGACAGGTATCTGGGCTATGCCAAACTGAATTACAAAGTGTCCGGATTTTTAAATGTAATGGGACGTGTATCAAAAGACTATTACGATCAGCAGACCGAACTCCGGACAAATGTCGGCAGCGTGGAACTGCCCTTCTACAGCCGGTTTAATCAGAGCTATGACGAAACCAATTATGACCTCCTCATCAATTTTGATAAAAACCTGAATACTGATTTTAACCTGAAGGCCCTGCTCGGCGGCAATGTCAGGCAGGATAATATCCAGGACATCACCGCTGCCACCAATGGCGGCCTGATCATACCAGGATTATGGTCCTTATCCAATACCGTGCAGGCCATCAATGCCCCGGCTGAACAGGTCCTGCGAAAAGAAGTGGATGGAATATTTGCGGGGGCAACACTGGCTTTCCGGGAAATGCTGACCCTGGATGCCACGATCCGAAGAGACAAGTCCTCGACGCTTCCCGCAGCAAACAACACCTACTACTACCCTTCCGTCTCGGCTAATTTTATTTTCTCCAAGCTGGTCACACCACCCTGGCTTAGCTACGGTAAGGTCTGGGCCAATTATGCGGAGGTAGGTGGTGACGCTCCTTATTACAGTGTTAGAAATACCTACACGCTGAATACGCCTTTGAACGGGGAGCCGGTAATGGCCTATTCTACGGTAAATAATAACGCCAACCTTCTTCCTGAAAAAAACAACACCTATGAAGCGGGTCTGGAGATGGCTTTTTTGCATAACCGGATCGGGTTTAATGCGGACTATTATCATTCCAGGCAAATAGATCAGATCATGCCGATCAGTGTATCCACTTCGAGCGGGTATTTTACCTATTATGTAAACGGGGGAACGGTTCAGAACCAGGGCGTCGAATTAAACGTCAACATAACCCCTGTCAAGACAAATGCATTCAGCTGGACACTCACCCTGAATTGGAGCATGAACCGCAATAAAATCCTGTTTCTTTACGGCAACCAGCCTTCCTTCGTCTTGCCTGGCGGAACGCTCCAAAATTCAATTCAGATTGTCGCAGAAGCCGGCAAGCCATATGGCATTATCCGGGGAACCGATTACGTGTATAAAAACGGACAGCGCGTAGTGGATTCGACGGGGCATTACGAGATATCATCTAACCGTGAATCCGATATCGGCAACATTAACCCCAACTGGATCGGCGGAGTGAACAACAGCCTGACTTATAAAAATCTCACTTTAAGTTTCCTTATCGATATGAAGCAGGGCGGCCAGCTTTATTCGCTGGATATGGATTATGGTTCCAGTTCAGGTCTTTATCCGCGAACCGCCGGATTTAACGATAAAGGGAAACCTGTCCGGGCACCGCTCAGCCAGGGAGGTGGGATTATATTGAACGCAGTGACCGCGGATGGAAAGCCCAACACGACGAGAATAGATGAATCAGATATCCTGGCAGGCGACTATTCATTCAGCTCTGCATACGGTGAAGCGGACAAAGAATTCATTTATGATGCCAGCTATATCAAACTCCGGGAAGCTGCTTTGACCTATTCTGTTCCTGCCAAAGCCTTTGGTGCCGGTCAATTCATCAAAGGACTGGACGTTTCGGTATCCGGAAGAAACCTCTGGATCATCCACAAAAACCTGCCTTATGCAGATCCCGAACAGGGGCAGGCCTCCGGCAACGTCTCGATTGGCTTCCAGAACGGTGCCTATCCTACGGTAAGAACATTTGCGACCACCCTCAAATTCAGATTTTAAAATGAACACAATGAAAAAATCATTCTTCATAATATCGATGCTGGGCATGCTCTTCAGCGCATGCACCAAAAAAATTACGGACCTTAATTATGATCCGAAGAATCCGGTTACCGGTCTTGCCTCGGCAGTCTTCCTGCAAGGAGAGAAAAATTTATCAGATGCGTATACGTCCACCAGTGTAGCTTCAGCGCCATTCCGGGTACTGGCACAATCATGGACGGAAAATACATACGTGTATGAAGCGCAGTATAATTTTGCCGCATACCAGGCTCCCGATGGCTGGTGGAATAATTTGTATGTGGGCGTATTACGCAATCTGCATCAGGCGAAGATCCTTTTTCCCCAACAGGTGATCGGGGATTCGGTCGGTCTCAGAAACGATTTGATCATTACCGATATCCTGGAAGTCTATGCTTTTAACTTACTGACGGCAACCTACGGAAATGTGCCCTACAGCCAGGCGGAAACAGACAGCGTTCCCTATCCAAAATACGATGATTCAAAAACGATCTATGCCGACCTGATCCTGCGCCTGGACAGTTGCATTGCCGGCTTGAATCTTTCCGGCACAGCGATGGGGGCTGCCGATCAGATTTACGGTGGTGATCCTGGCGAGTGGAAGAAATTTGCAGCCACACTTGAATTAAAGATCGCGATGCAGCTCGCTGACGCCGAGCCATCGGTAAGCGCACCTGCCGCACTGAATGCAGTAAGTGCCGGCGTCTTTCAGTCCAACAGCGACAATGCCTTATTTCATTATGACGCGGCCTCCTCTGGGAATTCGAATCCCATCTGGCAGGCACTCGTGCAGAGCGGTCGCCATGATTTTGTGCCTGCTGACCTCCTGGTCAACGTGATGGACAGCCTCAACGATCCAAGACTGCCCCTTTATTTTACCAATTTTCCCATTGGCTCCTCCACCTATTCAGGAGGGATACCGGGCGGAGGTAACGGTTATGGCGCTTACTCCGATTTTTCAGCACAACTGCAGACGCCCGCATACCCCGGGGACATCCTCGATTATGCACAAACTGAATTTTTACTCGCCGAAGCGGTAGAACGGGGCATTGCGGTTGGGGGAACTGCAGCAGATCACTACGACAGCGCGATTACCGCGTCGATTGAATTCTGGGGTGGCAGCGCAGCCGATGCAGCTACCTATCTTGCCCAGCCCACCGTGAACTACGCAACAGCGGATCACGGTAACTGGCGCGAAAAAATCGGATACCAGCAGTGGATCGCTTTTTACAATGGCAACTGGGACGCATGGACCATCATCCGGCGGCTTGGTTTTCCTGATATCAATCAGATCAATCCGCCTATTGCCGCACAGGGCAACCTGCCGCTGCGGCTTACTTATCCGGTGAATGAACAAAATTCGAACGCCGTCAACTGGGCTGCGGCCTCGGCCCTATTGCCCGGGGGTCAGGACGTGGTCTCTGCGAACCTGTTCTGGGAACAATAGGAGATATAAAAGATCATCAGATGATCCGGGGAAAAAAGGATATTATGTGCAGCCAATAATACCCTGGTGAATTTCATTTTTTTCAAGGTAAAAAAATGTGAGGGTCTTTGCGAGGTGCAATGTGAAGAAGGCAGGCTAACCGAAATTCCAAAAAAAATGCCGGGCGACAGACCTGAAACCGGCCCATATCATTCACCCTGGCGCCATCCGGGGAATTTCGGTTATACAGGGGCGTTGGATATTGCCTGCTCGCCCATACCGGTTATTGAGAAGTATATTCCTCGAGAATCCTTATTCGTCCATCACGGTATTCCAGTGAGCGATTTAATTCGCCATTGCTGATCATTAATCCAAAAATAAGTTTGTTGCCGTCAAACAATTCAGTCGCATTTTTTATATGAAATCCGGGATACGTCCTGGCAATCATGCTCATCAGCTCATCTGAGCATTCACTGCCCTGGTAATAAACAAGAGAAAAAAGAAAGTTGCCTTTTTTAGTGTAGGCGATCCGGTAGTTTTTTGAATTGCGGATAAAAGAGACCACGATACCGTTTGTAATTTTTGTCCATTTTTCCGATACGGCAAAAGAATAATTTCTGCTAAAGTGCCTGAATGCCCTCGCACTGATTTCATTCAAGGGTACGTTGCTGGCAAGTGTATTGCCCGCCACAGTATATCTGAATTCCGCTGCACGGATGTCGGAAGGGAACGGGGTGACCGGTTGGCTATAAAGCATGTGGGTGGTGCCGCAGAGCACGGCAACCAGACCCCAAAAAGTGAGCCGCATAAAAAATGCCGTTTTAATTGAGAAATGGTATGTACAGGTTCGTACGGAAGCGTTATGGGGAATAGATCAGCGGGATAATGGAAGGTTTCAATTTTGATGCCGTTCGCATTCATGTTTTGCCGGGCATAAAAAAACCGCGGGCGGGCATCAAAACTGCGCGTATAATTCCACAAGAATAAAAAGCGTGTATATTTTTCCATTAAAAATCATTTGCATAAAAATGGTTTCCTATGGACATACTAACGGCAATCGTTACGCGCTCAGGAGGTAAGCCGAACTGAAAGGGGGGCGATTATGATTTATTCATCCGGTTTCACTTGGTGAAGATGCGGGGGGTTACCGATGATCGCTTACCCTTTTTGGCACACACATTGTTTTATCCGGTTAAATGCAGCAATATGAAAAAAGAAATTCACGAAAGCATTCAGTTCAACAATTTGTCAGATATCGTTTATTGGTCAAAGAAATGGGAAATTTCTCCGACCAAATTATTCAGTGTTTATACAAAAATAAAAAGCAGCAGGATTGATAAATTAAAAGCGCATTTGCGTAAGGACGGGTTCGCCTTGTGAGCATGACGAGCCTCAGTTGCCTTCCCCGGGCCCGGGCATCGCCTTTATTTTTGAATCATTTCGGTTTTTCTAAAGCGTAAAGCGGCTAACAGATCCTTTATTTCCGGGCTTTGTCTCTATAACTTGCAGTGCAGGTTCTGAGAAAGACCAGGACCACCCCTATTTCTCCCGGGGGTACACTTTTACGCTGTTACCGGCGGTTGACTCACAGTTGATGTTCGTGCTTTCATTAAAACACTTCACCCAGGTTGGCAAATATACCATGAGAGCCATGCAGTCCAAACCCGTAATCCAAGGCGAGATTGGTTTTCGAAAATTTATTGAGTTTAATCCTGATTCCTGCGCCCCAGCCGGGTAAAATGGATTCAAAACGGCCGGTTGACTCTTCCGTAAATGATTGGGCGTTGGCGAAAACAACCCCGCCGATAAAACCATTGGGTGTGATCCCAAACCGGTATTCTGATTCAGCATAAAGTAGATTTCTTCCTCTGAAACGACCCTGGATATATCCTCTCCCGAAATTATTATAGGTATCGCTCGCCGTGGAAGGCAGGTTGAGGTAAGGAGGCTTACCGGATAAGGTAAACCAGTCATAGATCCACCAGGCTATTATATTTTTTGAGGAGGATGGGAAATTCTGGTACTTGCGCAGGTCGATAAGAAGTGCCTGCCAACTCGTATCGCTCCCTAAAAAAGTGAAATTATTTCTATAGACAATATTGGCATAGTATCCCTGTTGCGGGTTAATGGAATTCCTCCTTTCATCATATAGCAAATTCAATGTGATGCCGGAAGAAATGGCTTTGGGGCTGAGTCCATATCTTTCGAAATCGGTTGTATCATGCCTGGGCGGATTTATTTCTGCTATGTTGAAATAATAATCAAAATCATAACCAAAGCCAAGATAAAAATCGGTCCAGATGGTCTTATACAGTGTTTGGTACAACCGCGTATAATCGTAGTCGATGAGGTAGCCGTCGGCGTCAGTGGTAAGACCACCAAGACCATAGGTCTGTTGCGGGAATTTCTCGTAATGCCAGTCCGTTTGAATATTGTATTTATTTCCCCTGGTCCATATGTTAGCCTGGACAGGCAAAAGGAACTGTTTATTTTGGGTATATTTTGCGACCGCATAAATACTGGAAATATTCGCGAGTTCGTGGTTACTGGTATAAAAGGCAAGGTTGCCATTAGCCGCTGCCGCGAATCCCGTTTGCAGGGTATATTCCACAGAAGGCAGCAGGGAAAGGTATAATTTCCCGATCTTGACCTTGCTTGTATCCCTGCGCACTTCCTTGTGCTTGGTGAAGAGGTAATTGATGATATCAAATACATCTACGGGTTCGTTTCCGGTAAACAGGTGCAGGTGTGTTTGACGCATTTTTGATGAATCCCGGTGTTTTGACACCTGAAGAGAGGTGGAATCCTGTGCCAGAACCGGCTTACCGGGAAAAATGCCGATCATCGATAAAACAATGGGCAAAAAAGGTAGAAAGAGATCATGTTTAACTGTCCTGTTGAGTGTAATCACTTGCCTTTTTTATTGAAATTGACGCATAACAGTTGTCTCAAACGCCGGGCCTATTAACAAATAGCCTGCTCCATGTATATGGTTTTATTCGGTTTTATTCAACACTATACGACAAGTGAGCAAGTACAGTTGTTTGACAATATAAGACCGGAACATCAAATAAACCGGAAAAAAAATCAAAATGATTTGACCGGATCACTGCTTTATTTATGATCACTTAATCGGAGACCAGGAAAATCATTTCTTGATTAATTTCAGCCGGTAAACCTGGGAGGAGGTCACGATCCGGATAACATACAATCCGGCAGCGAGCCCTTCTGCCTCAATGGTCATCGCTGATGCACCATTGCTGTTTTCGATGCGTTGTACAATTCTTCCCAGCGCATCGATGATGTCAAGTTCTTTGATGATTTGCTGACCGCCGGTCGCCACGAAATATGAACTCGCAGGGTTTGGAAAAACAAGCGGATTATCGTGATCTCCAAAATTAACAGAGATGATCTTCGAATATATAAATGCGCCGCTTGTGCCGACAAGCTGGAGACGGTAATAATTCAATCCGAATTGGGGATTATCATCCTGCGCGGAATAGGACTGCTGAATCTGATTATTGCCTGCAGCATTTACGCGGGTGAATGTTGAAAAAACAACGCTGTCTGGGCTTTTCTGCACATTAAAATACACGCTGGTGTCACCTGTGCTGACCGTCCAGTTCAGGAGGTTGTACTGATTGTTGATATCAGCTCCGGTAAAAACAATCGGATTGATTGTGAGACCGCCGCTGGTGATATTGAAATGACCAAAGGTGGCTGTCGACAGCAGTGCATTGTTATGACTGGTGACCGCCATGCCTACATTGGCACCCGCGCTTCCAAATCCCAGGTCAACGCCGCTGCCAACCTGCACCCAGGAATTCTGGGCGCCCGAAGAGGAAATAAATGCGCTGTATGTTGTTCCGCTTTTATGCAGTGAAAGCCAGTAAGGAACGGCGGGACCCGACAGCGGAACCAGTGTTGCCGCAACTCCCGGAGCGCTCCGGTAAACAAACACGATTCCGTTTTGGCTCGTAGTGCCAATAAATGCAAACCGGGAAGTATTGCTGATACTGTCCCTGAACATGAGACCCGCCTTGTTGGATGGATCAGTGCTGTCCTGGGTGAGGACTTGGGCCACCACCTGTTCATCGCCGGATAAATTTGTAAAGGCATATTGAAATTCGTCAGCAACTCCGCTTACATCGTTACCGGAACCCTGTATGGTATAGATCCCATTATTCAAACAGGATGTGCCGGCAATTCCAATGTCTCCGATATCCGCATTGAAATATCTGGTCGGCAGCGGTCCGCAGACTGCCGTGCACGCACCCGTCGTGAAGGTGCCGGTAGCCGCCGTGCTCATTCCCGATGAGCATGTTGCCGCCACGGAGTAAATATATCCCGTGTTGCAGCTCAGCGCGGTAATATTGATGGAGGTGGAGGTCGTTGTTCTGGTTATCCAGCTGGTCACCAGAGAAGTTTTATATTGAATCGTATAGC
>JAJPJP010000056.1 GCA_021324175.1 Chitinophagia bacterium
AGGAATAGACCCCAATAAGGGTTGGTTGTTGGATGAACCGCGCCCAGTAACTTTAATTGCACTATCCGGCTCGGCCATGTCGGTGGTGAATAAAAGGCTATCATTGGGCGATAAAAAGAAAGTATAAACATGGCTGCTGCTGGCTGTGTCCGACTCGTTATAGTACAGCCGCACGAACTGTGGATGATCAATGTGGTAAGACCAGGAGGCTGAGCCATGGCTATCTAACGGGACAGTCATCTCACCCTTCGCGAAATAATCGAACCTCAGCATCAGTTCCGGCACCGACAGTTCAATGGATTTGGCGGTGGTATGAACTATGGAGAAGCGAACGTTGACCGACCGGCGTGGCGCTAGCTTGGGCTTGAATGCAGCCCTGATTTCCTGAGCCTGAAGCGCAGTCACAGCCAAGAGAGAATAGAAAAGGATAAGGTTGCGTAGCATACATAAATATACAGGAACGGCGAAGTATATGGTCCAGTCAAAGGATAATGGATTCAAAAAACTTATCCAACCCAGAATTTAAATTCAGATCATCAATTCCAGGTCGGAGAGGTCCCAGTATCCCTTAGTTGATAAGTTTGGCTATTGTTTCTCAGATTCTTTTTCAAGTATGATATTTATCAGGTCAGCTCCAGATTTCGAGGTTAGTTGACCTTGTTGTACATGATATCTTCTTTTAATAAAATTTCGTAGCATTTTTTCTCTCCCGCCCCAATGAAGGATATATGATATAAAACTATACAGCTTTACTGTCTTTCCATCATGGCCTATAAGTACCATTTTTTGACCATAAGAATCACTTCCATTAATGGAATTCTCACACACCTTTACAGTTCCTTTTTCACCGACGACTTGCCAAATATGATTGCTGTCAATCCTCGCATATTTATAAATTGGACTCTTCGTAAACGGACCAACTTTACTAAAAAACATCACTCTGATATTACTTGTCGGTATTCCCTTTACGGATGATGGATTCCATCTGTTGCTGTCGCTGTCAAGAATGATAGGCAAATAATGCCTGCTAGGACCGTATGGAATGGCTTTTATAAAACCTCTGAGTGTGTCGTTATTATTAAAAATTATATATCCATGTAGCAACGGCCGCCCATTTTCACTTGGATAATATATAATTGGCCAAGCACTTTGAGCACTTAAAGTCTTAACTAAGACTATCATAGATAAAAACACAATACAAGCTTTCGATATCATTTTGCCAGTATTGATCAGATTGAACGATGTTTACAAAATCGAGCTGATGCAATGATTACTTTGCCATCTCTAGAAAATAGTTAGAAGACGATATCACCTGAGTCCATATCAATATAACATTTTCTGTATCTGCCTGAAATTTCCTGGCCCGATAGCTTCTTTTCCGCCGCATGGAAAACCTTCCGAATCTCATCTACTCCAACATCCATTTTTTCATCAAAAATGTACCCCGGAACAGGGGAGTATGTAGTTATACTCTTGAACCAATTCCATTCTTCGAATGCCGCAAATTTATACATGCCAGGCAGAGAGTATGGAATATAAAAAAAGAATACGGACTGGTTTTCAATGAGCTTAAGATAAGTGAGCCTGAATATTTTTATATAGAGGTTACCATTGAAAGAAATCGCCCAGGGATATTCGGCATTCTTGAAGTCAGCCAGACTATCGGGAGACAAATGATAAACGCTGTCGACTGCATCAAAACGGAGAAGAAATGTCGCAAGTGATAGCCTGTTGTCGCGAAAATCCTTAAAGGTTTGACACCAGCCGCTAGCACGATTTGCGTTGGCAAATATTGGAAATTCTTTCCATCGGTCCTGAGGATCTTTTTTTAAATCGACTTCCATATACAAATTTGAATCGATCAGGTGGAAGGGCTTTCCATTGTACCAGAAGAATTTGTCCTTCGTCCGTCCGCTCTTGGAAATTGTTTTGATCAAATCGTGAAATATCTTTTTAAAGTTTGAGTTAATGAATGTTGTGTAATAATAATACCTTTTTTGAAAAGTAAGAAAATGTCTATAACTGTTACCCTTTCGCTTGTAAAAGGCATCCGCGGAAAATAAGATGTAATCTCTGATCGGGAACCGGGTTAGCCTTTTGTTTTTCATTTCCTTTACAATGCATCGAAAATTGGGAATTCGCAGTTGATTGACTTTGATTACTAACTCAGGTGAATCAGCCGGTAACGCACCCACCGCCTCTTTAAAGTAGTTGCTCAATAAATTTGAGAACTCGCCATGAAAGTTGTTCGAAACTGGAGTATCGCCATCTATATAACTCAAATAAATGCTCTCGGTATCAATTCTCGAATCAATAACTTCGATGGCCGAAAATGGGAATTTATGAATTTTCTGCTTGCTTTTGAAGACGCTATTGATATCATTATTCACCGCATCAACCCCTTGGGAAAACCCATCTAAGACAGCAGAGATCAGCAGCGTAAAAAGTAATACGAACGTTTTAGGAATCTTTAACATCGCCAATTTAAAATTGCATTTTCTGCCCATTTATGACTAAAATATCGATTGGGAGACCATTTTTATGGCTGGTGTGAAAGAGATTAGAATTTTTTGGCTTTTCCAGCGCCAACTGTTTCACTGCATCTTTATCGACAAGGTCTGCTGCCAAGATATTAATTCCTTCCACAATTCGGGATGCAACGTGGAAGAACCATTCCAGATTGAAATTTAAATGACTACAGAATTTTGCCGTGCATCTCGGAATTGTCTGATCAAGTATTGACTATACAGTTTACATTCTATCTATTACAATTAACGAAAAATCAGTTTCTATGCCCAAGCAAATCACTCCAAATATTTCTCTTTAGGACAACTATTGCTTTGTCTTTGATTTCATATTTATCAGGGCCTCTAGTTTCGTAATAGGTGCCATGGTCATAGCTCATAAGCAAATAGTTTACTGTAACAATGTTGCCGTTCAATCTAAAATTTAGAAAAGTGTAATTCGAAAAAGTAGATGCCCCATCTGGGGGTTGATAACAGCGTCCTAGGATAAGAATTTTTGCCGCGCTATCATTCTTAAACCATTTCGATATCAATTTGATTTGGTTGTCTGAACCTTGTTTTCCCAAACCCAGAGCAATTGTTAGGTTACAGCTATCGTGCAAACATTCACTTCCACCCAAACCACTGTAATATGCGGCCAGTGCTCGCAATGGCTCGGGCAAGTTGTTTATTGATTTTTCATTAATCTCGCCAGAATAGGAAAACTGTCCTGAATTACTGCCTTTGTATTGCTCAATAAGGACATACGATTTGCCTTTTTTTTGGTTTTGCTGGCCGAATACTCCAATCGCAAAACTACCAGAAAATAGCAGTATGAAAAATGTCTTCCTCATGCAATGATTTTGGCAAATATCAGTATTCACCGTATTCAGCCCGCTTGAATGCGCCCCACAATTTAGGATCATAGCCTTTTGTCCTGCGATAATCGTTCGTTTTCGGGACTTTAAGAAATTGCCAACCCCAATAAAAAGTGTGCATAAAGTGGAGGTAGTTATAAGTTGCTGTGTCAAACAAACGTTGTTCATCAATCATCCAATCATTATGCCTGAGAATAATTCCAGTAATGGTGCTCAAACAATGGCAACAATTCCGGAAATGGCGCTGCTGCCACCTCAACAGTTGTATTTACGAAGATACCGGGAGTTGATATGACGCAGGTGATTGCCTCTCCGTCACACCTGATAAAGGAAAATTCTTTCAAGGTGGAAACTAATGTAATCATTGCCGAGCATCATGACCGCGGATAGAGAAGCGGCAGATGCGCCGTTCAGTGAAACAGGAAAATATCTGCGTATAATTGAGTATAATTGCCAAATGGAATTCAGAGTCATCAGAACAAAAAAGCAGCACCAGCAGTATCTTGACTGGGCGGATAAAATGTTCGATCGAAAAGTAAAACCTGGAACGCCTGAGGGAGAAAAACTGGCCGTCGTTCTTGTCTTAATAAAACAATATGAAGACGAGCATTATCCCATTCCCTTTCCTGACCCTATTGCAGCCATTAAAGTAAAAATGCAGGAAAAGGGATTGAAAAACAAGGACCTTGTGGGGAAATTCGGGACAAAAGGATATGTTTCTGCCTTGCTTAATAAACGCAAGCCCCTCACCTTAAAAATGGCTAAACTTTTTCACCAGGAATTGCAGGTTCCAGCGGATGTACTGTTATCGTGAAGAGAATTGATCATTCTCATAAAAAGCACCCAATAGCAGTTCCTGATCTCTTTTTATTTTGGTTCTGTTCTTTCTATATCATTCGCGCGAACGGAGGGGGGAATGCCGTTTTGAGGTTAATGACATGCCTCCATTCCGCGATTACCAACCTCGAAAAATACTTCGCGCAAACTTGACAGCGATTCAACTCTCGGAGCGCAGGAGGATATTTAATTTGCACTAAGCGTTACCAACGAACGAGGGTCTCGGCCGTGTCCTGCATCATTAAAGGACAGCTAGTGTTTCAAAAACGAACATGGTTATTGCCGGCTTATGGTACAAAATCCTGAATAATAGGCTCTAAAATACTGGCACCTTCTTGGTTAGCCATTATACTCAGACTTCATTATTATCACTTTTATCTAAATCACCGCCTTCAGTTATGTTTTTTAACTATATAAAGACCGCATGGAGAAGCCTGTGGAAAAACAAGGCCTTCTCATTGATCAATATCATGGGACTCATCCTGGGGATAGCGAGTTCAATTTTATTATTTGCCTATGTGGGATATCAACTCAGCTATGACCGTTCTCACAAAAATGGAAAAGATATTTACCGGGTTTCTTTACAGTACTATCAAAACAATAATTTGATCTTCAAAAGTGCTGAAAATTATTCCGCGGTGGGACCGGCATTAAAAAAAGACTTTCCTGACGTTCTGAATGAAGCCAGGCTCTATAACATGGGCGCTAAAAACAACTGTGTATTTAACTACAAAAATGAGGTATTTAAAGAAACGGAGTTCCTATACGCGGATCCCTCTTTTTTAACCATGTTTTCCTTTCCTTTTGCTGTCGGAGACCCAGCAACTGCTCTTGACATGCCAAATACAGCGGTAATCTCAGCATCAGAGGCTAAAAAGATCTTTGGGAGCAGTGAGGCAGCCACCGGTAAATATATCCAAATGGATGACGACGACCGGAATTCAGAAATCTGTAAAATAACCGGCGTGTTCCAGGACATTCCCCAAAACTCACACCTCCAGTTTAAAATCCTGTTTTCCTATTCCACCCTGGATAGCCGAAGAGGGGGTGCAAAGAGGTATGAAAACGACTGGAACCGAAAAGATTTTTATACATATATATTGTTGCGCCCTGGAACGAATCCAGCATCGTTAGCAGAGCAATTCTCCGTGTTTGTCAAGAAATATGCGCCCGAAGAGCAAAAAAATAACACGGAAAGCAGGCTGGTTTTACAACCGCTTGAAAAAATTCACCTGACTTCCAACCTGGATGATGAAGCGGGGGTGAACGGGAATGAAAAAACAGTGGTGTTTTTAATTATCATAGCCGTTTTTATCATTTCTATTGCATGGATCAACTATATCAATTTGACGACTGCCGGTTCCATTGAGAGAGCCAAAGAAATTGGCATCCGAAAGGTCTTAGGTTCAAGTTACCGCCAACTGGTCAAACAATTCTTGATCGAATCCCTCAGCGTCAACGGTATCAGTTTCCTGCTGGCAGTTATTCTTGTGGTCACTGTTCAACCCTTTTTCCATAATCTGCTTGGAGAAGAGTTACCCATTTCCATTCTTTTTTCAAGCAAGTATGGATTGACATTCATTTTTTTCCTGATTCTTGGATCGGTTCTTTCCG
>JAJPJP010000172.1 GCA_021324175.1 Chitinophagia bacterium
AACTATGCTTTGGAGTATGATTCAAACGGGACTTTACTGAGGGTGGCACTGGTTACTGAATTAAAACCACAAGCTTTTACAATAATCGGCTGGAACGTGCCCGACATTTACACCATAATCAAATCGCTTAATATTAGAGGAATTCAATGCAATCAATATGATAACCTTGAACAGGACAATCTCGGTGTATGGATTTCTCCTGGGGGTTCAAAGGTAGCTTGGTTCAGGGACCCCGATGGCAATGTGCTCTCAATTACTGAATGAGCAGGTGCTTGCTGAGTACAGGACCAGGGTATGCATCTTCAACGAAGGTAAGGCTTCTTATCCTGCTTCAACCTTATGAGAGCTGCAAAATACTCAAGTGATTTTTGTTTACTCAAACCTGAGTTTTTGTATTTATCATGCAAGACAGTTTCTTTTGCTTTTTCTTCCGATTGAGTTGTTTCCTGCTCCCGCATGTCATCAATAATTTCCGGCAATATAATCGGCGTAATCACTTTCCCGTGAAATGCACGTCTGGTAAGACTTTCAGAGCTATTCAATAATTCTCAAATTTCGGGCATTAACTCTTGGGTTTTCCTGCCGATTACAAATGTTTGAAAACACATCAAGCCATTAGGACTCCTTATCTCCAAAATTCCTTTTTTACTTGAATCCTTATGGTGATATTGGCAAACAGACCAGGAACTCAGTATACTCTCCTTCCTGGGACTTTACTGTTATTTCTCCCGCGTGTGCCTTTACAATATCGTAACTCAAACTCAAACCAAGTCCCGTTCCTTGACCGGTAGGCTTTGTGGTAAAGAATGGCTGAAAAATTTTATCAATTATTTTTACAGGAATCCCAATACCGTTATCCTTGACACGTATCTCAATGTTATTATTTATTTTTTTTGCAGTTACTGAAACAATCGGCTCATATCCAACGGGGTGGCTCTTCTTCTTTTCCATGACTGCATAAAATGCATTGCTATACAAATTTACCAGCACACGGCCAATGTCTTGAGGTACGACACTAATTAGACCGGTGTTTGTATCAAAATCAATATTTATGGTTGCATTAAAAGTATTGTCTTTGGACCTCATTCCGTGTTGAGCTAGTTTTAAGTACGCATCGGTAAGCACATTGATATCGGTCAATACTTTTTGTCCTGTATTGTTTCTTGAGTGTTCCAGCATTCCTTTAACAATTGCACTTGCACGTTGCCCGTGATGTCTAATTTTTTCTTCATTACTCCTGATTTCAAGGGCAAGAGCTTTTAGCTCCTCTGGATTACCTTTATCAATTTCCTCCTCCAACTCTTCAGTTAACTCCTTGTTCACTTCAGAAAAATTGTTTACAAAATTTAGAGGATTCTGAATCTCGTGTGCTATGCCTGCTGTGAGTTCGCCGAGTGAAGCCATTTTCTCCGATTGAATGAGCTGGGCTTGCGTGGTTTTAAGATTTTCATGAGCCGCTTCAAGTTGGGTGTAAGCCTTTTCAATTTCCCTCGACTGGGCCAATTCCCTTTCCCTGGTTTTGGCCCGTTCCTTTTCTATCAAAATTTTTCTTCGGAACCGGTCCAGAATTATCGCAACAGTTAGCAAGGAAATTCCATATAATGCGTAAGCCCAAATGGCCCTGTACCAGGGAGGGCGTACCCTGAAAGTATATTGAGTTTCGCTCCAGACGCCATAGGGGCTCAAAGCTCTCAGTTTGAAAATGTACTTGCCCTCTGGAATATTGCCGAACACTGCAGTTGTTCTATTTTCAGGTTGACTCCAGTCATTATTATAGCCTTCCAGAATATACTGGTATTTTACCTGCTTTGGCCTGTCGGGCTCTATTGCGACAAAATCAATTGTAAGGTTGTTGTCTTTGTATGGTAATACCAGATTGCCTGGAACAGGATATAATTGCATGACGCTGTCAAATTCGATATCGGCATACTTTTTCTGCAGGCTTTTCAAAACTGCAGGAGGTAACACCTTGCCAAATGTACTTACCATCTCATTGAGTATTGTCATGCTATCCGATTTGGCAATTCCTGAAATTGCTGCAAGACTGTTCCAGCACAAATCTTCATTGTTTACTTTTATGTGCTGGATTCTCAAAGCCAGCGGTTCGGTGTTTTTATTTATCGCATCGTAATCAAAACGCACTAGTTTAACGTCACCACAAGCTGCCCATAATTTCCCATTATTATCAACAAGCAGCGAATTCGTATTCAAATCTTTTATGGGATACCCGGTTTCTTTGTTGAATATAACTATAGTGTCCCCCTGTGCATTTCCGCCTGTTGAATGTCGTGACATAAGGCCCGATAATCCTTTGTTTGTCCCGAACCAGATGATATGTCGTATAGAATCTTCGACCATCGAATAAGTGGAATTGTCCGCCAATCCATCAGCCGTTGTATAGTTTTTAAAGTGTTGACCATCATACCTGCTAACTCCTTCCTCTGTACCTATCCAGATATCGCCCGAATGGTCCTGCATCATGCTCACCACTTCATTATTAACCAGTCCCTGCTCTGTCGTATAATTCGTAAAAATTTCGCCGTTGTACTTGCTTACGCCACCCCCGTTAGTTCCGATCCAGATATTGCCGGACCTGTCTTCAATCATAGTCCATACATCATTGCTTGCCAAACCCTGCGCCGTGTCGAAATTTGTAAAATTCTTGCCATTAAATCTGCTTACCCCTCCGCCGTTCGTACCGAACCATATATCGCCATGCCTGTCCTGTAACATGCTGTGCACATCATTAGCCGGCAAGCCCTGAATGGTAGTATAATTCTCAAATGTTTTCCCATTAAATTTACTTGCCCCTCCGTATGTTCCCAGCCATATATCTCCTGATTTTTCCTGCATTATACAGGAAACACGATCATTTACCAAGCCCTGCGAGGCACTATAATTTTCGAATATTTTCCCATCAAACCTGCTAAAGCCTCCTCCCTGCGTGCCGAACCAAAATTTACCTGACCTGTCTTGAATTACCGGGAATACCTGATCATCCGGAAGGCCTTGCGATGGCGAGTAAATTGCAGAACTTTTGCCATCATACCTGCTAACACCGCCTCCAGATGTCGAGAACCAAATCGCCCCGGTTCTATCCTGTGTGATGCCGAGCACTGAGTTAGCTGCCAGGCCTTGTTTCGTCGAAATGGTTGTAAATATTTTGCTTTCATATCTTTTAAGGCCGGCTCCAAAAGTGCCTAACCAAATTATCCCGGATTTGTCCTGCATAACGGTCCACACATTATTATCCAGCGTTCCCTTCGCAGCTGTATAGTTCGTAAAGGTCTTGCCATCAAATCTGCTCACTCCCGCGCCATATACTGCGAACCAGATATCACCAGAACTGTCCAGGATTATGCTCCACACACTGTTTCCCGGTAGTCCGCTACTTGTATCATAATTTGTAAAGGCTTTCCCATCATACCTACTGATTCCATTTCCATCTGTTCCAAACCACATGTTTCCCAATCTGTCCTGCATAATACTATGCACATCATTTCCGGCTAGGCCATTGGCGGTCGTGTAGGTCCTAAATACCGGATCCCCGTTGGGTAAGGTTTTACCACTATATTCGCATACTCCCCCGCCATAAGTTCCAAACCAGATGTTTCCACTACGATCCTGTATTATGTCCCACACAATATTTGCTGCCAGCCCCTCTCTCTTACCATAATTTTTGAATCGCTTGCCATCATACCTGCTCACGCCTCCACCCTGTGTGGCAAACCAGTAATCACCCGCTCTGTCCTGCATGATGCATTGAACGGAATTATTTGCCAATCCATTGGCTGAAGTATAGGTAGTAAATGACTTTCCGTCGTATTTGCTGAGGCCACCTCCCTGCGTACCGAACCAAAGATTGCCGTCCCGATCTTGAATTTCGCAACCAACCGCGCTTAAAGCCAGCCCCTGATCAGTGCTGTAATTGGTGAAAAATGGCTGGCCACCATTTGAAGAGTCGATCTTCATCATAGGCTTTCCTGCTCCTATCCGTTTGGGCTTGCTGGATGCCGTGATGGAAATTACTTTGGGTGCGGAATAGTGTTCTTTTTTTATTTTATTTATATCCATCGCCTTCTTGACAGCTACATTATGCAACGATGGCCGTGAAGGCTGATCGCATGAAGAAAAAAGCAAGATCGCAGGCAAAATCATGCAATCCGACAAAAAAATTAAAATGACGAAGCAGGTGTTTTTCGGTAAGGTCAATCTCAAAATAATATCTTTTACAAGACTAAAGTTCCATATTGTCACCGAATGCAAATAATTAAAATCCGTCAAAGAATCAGTTTCCCTGCTATTTCCGATGCTTTTCGATGAACACGATCTCCTTTTCACTAAGAACGTTTTTATCAATAAGAAATCTGAGGTGATATTCGCTGGTAAAGTGTTCTTGTAAGTAAGATGACGGGATATTAATTTCCAAAAAATTTTTCTCTGGTTACTTTAATTGAAGGGTTCTAGAATGTAGTTTTTATTATAGTTACAAGTTGGATCAAAAGATCCAGGCGGCTCCAAGACCATTGTTATCACCAGATCCGCCAATGATCACAGTACTGCCATCTGCACTGATCGCAACTGCTCCTCCTTGCTCTGGATCACCAACATACCCCAAACCCACGAGTTTGCTTCCCAACTGTGCCCATGAACCGTTGTTACGTGTGAATAACCAAGTGGCTCCGATTGTATTATTATCGCCAGGACCGCCAACGATCGCAGTATTGCCGTCGGAACTGATCGCAACTGATTCTCCTTGCAGAAGAGGATTGCCGATATACCCCAAACCCACGAGCTTGCTTCCCTCCTGGGCCCAAGAGCCACTATTTCGGGTGAATACCCAAGCAGCACCCGCACTATCATATCCCCCGCCAATGATTGCGGTACTACCGTCCGCACTGATCGCAACTGACCCTCCTTGCCATGCGTTCGAGCCATATCCTATGCCCACGAGCTTGCTTCCTTGCTGTGCCCAGGA
>JAJPJP010000044.1 GCA_021324175.1 Chitinophagia bacterium
TCCAGAGCATGCAGATCGCCGTCGCGGAATTGGTGGATTAATTCGTGATCAGTTTTTTGGCGTAGTGATTTCATAAACTTCTACGGTTTTTGAAGGTGATAGGATATTATTTATGGATTTAAGAAAAAATTGGTTTTTGGTTTTTCGAAAGTAGAAGTGAGAAGTCGATAGGCAATGTTTTTCGTTGATAAATAGTGTACAAATCGGAAATAAAGATATATATTTTTTTCAAAAAACAACATTTTAACCGAATTTTTTGTTTTTTTAGGCATGTAGGAGGGTGACCCTATAAACAGCTTTCTTAACGCTCTGGGGTTCAATTAACATTTTTCCACCGTTTTTATGGATATAGTTCAAGCCGAAAAAAAGCGACAGGTTAAACCGCTTGCCAGGGGATATGCAGACGCAATACTAGTAAAGGGCGCAAGGGTTCACAATCTGAAAAACATTACCGTCGAGATTCCCAGAAATAAACTGGTCGTCGTCACGGGCGTTTCCGGATCAGGTAAATCGTCATTAACGATAGATACCTTGTTTGCCGAGGGTCAGCGACGCTATGCCGAAAGCCTGAGTGCATATGCACGGCAGTTCATGGCGCGGATGAATAAACCCGATGTGGATTATATCAAAGGGTTGTGCCCGGCAATAGCCATTGAACAGAAGGTGATCACAAGAACGCCCCGCTCTACGGTCGGTAGCATGACGGAAATATACGATTACTTGCGCCTGTTATATGCGCGGACCGGCAAGACCATTTCCCCCGTTTCAGGCAAGCAGGTGAAAAAGGACGATGTACAGGATGTCATAACAAACATTACAGGGTTAACCAATGGCGAAAAGGTACTAATCCTGGTTGCTTTCAGGCAGCACAAAAATCGTGATGTAAGAGAGGAACTGAATATATTGCTGCAAAAGGGGTTTTCAAGACTTTATATTGATCGCGAAATCCTCCGCATTGAAGATCTTCTTGAGATCAAAGATGCTGATTTGAAAAAGAAATTGGGTCCGCAACAGGCAAAATCAAATTCATATATTTTGATAGATCGCCTAATTGTAAAGGAATTTGATGAAAGTGACAGGCACCGCATGGCCGATTCTGTGGGTATAGCTTTTTTTGAGGGAGAGGGTGACATGCTGATTGAAGTGAATGACTCCGTACAAATTCCATTCTCGGATAAATTTGAGCTTGACGACATAAAGTTCGAAGAGCCCTCTCCAAATTTATTTTCTTTCAATAATCCTTACGGGGCCTGCCCTACCTGCGAGGGATTTAGCCAGGTCCTGGGCATCGACGAAGATCTGGTCATCCCCGATAAACGCCTCAGCCTTTTTGAGGGCGCCGTAGCTCCCTGGAAGGGGGAAAAACTGGTTTGGTGGAAAAACCAGTTCGAGAAATCAGCCAAAAAATTCAATTTTCCTATCCACAAACCCATATTCGACCTGACTAAGGAACAATATGAGACTTTATGGAATGGCAATAGCCATGCATATGGTATCAATGGTTTTTTTGAGGAAGTAGAGCGCAATCTCTACAAGGTCCAATATCGTGTCCTGCTTTCAAGGTACCGAGGAAGAACCCTTTGCCCCGACTGCAAAGGGTACAGGCTTAGAAAAGAGGCGCTTTACGTCAAGGTTGGCGGAAAGCATATTGGGGAGCTATGCGAGATGCCTGTCAGGGAATTGGAACAATGGTTCAAGGATCTTTCGCTTAATGAATTTGATGCGAAGGTGGCGAAGCGGATACTCACAGAAATAGCCAATCGCCTTAAGACATTGTCTGATGTTGGACTCGGATACCTGACGCTTAATCGCCTTGCAAATTCTTTAAGCGGGGGTGAAAGCCAGCGGATACAGCTTACACGCTCCCTGGGCAGCAATCTCACCAATTCATTATACATACTCGATGAACCATCCATCGGACTTCATTCACGCGATACTGAACGGCTGATCCGTGTCTTGAAAGAACTCCGCGATCTTGGAAATACAGTAGTCGTGGTTGAACATGATGAAATGATGATGCGTGAAGCCGACTATATAATCGATATGGGACCCCTGGCCAGTCACTTGGGAGGGGAGGTTGTGGCCTATGGCAATTATGACGAGATCATTTCCAACCGAAATAGCTTAACGGGCAAATATCTTGCCGGTGAACTGAAAATCGAAGTTCCAAAGGTGACACGCAAATGGAACCGTTCCATCACGGTAGAGGGCGCACGACAGCACAATCTGAAGAGTATTACCGTCGAATTCCCGTTAAACCTCCTTTGCGTTGTCAGCGGTGTGAGCGGCAGCGGAAAGACGACGCTGATCAGACATATCTTATATCCCGCACTTCAAAAAATGAAAGGTGAGTACGCCGATAAACCAGGATCTCACAGAGCAATTACGGGAGATACCGAATACATTTCGCAGGTGGAACTTGTCGATCAAAACCCTATCGGTAAGTCATCCCGCAGCAATCCAATAACTTATATTAAGGCTTTTGACGAGATCAGGGACTTGTTCGCACGACAGCCACTTAGCAAGATCAGGGGTTTCCAGCCAAAGCATTTTTCATTCAATGTTGACGGCGGCCGATGCGATACATGCAAAGGCGAAGGTGAGCAAGTTGTCGAGATGCAGTTCCTGGCGGACGTACACCTGGTCTGCGAAGTGTGTCACGGCAAACGATTCAAGGAGGAAGTGTTGGAAGTTACCTACCGGAACAAAAATATATTTGATATTCTTGAAATGAGCGTCGACGAATCACTCGAATTTTTCCAGGAAGAAAAGGACATTCACTCCAAAATAAAACCTCTTAGCGACGTCGGGCTTGGCTATATTAAGCTGGGACAATCATCCGATACTCTTTCAGGGGGAGAAGCTCAACGCGTTAAATTGGCCTCCTTTCTGGGAAAAGGAAAAGCCCGGGGAAATATCCTGTTTATCTTTGACGAGCCGACAACGGGCCTGCATTTCCATGATATAAAAAAATTGCTGGCATCTTTTAATGCCCTGATCGAACAGGGACACTCAATTTTGGTGGTCGAACACAATACCGACGTGATCAAGTCGGCGGACTGGGTAATAGATCTGGGACCGGAAGCGGGAGACAATGGCGGTGACATCGTATACGCGGGAGCTCCGGCTGGGCTGAAAAAAAACAAAAAAAGCTTTACAGGAAAATTTTTTTAACACGGAGTTTGCATCCGAAATCATGCTCCGTCTTAGCGTAGTTTATCCATACTTTTCACAAGTTTCTCGTCTTTGTAAATTCCCCGTGCGGCCATAATAAAAAAAAATGCCATTGCAAAAGGAATAAGCGCTCCAAAATGATATGCGCCGGAGACAAAATTATTTGCGGCCTTGAAGTCTGCCGCTTTCAGATATTCCAGTGCGATGAGGGCAATAGAGACCAACAGCCCAATGATCGAAATGCGGAACTGCACATTACGTTTTTTGAAAAGGAAGATGCAAACAAGCGCAGCCAGTCCCAGACCAATCGCAAGCGGA
>JAJPJP010000069.1 GCA_021324175.1 Chitinophagia bacterium
GAGAGGACTCGGCCTGGATTTGAAATTTGACTAACAATGCTTCGCTAACTGATGAATAATATACAAGCCGTCTTTACCAGGGCGGCTTTTTTGTGGCAAACACGATCAAAAAATGTCTAAATCTTAATATCCGGACCTATGGTAGAAACGAGGAATGCTTTTTCGAGACTCCCAGTAAAATAAGCAACCATCCCACGATAAAAAAGGCACCTCCAAATGGCGTTATTATTCCAAGTCTTCCCAAGCCGGTAAGATTGGCCGCACGCAAAACTGACATCAGGTAAAGAGACCCGCAAAACAGAACAATTCCGGTGATAAAGCAATATCCCGCCCAACGAATTCTTGCATTCGGAAATTTCTCGAAAAGGATACCCACAGCCAGCAGCGCAAGCGTGTGATAGAATTGGTAACGCACAGCCGTCTGAAATACGTCTTCATAGTCACCAGGGAGCCGGGATTTTAATGCATGGGCGGCAAACGCGCCCAACATCACGCTGAGGATGCCCAAAATTGCGGCGATATTTAAAAAGGCTTTATGCATGACCCAAAAGACCTAAGATTGCCGGAATCGACGCATTTTCCTCGTTGATCACTACATCCGCCTTTTCGTAGTACATCTTGCGTTCTCCGAGTTTTCGAACGATATAATTTTTCAATTCCGCATCGCCTATAGCCTTGATCAGTGGCCTGGTTGTACGTTCGCTAAGGAGGCGATCCCTCAAAACATTTATTGAAGTATTTAACCAAACTACGGTTCCCTTTTTCTTCATATAATCGATGTTATTGAAAAAGCAGGGAGTTCCGCCGCCGCATGATAAAATGAATTCTTCATGATCATTGACTATTTCTTCAAGCGTTTCCTTTTCCCGATAGCGGAAAAACTCTTCGCCATATTCAGTGAATATCTGCGATATATTCTTTTGTTCTGTAGTCGCGATCACCGAATCGAGATCAAAGAAAGGAACCTGCAGCCTGCCCGCAAGTTGCTTGCCCCAATAAGTCTTGCCGGATCCCATAAATCCAATCAAAAAGATTTTCATTTGGCTGCGATTGTTCGTTCGGTCGGCTGTCAACCGACGACGTTATACTACCATGGCTATTTGAATGCATTCAGACCTGTAACATCCATCCCAGTGATCAGCAGGTGAACATCATGCGTACCCTCGTAGGTTATCACGCTCTCGATATTCATCATATGCCTCATAATAGAATATTCACCGGTTATTCCCATGCCTCCCAGCATTTGCCTGGCATTTCTGGCCACATTCGCCGCCACCTCGCAGGCGTTTCTTTTTGCCATCGAGACCTGCGCCGGCGACGCTTTGCCATTATCCATCAAGACGCCGAGGCGCCAGTTCAGAAGTTGCGCTTTCGTGATCTCTGTTATCATCTCCGCCAATTTTTTTTGCTGTAATTGAAAGCCACCGATCGGGCGATCAAACTGCACTCTTTCCTTGCTATAGTCCAACGCCGTCGCATAACAGTCCATAGCCGCACCGATCGCCCCCCAGGCAATTCCATATCTCGCCTTTGTCAGGCAACTGAGTGGCCCCTTCAGGCCCTTGACATTGGGCAATATGTTTCCCCTGGGGACCATTACGTTGTCAAAAACAAGTTCTCCCGTTGCGGAGGCTCGCAAGCTCCATTTTCCATGGGTAGCAGGAGTGCTGAAACCCGGCATTCCTCGCTCCACGACCAGCCCACGAATCTCGCCCTCTTCGTCTTTGGCCCAAACAACTGCCAACTGCGCATATGGGGCGTTGCTAATCCACATCTTGGTTCCGTTCAAAACAACAAAATCGTCATCGGAATTTTTATAGTTAGTGAGCATGCCGGCGGGGTTGCTTCCATGATCCGGCTCAGTCAGGCCAAAGCAGCCTAGCCATTCCCCGCTGGCGAGCTTAGGCAAATATTTTCTACGTTGTTCCTCGCTGCCAAATTCAAATATGGGGAACATCACCAGTGAACCCTGGACTGATGCAGTAGATCTGACTCCGCTATCTCCCCTTTCCAATTCCTGCATCATCAATCCATAACTAATGTAATCTAAACTCCCGCCGCCATACAGCTCCGGTATTGTCGGCCCGAAGCATCCAAGATCGCCCAGTTGCTTCACAATTTGTTCCGGAAATTCCGCTCGCTGCGCGTAAGCTTCGATAATTGGTGAAATTTCTTTCTTGACATAGTTTCTCACAGTTTCGCGCACGAGTTTTTGTTCATCGGTCATTAATTCATCTAGTAAAAAATAATCCGGGCTTTGAAAGTTATCTGTTTTTGCAGCCATGTTGCGGGTTTGAAATTGTCCCAAAAATAAGGATTGTTTAGCGCAAAGGCGCCGATGCGACTTTCACGCATTGCATTGATGTCATCACAAATTACAACCCCAAATCGCTGCATAATTCTGTTTTGGGGGCTTTTGTTCAGGCTCGTTCCTGGGCTTTCGCGCATACCGGGCGAGAGGCCCGTATAATAGCGGTGCAACCTGCTCAGATCCAGTGACTCGCCAATTAAAAATATTTTACCTTGAGATGCAACATGGCCTTGAAAGGCGTGTCTCTATTATATAACTCTCAAAATGCAGACATTTTTGGAATCAACTGCACCAATACTACAGGACGATTTGGTAGAACGCTGCAAGCAGGGGGATGCCCGAAGCTTCGCGCAGATCTATCAGAAATATGCGAAGGCTATGTATAACACTAGCCTGAGAATAGTAAATAACACGGGTGATGCTGAGGACGTTTTGCAAGAGGCATTTATAGACGCATTTGGCTCATTGGAGGCGTTTCAATATAAATCGACATTCGGAGCCTGGTTAAAGAAAATCGTCATCAACAAATCGATAAACCAGCTTAGGAAAAGGAAAATGGATCTGATCGAAATTGAAAAAACCAATGTGGGAATGCTGCCAGAAGAGGAAAGAATGGACGAGAAGGAGATTCAGTTGAAGGTTGAAGAAGTGAAACAGGCAGTCACGCAATTGCCAAATGGGTATCGAACCGTATTGACCTTGTACTTATTCGAAGGATACGACCATGAAGAAATAGCCGAAATCCTGAGAATATCACACGCAACGGTCAGGACTCAGTATATGAGGGCGAAACAAAAATTATTAGGTATAATTAAACAAGGAGGATTATCATGAGCGGTCAACTTGAACGGTTTATTAATGACCACAGAGAGGAATTTGATGGTGAAGAGCCGGCAAAAAAGATTTGGGATGGCATTCGGCAAAAGCTCGAGCCGGAAAGGCAAGCTTCAAGAGTGGTGCGGATGGGCTTTAAGAGATGGAGTATCGCCGCTTCGGTAGCCATTCTGGTAATCGCGGGAACAGTGTATTTGTTGGTTCGCCGCTCTGATGCCTTTTCTGTGACTCCTGTCGCCGCTGTTCCAGGGAGTGTGCCGAAAAAAAGCGTTCCGCCGGCCAACCATATTTTGCCGGATTCGGCATTACCAAGACCGGCAATCCGGCAACTTGCAACTGTTAAAGGGCAAAACAGAATTGAAGGTTCTTCAAGAAAATCGCAGGGAGAGGATATTTCCTCAGATGTGAGTAAGGAAATGGTGTATTATGC
>JAJPJP010000195.1 GCA_021324175.1 Chitinophagia bacterium
TAATTTTTGCGTCCTTGAATTCAGACAATCCAAGCTCGGATATAATGGAAACTGTTTTATGGTACTTAGTTGTTTTGACTATTAGATTTCAAACTATTGGAAAGCGGAGGCAAGGTATTTTAGAAAAACAGTGTGCAAAAATTGCTCAAAACATAGCATATAGCCGAAAAATCAACCTATCACTTCTAAAATCGGAGATTGAATCAATTCTAACAACTGACGAAGAATTTTTAAACGATTTTAGAAAGTATCAAGAAGTCAGTATGAAGCGAGCTTTATACATTCTATCCTCAATTGAATATTCCAATAACAAGGAACACGATTATAAAAAATTATGGAATCAAGTGGACGAAGTCTTGGCTCCCAGCTCAAATGTTACGGTATCAAATATTATAGCCAAAAAGCCTAGTCCAGAATGGTTGAAACTAATTGCCCAAGAAGATATAGATAGTTTTGGAATAACATCGAACATTGCAAACTTTGTTTTGGTTAATAAGTCAATTAATAATAAAAATAAACCCGATGATTTTAGCAATCTTAAGTCAATACTAAGTGAAAGTGATTTTTGGACGACAAAATATGTATCCCAATTTCAAATTTGGGAAGTTGATTCCTTTCTCCATAGGTCAGACACTCTACGAAAAGTTGCCGTCAAAATATGGAAACTTAATTAAGAACACCATGGGAACATTCTTGGAAAATAGTTTACGAGTTGACGCTTCCGACGGCGAACAATATAGGATAATTCAGTTCTTAGGAGAAGGTGGTAACTGTCAAGTTTACTTGGCAATTTGCACGAAAGGCAAATGGCAAGGGATATTATTTGCAATTAAATTTTTTACCAAAACTGAAGATAGGGATCGTCTAGCTCAGTTTGAAAAGGAAAGAAAATTCCTTTCTTCTATTTGGCATCCATGCCTAATGAAGATTTATTCAGAAGGCACTCACTATATATCTACATCAAATAAACGCGTACCATTTGTTGTTTGCGATTATTTTCCTGACCGACTAGACTGGAAAATGAAAAATAAAAAATTGCGGCACACTGAAAAATTAATTTATTTAACGCAACTTCTATCTGCACTTGATTTTTTAGCAAGACATTCCTTCCCAATTGTCCACAGAGACATAAAACCACAAAACATCTTCCTAAAAGGATATACATGTGTACTTGGTGATTTTGGATTAATGAAAGAATTAGATCCGGCCATATTAGTCAAAGACGACGATGGAGAATTTTTGAAACATAGTAAAGGAGCGGGAATGCCAAAATATTACAGAACGCCTGATTTAGTAAAGTACGCTAAAGGGGAACAATCGCTCACAACGGCTTCTGACATATTCCAGTTAGGTCTTGTAGCAGCCGAAATGTTTACAGGTCAAAACCCTCTCCAACGTTCGGCTAACATGCTGGATCCAGCTGAATTAAACGACTTAAATGATGTTATTGGCCAAGACGGTAAACTAATTAGAGATTATATACAAAAAATGCTCGTTTTTGATCCTATAAATCGAGGAAAAATCGACGAATTACTGGATGGATTCGATGGAGCATTAAGAGCAACAACAACCAAACAAATAGAAATTGATGGTTTTGCTTTGTAACGGACAAGAAAAATTCCTCATTTAAGTACTTTCAAAACGTCCCCGATACCGTCCTCTTGATATTAAGGAATATTTGTAATTCATTAATTTACCCCATATATTACACCATTCGCAGGTAGTCCCGACAGGGCTACTTCTATTTCATTAATTGTCTGTTTATTGCAGCAAGGCATGCAATTGTAATGTAAATCTGCGTAGGGTACGGTACTCTTAGTCGCCCTCTTCCGAACATAAATCTCCAAATCCAAAAATATTCGCTGCATTAATCTCCCCACTCCGTCAGAATATTTAACTTTTCACTTTAATACTCTTATGCACGCATCTGCCGCAAAACCTCAAGCAAAAATTAATTTTGTTACTGGATTTTATTTGTTGTTGACTCAGGTTTGGGAATTGTTCTGCACGTCTCAGTTTCCGGAATATCATCCTCATGGCAGCTGGGAACCAAGTCCACTTCCGATTGAGCGCTACCGGAACCTTTAGACCTCATTGGCTCTGATAGGCCGAAAGCTTGCTACTCGCCCGAATGTTTCAACAATTACCGAGTTGCCTTCACTCCTCCAATTAAATATGCGTGCCTTTTGCGCTTAGAATGCTTAGGTTGCCTAGGCTTAGATCCAACCTGTTGAATTTTGATCTTTTGCTCAATAGAACGATCAATCCTGCCATGGTAAGTCTCATCCTTATCCCAATAACTATTAGCCCAAAAGCAAATGATCGCCGCCCAAAATATGATCGATGCAAACATTTCCAGCGGAGGGCGGTGCCTGATTCCCCGAAAAACCTTGCTATCCACAGCCGGCGGTTCTGCTCGCCAAACCATTTCTGGCACAGGCATTATTTTGATTGGTCCGCAATAGCTCGCCGCCCACCCATACTTCTCGGCATCCATCTCGTGGACCCTGTCGTGCTCCGCTTGCGAGGGGAACACCCAAAGGTTGGATGGAGCATTGTTTGTTTTATCGCGGTCTATATGATGAACAACCTCCTCTGGCCGAAGTTTTCTGCCAAGCATTCTCTCCGCAACTTCCCTATGAACGAGCTTGTCATTTTGAGTATACCGTAAATAACCTTTGGAATCAATGTATTTTCCACAACCAAAAAAATCTTTCATGACCCGATGACCAAAGGGAGCGTTTTCTGCTTTATATCCGCTCTGGAGATGAACCACTCTATCATTTCGATTATACCGCGAGTACCCATTGGCACTCGTGCATTTTCCTGAAATAGTCCTAAAAACTCTCATCAGCCTTTTGTTTCAAATGTAATCCATTACATGAACTTATATTCATATAAAATAATTAAAAGTTATTAACATTGATCGCATTGCCTAACATTGCTAATTTTTTCGTTAGTTGCCATTCGAAGCGCGTATATCGAAAATCCACACTAATGGTTATTCAGAAAAAGAAGTTCAATAAAATCAAAATGATATTGCTGGAAAAAGAAAAAACTAGCCTTTGGTTGGCTAATAAGTTAGGGGTTAGTCAAACGGCGGTTTCTAAATGGTGCACAAATCGAAATCAGCCAACAGTTGAGACATTATTCGAAATTGCTGAAGTATTGGAAGTTGACGTCTGCGATTTATTGGTCAGAAAATTCAGGATCTGACAATTCGGTATAGGCGATAACCTCTGAATTCGCGTTGGACGCCAGTATCCACGCGCCGATCACAACCATCCCAGATTTCTGTTAGCGAGAGAATAATCCGACTGCGAGTTCTTCGCCTTGGGGAACTAGCAAATGGAAATGGCAGCGATGATCACTAAATAAAGAACGATAAATATCCAGTCAAAGGTTCCCAGAAAATGAGTTGTAAACAAAAATTTGGGAAGCCGATCGGCTGCGCATATATTTGCAACCGGACTAAACCAACCGCTACATGAAAAAATTGCTCCTTGCCGGATTTTGCCTGCTCATCGCGCTGCAGGCCCTGACCCAAACCTCCTTTTCACCCGTAGTAAGAAAATTCATTGATTATGATTCAGCCTTCATCGCCTTCACCCACTGCAAACTCGCCGACGTCAAACATCTGAAGGTTCTGGAAGATCAAACGGTGATCATCCGCAACGGAATCATAACTGCGATAGCAGATAGCAAAAAGCTTTCCGCCCCTCCCGGCAGCACCGTCATCGATCTTACCGGCAAATCGCTGTTGCCCGGGTTCGTCCTCCTCCACGAACACATGTACTATGCGGCCTACCCCGCCGACTTCACCTACCTGCATGTAAAGCAATTGCCGATCACTTTCCCAAAGCTATACCTGGCCTCCGGCGCAACGACCATTCGTACAGCCGGAAGCGTTGAGCCCTATTCCGACCTGAACCTCAAACGGGACATCGATCAGGGCAAGATCCTTGGACCGGAAATGGACGTGACCGCGCCCTACCTGGATGGAAAGGGCGGCATCTTTCCCCAGATGCATCAATTGAGCGGACCCGCAGAGGCGAAGGCCTTTGTCGACTTTTGGGCCAGCCAGGGCTGCACTTCTTTCAAGGGATATATGTTCGTGGACAAGCCTACACTGAAGGCCGCAATCGATGAGGCTCATGCCAAAGGGCTGAAGGTGACGGGCCATTTATGTGCCGTTACCTACCGCGAAGCGGCAGAAATGGGCATTGACCAGCTGGAACATGGCTTTTCCGTCTCTACGGATTTCGTCCCTGGCAAAAAAGAAAATGCTTGTCCACTCGGTGCAGCACCCATCGCATCCGCGGATTCGCCGAAGGTGAAAGATCTGATTCGATTTCTGGTCGATAAAAAAGTGATCCTGACATCCACCCTGGCCGTAATCTATAACATGACAACCCTGGATACAACGATCCGTCCCGAAGTGTTGGAGGCAATGTCGCCGGATGCCCGGAATATGTTCCTCAATGTCTACAACAAAATGCGCGGTCCCTCCGGCAATAAAGCCATGCTGGAGGAAATGAAAATGGAAAAGATGTTTTCTGACGCCGGCGGCCTGTTGACCGCAGGCACCGACCCCACCGGTAACGGCGCCACCCTGGCAGGATATGGCTCACAGCAGAGCATTGAACTGTTGACGCAGGCCGGCTTCAGCCCGATTGAGGCTATACGCATCTCGACATATAATGGCGCTAGGGCGCTCGGGCTGGAAGACAAGA
>JAJPJP010000267.1 GCA_021324175.1 Chitinophagia bacterium
AAAAAAGAGGGTTCAAGAAGTTTGATAATTTTGAGTAACAACACTTAAAAAATTCAAACGAGAACCCATGAACAAAATTACTAAAGTTGCCAGAGAAAACTTTACCTGGCTTTTTGAACAACCGTTGGAATTGAAACTTTCCATTCTGGAACAGCATTTAAGCATCTGCCAACTGGTTATCAATCAGATTTTAGAAGAGGAGGTCAAATTTCTCAGTGGAGAACGATACAGTCACGACAAGCCTAACGCCGGTCGCTTCAGCCGATGGGGATTTAATCCGGGGAGTGTTAATGTCGGAGGCAAAAAGCTCAAGGTGGATGTTCCCCGGGTCCGCGACGGCGAAACTGGCGATTTTCAGTCACTGGAGAGCTACCAGGAATTGAAAGACCTGGATGGTCCGGATGAACAGACTATGGAGGGCGTTTTGCGTGGACTAAGCACCCGCGATTATCAGGGGGTGATAGATTATCTGGAAGAGGGATTTGGTCTGAGCCGTAACTCAGTGAGTCGCAAGTTCATTCGAGCGACTGAAGAAAAATTAAAAGAATTTGAAAGCCGGGATCTATCCGATTATCCTCTGGTGGCGATTTTTATCGATGGAAAATATCTGGCTCGCCAGCAGATGATGATCGTCATGGGGATAACCGGCAAAGGGGAAAAACTGACGTTAGGATTGTTGCAAACAGGCACAGAAAACAGTCAAGCCATCGGTCAGTTCTTTGAGCAATTAAAAGAAAGAGGGCTTTGTTGGCAAGAAGGGCTGTTGTTTATCATTGATGGCAGCAAGGGCATCCGAAAAGCCATTGAAGAACATTTTGCCGGCAAGTTTTTGATCCAACGCTGCATATGGCACAAACGAGAAAATATTCTGAGTTATCTACCGGAAAGCCTGCACGATGACATCAAAAAAGAGTATCATCAGGCTTTGGAACAAAAGACCTACCAGGCAGCCAAAAAATCATTCTTGAGCTTAATCCAACGATTAGAAAAACTAAACCGACATGCGGCCAGCTCACTGCAGGAAGGATTGGAAGAACTATTGACGCTCCACAAACTGGACATGACCGAAGAATTTTCAACAAGTTTTTCTACTACCAATTGCATCGAAAGCGTAAATGCCCAGATTCAAAAATACATCCGCAGAGTTACCCACTGGAGCAGTTCTGATCAACGTTACCGATGGCTAGCCGCTGCCCTACTGGAGATAGAATTAAAATTGCACAAGGTCAGAAATTTTAAACACCTTTATAAACTGAAAAAAGCGATCGAAAATCAACTCAAGAAACAAACTTCGCCCTCTTAAATTTCAACTAAAAATGGGACAAGCTCAAACCCCCGGTTTGTCCTCGCAAGTTTTCTGGCAAATGGTTGAATAATTCTCGAGGCATTTTTTCATGACAATGACCATTTCCGTCATTTAAAATGACATTTTTTCAAGGGGTTTAACAGACACTTAACTAGTTAGTAAACTAAGTGTTATAGAATCGTTATAACCCGGCCTTGCCACAACCTTTAGTTCAGTTTTTGAGTAGTTATCAATGAAAAGACGCAATTCATAAAAGTTAAAATGAGAACAATGAAAAAGTTATTATTTGTAGCGGCCCTGTCACTGGCAGTGGTTTTTGGTGCGTCAGCTCAACATCTGGTTCATGGCGGGGGATTTAGCTATTATGGCGCGCCTAGGGTAATTGTGGGAGGCGGATTTGGATTTTACGGCCCCTTTCCATACTATTATCCATATTGGGCCTATCCTCCCTATGGTTACGGATATTATGGTCCGGTCTCACGTTTGGATATCCAAATTCAAAACATTAAGTATGATTACAGCGAAAAGATTGCCTCAGTGAGAATGGATAAAAGTCTGACGCATAAAGAACGAAGATTAAAAATTAAGGAACTCAGACACGAAAGGAGACGCGATAGTAGACGCGAGACGAAATTATTATAAGCATTAATTATTCTCTCTCATCACAAACAGTCCATTGCTATGACAGAAGAGAAAATCCCGCTTCGGCGGGATTTTTTATTATGTTATCCTGATGCCTCAGCTTCCAAATCATAGTCGAATGCCTTCGTTATCTTAGCAACAGTAAATTCGCCGATGGATAAATCAGCGGTCGGCGGAAGGATAACTTCGTTGTCAACTTCTACTGAGTCGAATTCAGTCCTGCCAATAAATCGACCCGCCTCTTTTTTATCAATGATCGTTTTGAACACCTTGCCAACTTTTTCCAGATTCTTCTCAAAAGAAATTTGCCTCTGAATTTCCATCAGTTCTTCTGCTCTTTGCTGTTTAGTGTCTGGATCCACATTGTCCCGCTTTGCAAATGCAGAAGTTCCTTCTTCATGTGAGTATGTAAAGACTCCTACCCTGTCGAAGCGATGGATCGCTAAAAATTCCTTCATTTCCTGGACGTCCTCATCTGTTTCTCCAGGAAAACCCGCAATCAATGTTGTTCGCAGGCAAATTCCCCGAACTTTGTCACGAATGGTATTTATCAGATCCGTAATCTCGGATTTTGTGATTTGACGCTTCATTTCTTTCAACATATGATCGCTTGCATGTTGCAAAGGAACATCCAAATAGTTGCAAATGTTAGGGCGTTCATTCATGACTTCGAGTATCTCTAAAGGAAATTTCGAAGGGTAGGCATAGTGCAAACGGATCCAGTGTAGTCCCTCAATATCGCTTAATCGTTTTAATAAATCCGGAAGCATACGCTTCTGATACAAGTCGAGTCCATAGTAAGTTAATTCCTGAGCTATAAGCATTATTTCCTTAACTCCTCTCGTTACAAGTAATGTTGCCTCCTGAACGATCACGTCTATCGGCTTGCTGATATGCGCACCCCTCATTGATGGTATGGCGCAAAACGCACAAGTTCTGTTGCATCCTTCCGAAATCTTGAGATAGGCATAATGAGACGGAGTTGCAAGGCATCTTTCACCCACTAGTTCTGATTGATAATTGGCACCCAATCGTTCTAGAATCAACGGCAATTCCATGGTGCCGAACCAAGCGTCGACCTCAGGAATTTCCCTTTCGAGGTCATTGCGATACCGTTCGCTCAAGCACCCGGTAACGTAAACTTTTTCTAATTTTTTATTTTTTTTCAGATGAACTTGCTCCAGGATGGTGTTAATTGA
Source organism: Chitinophagia bacterium (assembly GCA_021324175.1). GTDB lineage: Bacteria > Bacteroidota > Bacteroidia > Chitinophagales > Chitinophagaceae > Puia. The sequence goes on from JAJPJP010000267.1 coordinate 3,148, forward strand.
TTCTTCCTTTGCTTTTTCTATAAAGCCGCAGGTGTTGATGACAACTATATTATGCGCAAGTTTGCGGGAATCATGGGTGACCGAAACGTCGCTTGCAGCCAACTGCCCGCCCAGTACCTCACTGTCGACCAGATTCTTGCTACAGCCAAGCGTGATGATATTGACTTTATCCCTGTCTAAACTCTTCGAACGCATAAATAGTTTGCAAAGGTAAGCCTAATATGAGGACTTTTTGAGGGCCCGCATTTCGATACTTGGGTGCACTGGAATTTCGGTTGCTCAAGGCTTCTCTTGGATCAAAATATAATACTTCCTATGTTGGACGGTTTTTGACTACCGAATTTTCCTGAAAAATGCACTTAAGACAATGGACTGAAGGAATTTCAAAGTAGTTTGGGATACTACAGGTAAAAATAATTCGTTCGAATAGGAACCAATATCCTTATCATGGCCCGAGAATTAATCTCATTACCCGTTACCCTGATGATTGACGAGGGCCGTTCTCCTGCCCTGCCTGGAAAAATTCGCACACCTTAGGTGCCTGCCAAAATCTAAACTGCCGTAGAATGAAAACTTACTATTTTCTTTTTTCCATTTGCATATTGCTGGTTTTCAATGCCTTTTCCCAGGTCAAGCCTCAATCCATTCGGTTAAGGACAGGGATTATCATCGGTGATCGCAATATTCAGAGGGGCACGCTCATCAAGGAGCAACTCAAAACAGTATTATTTAAGAAGCATTATTACGCAGCAGTTCAATTTGAATCAATTCCTAACGAAGTCGAAAAAGCCGAATTGTCGAGGGTTGGCGTATCGTTATTCGATTTCGTGCCGCAAAATACATTTATGGCCGAGCTTCGGGAAGATGTTTCTCTTTCCGAATTACGAAAACATAATGTTTCTGGTATTTATATGATGGGTGTCAAAAGTAAAATTTCTCACGAGTTGGTTAATCGAGGAGTGCAGTCCAAATCAGATGACGGCAGCGTAGTGGCAGTCACTTACTTTGGTTCTTTAAGCAGGCAGAATGTTATTGCCGAGTTGGTGCCGATGGGAGCCGAAATTGTTCAGGCAAAAATTCAACCAAAGCATGTGATATTCATCAGGGCCTCTCTTACCGCTTTAAATCGAATAGCAAATTTGCCGTTTGTTGTCTATTTAACCGCTCAGCGACTCCACGACGTTTCCCTGAATTATAATAATCATGCCGCATATGGAATCGATGCGCTTAATCCAGTTTCGGGCAGAAACCTTCGCGGCTCGAATGTGACCGTCGGTGTTGGTGATGATGCCGATCCTTCCAGTCACATCGATTTTTCGGGTCGATTAATTGATCGGACTCCGGCGGGATTCAATAATCACGGGACTCATGTCACCGGAACGACAGCCGGCGGGGGTATTTTAAATCCAATGTATACAGGCATGGCGCCTTTGGCAACGATAGTCGCGCAGTATTTCAGCGACATTTTGGTAAATGCACCCACTTATATGGGAGATTTTGGAATGGTGTTAACAAACAACTCGTATTATTCGGGTCTCGATGGCTGCCAGGGTGAAGGTCAATACGATCCGCTAAGCAACTTTGTAGACGATCAGCTCTACCAGTACGATTCTCTGCTTCACGTATTTGCTTCCGGAAATGATGGTGGTTCAAATTGCACGCCTTACGCGGGTTCATACGGTACAATAAAATCAGGTTTCCAATGTGGCAAAAATGTTTTAACAGTGGGAGCCGATTCAAGCAGCAGTCACCTTATCGCAGCTTTCTCAAGTGGAGGGCCAGTGAATGACGGACGGATCAAGCCTGAAATCGTGGCGGGCGGAGTTGGCGTAATTTCCACATATGCATACAATACGTACTGGCCTGACCAGGGAACAAGTATGGCGGCGCCAACCGTGACGGGAACACTTGCGCTGTTGTACCAACGGTATCGTCAATTGCACGGCGGTCAAAACCCGCAAGGAGCATTGATGAAAGCGGTTATTTGTAATAGTGCCGACGACGAAGGGAACCCAGGACCTGACTTTCTTTATGGATTTGGCAAGCTGAATGCACGGACGGCCGTTGAAACAATTGAAAGTGGACAATACTTTTCAGGTTCGATCAGCAACGCTGGCAATTCCACCTTTACAATACATTCAGTTCCCGGAGGAGCCTACCAGTTGAAGGTTATGCTCTATTGGAATGACCCTGCAGCCGCACCATATGCGACGACTTCGTTGGTAAATAACCTTGATTTGACAGTAACAGGCTCCGACGCACAAATCCACCATCCTTTAATATTGAATGCAAACCCGGCGGCTGTCAGTAATAGCGCCGTCGAGGGAATAGATAGCATCAACAATGTCGAACAGGTCGTTATCACAAACCCGCCCGGAGGCGATTTTGTCATAAATGTCCAGGGAACTAACGTGCCGGAAGGGCCTCAGAATTTCGTGGTTGTTTATCAAATTATTAATCCATCAGTTACTGTTGAATATCCTTTTGGGGGCGAAACCTGGGTTCCCGGCCAAACCGAAAACATTCGCTGGAGTGCATTTGGAGGAGCGGGCAACAGTTTTACGCTGGAGTATTCTGTGGATGGCGGCGTTACCTGGTCGACGATCAATAATGCGATCCCGGATGGTACCTTTTCATTTCCCTGGACAGTTCCAGGTATTGCCACCGGCAAAGCTAGAATTCGAATAACTCGGAATAATACGGCCTTTAGCGACATGAGCGATTTTGATTTTGTAATTCTTGGACAGCCCGCT
>JAJPJP010000264.1 GCA_021324175.1 Chitinophagia bacterium
ATAACCCCGATTATTCTGATGAGCGGTATAACTCCGAATACGGTGTGTACTCACCTCATTGCGGGCTCAAAAACGTTACGATGAGTTGGGGACATGATGAATATCTGTACCAGATGCTCAAAGAATATTTACCTGAACCTGCGCTTTACATGATTCGTTACCATTCATTTTATGCGCAGCACCGCGAATACGCATATGACCATCTCCTCGATGATCAGGATCGAGAAATGTTCGATTGGGTTAGAAAATTTAATCCTTACGATCTGTACTCCAAATCTCCCAACCCGCCAAATGTTAAGGAATTACGACCTCATTACGAAGATCTTGTAAAAAAATATCTACCTGAGTACCTGAGTTTATAGATTCTGACTACATTCTTCAAGTTCCGCGAGGCAATTTGGTAGATTGGCCAGTTAAACAAATCATTAACAATCGGACTTAATTCAATTAGAACTTATATTTTAAAATTGTGTTCCGAAGTCTGAATCTAATTGCGACTGGCTTGTTTCTAAACAATTTCGATCAAACCACCTGAATGAGGCGCATCGCTTTATTGAACTTTACTGGTGCTGTAATCATTATTATCGGATTCGCGCAAAATTCGCAAGCGCAAGTTTCCGAAATTGACCGGTTGAAAAAAATCGAACAGTTGCGAATTGCCTCCCTAGTGACCAAAGATACCGCCACATTAAATAAAATTTACGCTGATGACGTAATTTTTGTCAATACTCTGGGCGAAACGCTCGATAAAAAAAGAGTGGTAGAACTGATTAGTGAACCTGACCGTAAATATACGACGGCTCGGATCGATTCTATTACTACTGTCCGCATAGTCGGGGACGTTGCGATTCTGATAACAAAAAATACCCTCATTCGGATATTGCACAATGTCGTGTCTACCCTGCATAACAGCCAAATGGCTATCTATGAAAAAAGAAGGGGTAGTTGGAGGCTGATCGCATTACATACGACTCTTTTAAGTGGAAAATAGGATTCATTGACGGCGGATAATTTTGACGAAGTAATTTGATGTGTACCCAACCATGCGATTGCGATATTCGCAGTAGATTTGCAAGAAACCGAACGATTGCGTTATCTAAAATCTCTCAATAAATATTTTTGGAAGTACCGGTGGCGCTTCTTGCTTGGAATACTTTTTATAATTCTATCCAATTATTTCAGGATTCTTGCCCCGCAGATTACAGGATATGTTGTTAACCTGGCTGAACAAAATCACAATTCGAAAAATGGAATCGAGGCGCAAGGTCTAAATTTAAAAAAGTTTCAGCAGACACAGCGAAATGATAGCGTCAACTACGATATCCTGGTTAAGAGATTTATCAGCCATATCGACGTAGCCAAGACTTCATTTGATAAGAAAATATTCATTTGCGGCATAACGCTGCTAGTGCTTGCGCTAATTAGCGGGTTTTTCACATTTCTAATGCGCCAGACGATAATAGTGATGAGCCGGCATATTGAATATGATCAAAAAAACGCTGTATACAATCACTATCAGGTACTACATGCAAATTTTTACAAATCGCACAGTACTGGAGATTTAATGAATCGAATTGCAGAAGATGTCAGCCGGGTAAGAATGTATACGGGACCGGCCATGATGTATCTAATTAATTTACTCGCAGGCATAGGGTTCAGTTTGTTTTTTATGCTTAAGAAGGACGCACTGTTGTCGGTATATGTGCTTACGCCGCTGCCCATACTTGCCTTCACAATATACTATGTTAACAATATAATCCATAAAAGAAGCGAAAGAATACAGGCATTGCTAAGTAACCTGACGACCAATGCTCAAGAGTCCTACAGCGGCATTCGAGTAATCAAGTCTTATGTCCAGGAAAAGGCGATGTTGCGCGTGTTTAATGCCAACAGCGAAGAGTACAGGCAACATGCGACTAATCTTGCCAAAGTAGAATCCATTTATTTCCCCTCGATGGGCCTGATGATTGGTCTAAGCACGTTGCTTACAATTATGATTGGCGGTCTATATGTGATCCATGGTCAGCACAATACAGATTTGGGGACGATAACCGAATTTGTCATCTACATCACGATGCTGACGTTCCCTGTTAGTGCCATTGGTTGGGTAGCCAGTATGATTCAACGTGCGGGCGCTTCACAAAAACGTCTGAATGAATTCCTCGACACCTCCCCCGAAATAAAAAATTCTGTTTCATCAATCGTGAAAAAGCCTCAAGGAGACATAACCTTCAGGAATGTAAACTTCATTTATCCCAATACGGGCATACATGCTCTCAAGGATTTCAGTATGCAAATTTCTAAGGGTCAAAAAATCGCGATCATCGGCAGGACGGGTAGTGGCAAGACGACTATTGCGCAATTGCTTTTGAGAATGTACGATCCTTCGTCAGGATATATTGCAATTGACGGTTTAGAATTGACAAAATATGAACTACGCGAACTTCGAAGCCTAATAAGCTATGTCCCACAGGATGTTTTCCTGTTCAGTGACACTGTGGCCAACAATATCAGATTTGGCGTTCAGGGCGCCGATGACAAATTGGTCAGCCAGGCCGCCCGACATGCAAGCGTCGAGAAGGAAATCCTCGGTTTTTCCGAAAAGTATGAAACAATGATTGGCGAACGCGGAGTAACATTGAGCGGGGGTCAAAAACAGCGAATCTCAATCGCACGAGCTCTCATCAAGAATCCGGATTTGGTAATCTTCGACGATTGCCTGAGTGCAGTCGATACGAAAACTGAAAAGGAGATTATTGAAAATCTGCACAACTACCTGAAAGACAAAACCGCGATTATCATTACTCACCGAATATTCGCTATGTTTAATTTTGACAAGATTATTGTAATGGATGAGGGTAAGATAGTCGAAATGGGAACCCATAATCAGCTACTTGCAACTAACGGCTATTATACATATCTTTATGAACAGCAGCAGCAACAGGATAAAGATCAACAAGCCGAAGCTTAGCCGCAAATTGATACGATACCCCTACGCTGAACACCTCAATCCAAATTTTGCCAGTTAAAAAACAATATTATATTTGTGACTTTGAAGAACTAACTGTATTATAAATCCTAAAATAATTATCTGTGGCGTACGAGAACAATGAAAAAAGAATGGAAAGCGTTTTTAGCAAACGCATAAGAGCTGGCAAAAGAAGGACCTACTTTTTCGATGTGAGAGCAACCCGGGGTAATGATTATTACCTCACGATTACGGAAAGCCGTAAGAAATTCAATGAGGACGGTTATGACAGGCATAAGATCTTTTTGTATAAAGAGGACTTCAACAAGTTCATCAAAGCGTTAAATGAAACGGTAGATTACGTTAAGACAGATTTGATGCCGGATTTCGATTTTGATGCGTACAATCACGATACCATACCTGAGTCGGATCACCTGGCTCCTGAAAATGGAGTCGATCGGCCTGAAGAACCGGTTCCGGAACCCACCGTGGAATCTACAGTCCCCCCAGCAGCAACCAGTTCCACTGAAGAAGTGGACAAATGGTAGTCGCAAAAAAATTTCTATTTGCAATCCCGTTTTCAAGGGATTTTTTTTTGCCTGATTGCAAATTCTGATTGGCAATTGCCAAAATAAACAACGCTTTCTTACAGACGAAATGAGCTGATTTTACGTTTATTTCCTGACGTTGTGGTTTACGACGCCGCCCCCTACCCTTGGAACTTAACTGTCGCAGACTATTTGCGTGACAGGATTGAATACCTTACGAAAATCTTATATCCAAGCTATACCCATGAAGAAAAACCAATACTTCATCGCCGCCATTGGCATCTGTTCTTTTTTTTTATTCCTGCTTCTGTTTATACATTTTCATCTATTCATCGCGACACAACATCATGAGAACGAAAATGATGAGGAGGTGCTCGCGAGGATAAAGCAGGAAATTCTAATGACTAAAGACCCCCACCTCGGCTATGTGCCAACTGACCGGCTGGAAGCGGCCCGGCAAAAACTCATGCAAAACAGCCGAATTGCGTCTTATTCGGTAAACTCCCCAGGGAATTCAACTTTTACGACTTTAGGAACTGGACTAAGCTGGACAGAACGAGGACCAAATAATATTGGTGGCAGATGTCGCGCAGTTTTGGTTGACCGTTCTGACGCAACTGGCAATACAGTTCTCGTCGGAAGCGTCAGCGGCGGATTGTGGCGAACTACCAACTTTTCGGGTGCAAGCCCGACCTGGACTCAGGTCAGCTCTGTTTCAGCCAATCTTGCCATTACGACGATTGCTCAGGATCCAACGAATTCCAGCATAATGTACGCTGGAACCGGCGAAGGCTATTACAATGTAGATGCCCTTCGTGGATTAGGAATCTACAAAAGCACAGACGGCGGCCTGACTTGGGCCTTATTGACTTCGACGACAACCGGCGGAGCAAATCAGTATGACTTTAACTACGTCCAAAAAGTAAATGTGTACAGCAATGGCGACATTTATGCATCTGGGATCAGCGCGACATTTTGCAATGCCGGTGGAATTCTGAGATCATCTGATGGCGGCAGTACATGGACCCGCGTAGTCGGATTGTATTCGGGCGGCGGCAGTTGTTCCAACGCCGTTGACTTTGACGGCTATGATATTGAGTTTTCGATGAGTGGCGATATATACGCTTCTGTCATCGACCTTAGCACAGGGGTCCCAGCCGGAAAAATATACAAATCGCCTGCGGGGGCGACTGCTGGCAACTCAGGAACCTGGACAAACATAGCCCCCTCGGCAGGATTGGGAAATTATTGGCAACGCATTCAATTGGCATGCTCTCCTCTTAATAACAAGCTGATCTATGCGATCTTTCAGGGTACGGGGAATGGGATCGTAGCCATCGAAAGGACCGGCGATGGAGGTTCGACTTGGACTAACATCACCAGCACAACCACATGGTGTGATGGGGGCGCCGCGAATGGGACGGATTTCTCAAGAGGTCAGGCTTGGTACGACCTTACTCTTGCAATCAATCCTTCAAACGACGCGATCGTTTATGCCGGGGGCGTGGATATTATGCAAACAGTCGACAGTGGAAAAACATGGACTCAGCTGACACAATGGGCTGGCGGATGTGGCACCGAACCCTACGTGCATGCCGATATTCATAATATAACATTTATCCCAGGATCGTCTACTCAATTCATTGTAGGCTCTGATGGAGGGATTTTCGCCACTTCAAACACTGGGGGATCATTTTCAAGTAAAGACCTGTCGCTTGATATAACCCAGTATTATGCGGCTGCAATAAGCCCGGTATCGGGGTCGAATTACATGCTGGCGGGTGCCCAGGACAATGGTAGTCATATTTTCGCCAGTGCGGGCATAAATACCGTCACCACTGCAACAGGAGGAGATGGTGGATTTTGTTTTATTGATCAGAATAATCCTAATTATCAGCTGACCAGCTACCCGGATGCTTCTTATTCCAGGTCTTCAAATGGCGGGGCTTCATTCAGTTCCTGGTATAATTCATCAAATGGGCGGTTCATCAATCCGGCGGATTATGACAATACGACCCAATTTCTATATTGCGGTTATACGGATAAAAACCTTCGCCGTATCGGAACCATCACTTCAGCCTCACCGACAGGAACGACCCTTACGATAACCTCCAATTCAAGCCTGGCAGTGTCTGCAGTAAAAGTCGATCCAAACACGACTGACAGCGTATGGGTAGCATTTTCGACTGCGGATGATGCGCCACCGATCAGGTGCCTCAATTATACGTAATAGGAGGCGCAAGCACAGGAGGACCAACAGCCAGCAAAATAAGCTCGCTTTCACTTTCCAGCGGTTCCTATATTTCGTCGATCGATGTAGAAAAAGGAAACAAGAGCCATTTACTGCTCACAGTTTCCAACTATGGTCTGGCCAGTGTTTGGGAATCGACCGATAAAGGAACGACTTGGACATCATTGGATAACAATGGAGTGAACCTTCCCGATATTCCTGTTCGATGGGGCATGATTGTGCCCTCAAACGCCAATGTGGGGACAGGAGGTGGTAACGGGGGAATTCTCCTGGCTACGGATCTCGGCGTCTGGTCTACCGCCTCATCCTCCGGTACTTCGACGGTCTGGACACAGAATTCCAGTGGAATGGGCAACGTCAGCACTTACCAGCTTCGCCTGCGCGCGGCGGACAATGCGCTAGTTGCTGCGACTCATGGCAGGGGCCTATTTTCAACAACACTGCAAAATATATTGCTTCCGGTAACCTTCGTCAGCTTAAATGGAAAAACGCTGACGACATCAAATGACCTGTTTTGGAGCGTCGCCAACGAAGTGAACAATAAGGGATATGAGGTTCAAAGGAAGTACGATGACGAAGCCGATTTCAGTGCAATAGGATTTGTAGATTCCAAACAACCAAATGCGATTACCAACCAGTATTCTTTCCAGGATCAACTCGTCGACTTGGGAAAAAATACTGTTTCCTACCGGCTTAAACAAATTGATCTCGGAGGTAACTTCGACTTTTCACCGGTAATATCCTTAAACCGGAGTGGTTCCCCGAGGATGGTCGAATACATCGCTTGCAATGCGGGTAATCTTTTTATTAGACTAAACAATGAAAATTCATCAAAAATGATTCGGTTGCAAATCATCGATATGGCTGGTCGCGCACTAATGCAGCAAAACTTGCCATGCGAGTCGCAAGCTATCAGCATAAGCAGCCTCGCGGGAGGAATTTATATCCTGAAGCTTGCCGGTGAGCGCAATCAGCAATTCGTACAAAAATTCATCAAACGATAAAAGCACGTGAATTTTCCGGCAAACTAGTTCCAAAACTGAATCTTTTTTAAAGGCATTCCGGTATTCAAACCGATTAGCTACGTATTTTCCTCAATATTTGATGAAGCCTGCGCCTTCAGATCCTCTAACTTTTTTTGTCCGTACGATAGCCTAGTAATCACTACGAAAAGGACAGGAACAATAAATATCGCAAGTCCTGTCGCGAATATCATTCCACCGAGCACCGTAAATCCTATTGTATTTCTTGCGACAGAGCTGGCACCCGTCGCCAGCGCCAAGGGCATGACACCAAGAATAAATGCTATGGATGTCATTAAAATTGGTCGAAGACGCAGCTTCACTGCATCAAACGTGGCTGTCAACACATCCATGCCCCTGTCTACCCTCTCTTTCGCAAATTCAACGATCAATATTGCGTTCTTAGCAGACAAACCTATGAGCGTTATTAGTCCGATCTGCGCGTATACGTTGTTAGAAAGTCTGCTAACCAAAGTGAGGGCCGTTATAGCTCCAAGGACCCCAATGGGTACGGCAAGAAGAACTGAAAAAGGAACCGACCAGCTTTCGTAAAGTGCCGCGAGGAAAAGAAATACAAAAACTACTGAAAGCGCGAAAATATACACGGCGCTTGAACCGGATTTTTTTTCTTGCAGACTCAGTCCGGAAAACTCATAACCATAGCCTTCGGGAAGATTTGAAGCGGCCCTTTCAAGCGCTTCAAGTGCCTGCCCACTACTATATCCCTGCCTTGCATTTCCGTCAATTTCAGCACTACGGTAGATATTAAAGTGGGAAATAAGCGGTGCGCTTTCAGTTAATTTATAACTTACAATTGCGCTCAGCGGTATCATCTCGCCTCCTGAATTCTTTACATAATATTTGCTGACACTCTGAATATCATTACGGAAATTGGTATCTGCTTGCGCGACAACATAAAAGTTTCGTCCGTAAATGGTTAGCTGATTAATATAGGTGCTACCCATGTACATCTGCATTGTATTGTAAACGTCGGCAATATTAAGGCCCAGTTTCTTAGCTTTATCGCGATCCACATCTACTTCATATCCCGGTGTATGCGCCGAAAAAAATGTAAAGGCACCGCCGATTTCTGGTTGCCTATTTGCCTCAGCAACAAAATTATTGACGATTCGCTCAAAAGCTTTGATATCGTCATTTGATTGCCGTTGTTCTATTTGAATACTGAACCCTCCGGCATTTCCGAGACCAGGGATTGCCGGTGGCGGAATGACAACTATTCGAGCCTCCTTCATGACTGAAAGCCGCTTGTTCAACTCGGTTATGATTTCCGGTTCTGTTTCCTTTCTTTCATTCCATGGCTTTAGCTGCATAAAAATGGTACCGCTATTGGATTTAATACCGAATGTTAGGACATTGAGGCCACCCAGCGCGGCGTAATGACCTACGCCTGGCACATCCTTAATAATGTTCATCATGCTATCGAGCACCGTTAAACTTCTTGTCGTCGATGCCGCTTCGGGGATTTCAAAAGTAATGTAGACACGTCCTTCGTCTTCTGTCGGTATGAATCCCGTCGGCTTACTTTTAAATAGCAAAATGTCTCCGACGATTATACATGCCAGCAATACAACCACAAGCGGCGCCTTCCTGATCCATCCCTTTACTGCCGATCCGTACGAGTCATTCATGATATAAAACCCCTTGTCAAACAAATAAAAAAAGCGATTTAATCCCCGTGACTTTTCGTTGATATTGTGCGGCCTGAGAAGCAGTGAGCACAAAGCCGGAGTTAAAGAAAGTGCCACAAAAGCCGATATCAACACAGAGATTGCGATCGTAATTGCAAACTGCTGATAGAGCCTGCCAACGATGCCAGGAATAAATCCTACAGGCACAAAGACAGATGCCAGAATTAACGCGATTGCAATTACAGGTCCAGTGATGTCAGCCAGCGCTCTCGCCGTCGCCTCCTTTGCCGACAGCCCCTCATTGTCGATATAGTGCTGAACTGCCTCTACTACAACAATGGCGTCATCAACAACTATCCCTATGGCCAGCACGAAGCCAAACATCGTCAGTGTATTAATAGTAAATCCGAGCGGTATAAAAAAAATAAATGTGCCGACAATAGAAACAGGAATGGCCAATACGGGAATTAGGGTAGATCGCCAGTTTTGAAGAAAAAGAAACACGACAACTGTCACAAGTGACAGCGCAATGAGCAAGGTTTTTACGACATCTTCGATCGACACTTTTACTACCGAAACTGATTCAAAAGGCACTTTGTAGGCAATATCGGCTGGGAAATATTTTTTCATCTCATCCATCGCCTTATACACTCCCTCGGCTGTCGCGAGCGCGTTGCTTCCCGGTGCCTGGTATACAAGGAGGTACGACGACCGTTTGCCGTCAACAAACGAATTGGCCGTATAACTTACTTTTCCGAGTTGAACTCTCGCGACGTCTTTCAAATAAACTATCGAACCCTCCTGAGGATTGGAGCGAATAACAATATTTCCAAAATCGCTTTCAGTCGTAAGACGGCTATTGGTAAATACAGTGAATTCAAAAGCTGACGACGCATTCTGAGGCGGGGAAGCGACCGAGCCCGCTGCAACCTGGATATTTTGTTCATTAATGGCGTTTTGGACGTCATTTACCGTTAGCCCCAATTGGGCCAGCTTGTCGGTCTTAAGCCAAATCCTCATACTGAAGTTGTCGGCCCTGTTTATTACGTCGCCGACGCCAGGTACGCGCAGCAATTGGTCACGTACGTATATACCGGCATAATTGTCCGTAAATGGAATATTGTGGGTTCCATTTGGAGAATAAATGGCGACGAGCATGAGGATACTCGGGTTTCGTTTCAAAGTAGTGATGCCAAGCCTCTGGACTTGTGCCGGCAATGCGGGGGTGGCAATTCCGACCCTATTCTGAATATCTAAGGCAGCGACGTCAGGGTTGGCGTCGACGTTCAGTGTTGCAGTTATCGTGGAAACGCCGTTATTGGCACTATTGCTTTGCATATACGCGATCCCGGGAACGCCATTTACCTGCGTTTCGATAGCCGTCGTCGTCGTCTGTTCAACAGTTTGCGCATCAGCTCCCGTAAAATTGCTTGTTATTTGAACCGTGGGCGGGGTAATGTTGGGATATTGGCTAATCGGCATGTTAATAATGGCCAGGGTCCCCACCATCACAATAACTATCGATATTACGATAGCAGTTACAGGTCTCCTTAAAAATATGTTTGACGACTTCATCGGCTAGACGCTATTTAATGACCTCTGGTCAATTTGTAATAGTTATTGGATACGATGTCTCCCATTGAACCATTTCACAATTCAAAGTTTACTGCTTTGCTTGTCCCGGGCCGGGGCCCGCTTTTACCGCTACACTATCCCTGAGTTTTTGCACACCTTCTGTTACGACACTATCGCCCACCATGACGCCGCTGCGAACAATAATATTTGCGTTAATCCTGGTGCCTAACGCTACTTTATGCTGCTTCGCATGGCCATTCGACACGGTATAGACAAAATATTCTCCAAGTTGTTCAACCACGGCTTTAAAAGGGATTAAAAGACTATTTTCTCCCGCATTATGTTTAACACGAACGTTGGTAGTAATTCCCGGCTTCAATATCTTTTTATTGTTGGAGAAAACGAGCCTAGCCTTGATCGTACCTGTTTGAGGATCGACTGCTCTATCAAGAAGAGCCAAATGACCGGGGTTCGTATAAATTGAACCATCAGGCAGTACCAGAGTGAAAATCGAATCTCTATCCTTGGCTCCGCCATTCAAATATTGCGTAAATCTTGGTATCTCCGATTGGTCTATGGCAAAATCAACTGCCATCGGGTCATCTGAAGAAACCGTATTCAGAAGAGACTGAGGATAGACTGCGGTCCCGATTTTTACCAGGGAAATTCCAATCGTCCCGTCAAAAGGTGCGCTTATTATTGAATACTTCAGATTAGTTTCGACACTTGCCACATTCGCTTTAGCAGCTTCAACCTGTTTTTTGCTGCTTTCAAGGTCCGCAACCGCATGATCTAAGGTTTGTTTCGCGATCGCATCATTCTTCGCAAGATCTGTATACCGGTCTGCGTCCTGTTGCGCTTTGGACTCGTTAGCTTCGGCGACATGAACGTTGGCAATGGCCTGTTCGTATGCTGCCTTGTACTGTTGTTGATCAATCTCATACAATTTCATTCCTTTCCTTATTGCCTGGCCGTCCTTAAAAAAAATACCTGTTATATTCCCCGAGACTTGCGGTTTGATATCCACCTGATTGAGAGCAGTCACAGTCGCGGGGTAGAGATCGAAATAAGTTGCACTGCCGGTTTGGGCGATCTGTACCCCCACGGCCACAGGTGGAGGAGCTTGCGGGGCCGCCTGCTTGTTTGCGCATGAAATGACCTCTGTTACAAGAATCAAAATCCCTATCCGGCTCAAAATATTTCTCATAATATTTTTCCTTTTTATTGATACGTTATGGTTCCCAAAGATTTTTGAACATCGATCTTGCTACTTAATAACTGAAAAAGGGCGTTAATGTAATTGACTTGAGTCACGCGAAGATTTGTTTCTGCCGTTATCACATCAAGATATGCTTTCACACCTGACCGATACTGCAACTCAACCGTGTTGTAAACCTCACGCGCCAAACCGAGGTTTTCCTTCAAAATATTATAGTCAATTAA
>JAJPJP010000167.1 GCA_021324175.1 Chitinophagia bacterium
CTGATTTCCAGCATAAGAAAAGCCTTTTCTATGCCGCCCACAAAAAAGACGAGGCCTTTATAAAAAAAGAGTTCGAGGCAAGAAAAGCCGCGGGCTTTGTTGTGCAATACCTCGACAAAACAGATATAAAAAACGCCTATGGTTTTTCCGCAGCAGGAGCCATCCTCTCAAAGAAAGCAGCCACCACCGATGCCTATGCTTTCACGCATGCGCTTCACAGATTTTCTCTGTCAAAGGGCCTCCGGATCTTTGACCGGACCAAGATCACCAAAATAAGAAGCACGCGGCGCGGGCATACGCTTTTGACCGAAGACGGCCATTCGATCAAAACAAAGAGGCTGGTCTTTGCAACCGGATATGAGGTTGTTAATTTCATAGACAAGAAAATCGTCGATCTCAAATCCACCTATGCCACGATCAGCGAACAATTTAACGACGGCGCAGCGTTTTGGAAAGACGAATGCCTGATCTGGAACACGGCTCATCCCTACCTCTACCTAAGAACCACAAGCGATAGGCGGATCCTTATCGGCGGGAGAGACGAAAATTTTTTTGAGCCGGTAAGGCGGGATAAGCTCATAAAAAGGAAAACCGCCCAATTAACAAAGGATTTCCAGCGAATATTCCCTCAAATTAAATTCAACGCGGAATTCAGCTGGGCGGGAACCTTTGGATCAACCAAGGACGGTCTCCCTTATATCGGCACCTATAGTAAAAAGCCCAATAGTTATTTTGCGCTCGGATTTGGCGGCAACGGCATAACCTTCAGCCAGATCGCCGCAGAAATTATTGCAGATCTTATCAGGGGAAAGAAAAATGCTGATGCCGACATCTTTTCCTTTGATAGGTAGCAAACTCATCTCACCAATACGCCATCAATAATTACGCATACTGCCGCGGCTCACGCCACTCCAGACCCTGGCCGGCAGTTGGATGCCGGAACTGCTGGCGAAATAAAAATCAAAAAAAAATCAGACCGACGGCCTGATTTTTTAATGCCCGGGTGGATAATTCTTGCAACTTCAATCTCCACCACGCCACCTCGTTCCCACCCGAGACTTCATTTTAGACACGAAAGAGCTCAAAAATTCCGAGACAATCCCCGTTCATTTCTCGCCCGAAGGTCTCTATATCAGCATTTATTTTATCCATATAAAGAACTATGCCATCATGCCTGATGCCTTAAAGTGCCCTTTGCCCGCTGTCGCCTTGAGAAAAAATTTTCCTATGATTTGACCGATCGGGTAAAATTTGCGCAATTGCGGGTATCCACGGTCATTTATCGCCAAGTGGTCAGTTTTTTGCTTCCAGTTCCTTGGCATATAAATTTTGCTCAATGAAAGTAGTAATTGAGACGCCGAAAGGCAGCGTCCAGAAATATGATTATGATCACAAGGACCATTTATTTGACCTCCGGAAGGTATTGCCTTCGGGGATGATGTTTCCCTACGATTTTGGCTTTATACCAGGCACTCAGGGAGAGGATGGTGATCCGCTAGACGTTATTGTCATATCGGAGTTCAATAGTTTCCCCGGGTGCCGGATGAGTTGCCGCATTATCGGGGGAATGAAGGCAAAACAAAGCGGAGACGGGAAGACCGTCCGGAATGACCGGTTTATGGCCATACCGCATTGTTCGGGTATTTTCCAGAATATCAAGACCGTCGACGACCTTCCTAACGACATTTTCAAACAACTTGAGGAGTTTTTTGTCGATTACAATAAGCTGGAGGGAAGGACTTTCAAATGCCTGGGAAAGCTCTCGCCGAAATCGGCAGAAAAGATCATAGAAAAACAAAAAAAATAGTGCCTTGTCTATTGTAAGAAATGTATATGGGCCGATACGCGATTGTGGAATTGTTGACACAGCCTGTTTACCAATACCCGTTCTGAGCAATGGCCCGATTTTCGCGAATCCAGAATTATGGAACCGACGAGCAGGAATTAACCACCTGCTCTTCTTAATAATCTTATACAATCATGGTCAGCATATTTGGAGAGGGGAGGGACCTGAATATCCTCCAAATGACCTGCAGGGGCATCGTGATCTTTTTTGTAGCGCTGCTGCTGATCCGCATTTCCGGAAGAAGGTCTTTTGGCGTCCGCACCCCGCTGGATAATATCATTTCTATTTCCCTTGGTGCAATCCTCAGCCGCGCGGTAGTAGGCGCATCGGAATTTTTGCCCGTGGTGGTATGCTCGCTCGCCATCGTTTGTCTTCATCGCTTTTGCAGCTGGCTGATCGTACGCCACGAGACGATCGCGCGAATATTTGAAGGGAATAAAATGCTGTTGTTTTCCGATGGGCACTTTATCAGGAAAAATGTGTCGCGCGCATTAGTCTCTGAAGAGGACATCAGGGAGGGAATAAGAAAATCGGCTTTGACAGACGATCTTGACCAGATCGACAAAGTGTATATCGAACGGAACGGGGAGATCAGCGCGATAAAAAAATAGGGCTTGTCACTCATAGGCAAAATGCTCATGGTTAGTGAATCACTTTGCATTTCTCAATTTCGTTCGATGCTCACAGCAATCACAATTAGTAATCAGCGACCAGGCCAACTTCACTAGCATTCGGATGATCATCATTAATTCGTTATTGTCAATTTAAAAGGCTATCTTCGGTGTCACCTCAATAACAGGCAACTCTGATTAAGCGTTTATTGCTGTACATCTGATCTTGTATCGTCTATCCACTTCTTGCATTTGCTGTCAATTAAGGCTTTTATTCATTTCAATTTATTTAGTATGAACATGTATGTTTCGAACTTAAGTTTTCACACGACTGATGAAAGTTTAGGAAATTTATTTAAAGAATTCGGCGAAGTGTCTTCGGCGAAAATTATTTCTGACAGGGTGACCGGCCGCTCGCGCGGTTTTGGTTTCGTAGATATGCCGGTAGAAACGGCCGCGAAAAAAGCCATGCAGGAACTTGCTGGAAAGGAAATTGAAGGCAGAACAATGAGCGTCACCGTTGCCAAAGAGAGAGAAGAACGCAGCAGGAGAAATATTTTTTAGTACTAACCTATCAGTATACCTGATCACACCCGGTGTTTTTGACCCGGGTGTTTTTTTGCGTTAATTTAATCCCAATTCGTCACCCAAAAAAATTCCTTCATCTAAGGAGATTCACAGCTGGCTTCTCCAATCTCCAGCCATCTTCCATCATCTCCAAAATGGAAAGCGCTCTGAGTTTTAGTCCGATTCCGATCAAGTATAAAAATACATGGGTAAGCGTAAATGAACCGATTACATACTTTTCACGCTCATTCTTGTAAACGATCTGGCCTACCCGCAGGGAATCAACAACGGCGACGGAATCAATCTTAACAATCATAGAAATTATTTTGAATGAGTAACCTGATCTCGAAAATTTTCCTTGATCGTCGTATTAGTGTAGTCCGGTTATACCCGAGTACTAAGAGGAGGAAATAATAAAAGAATCAATACC
>JAJPJP010000230.1 GCA_021324175.1 Chitinophagia bacterium
AAGGACAGGTATGCTTTTTGGGAAATTGAATGATTTTCCAAATGCCGTTTTTTATTTCAGGAAGGCATTTAACATCTCACCAACGACGGAAATAGCCCACTATCTATTCGTCATTTATCTGAAGCTCGACAAACCGGCTGAAGCAATGAGCTATCTCGATTATTCAATACAAAACAGCTCTCAGGCCGCTGCGTTGGTTGCCATAAAGTCGCTCGCAGGTGAGATTATGGAACTCCAGAAAAAATATACGAACGATTCGACTGATGTCATTATTCCGAATCAGATCGCGAATTTATATTTTAAGATGGGTAATAAAGAAGCTGCTGAAAAGTACGTGGAAAAGGTGCTACAGACTGATAACCAAAATAAAGATGCTTTGTCACTTCTTTCAAAGATCAGAAAAGGATAGATAACCCCGGGATCTGTCAATTTTATTTCTTTCACTTGCCATATGACATAGGAATAGTGCTCTGATACTGTCTGCAGTTGCAAAACGTCCGTCAAAAATACACAGCTGGTTAAAACCAAAAATCGATGATATGCTCTCCTTCCCAACAAGAATTGCACTGATTGCCGCACTTGGTGGCTTTTTATTTGGCTTTGAAACTGCTGTTATATCCGGCGCAGAAAAAACCATTCAGCATTTATGGCAATTGAATTCTTTCTGGCAGGGATTCACCGTTTCCGCAAGTCTTATTGGTACCGTATGTGGTTCAATAGTTGCCGGTTTGCCTGCGCAAAAATTTGGAAGAAGAACAACCTTACATTTTATTGCAGTTCTATACTTGATATCAGCAATAGGCTGTGTTGTTTCATCCATTTGGATCTTGTTCGTAACATTCCGTTTTATTGGCGGGATTGCTGTTGGTGCGTCATCGGTTGTGGGTCCGATGTATATATCGGAGATATCTCCGAAGAAAAGGCGTGGAAGACTCGCAGGTTTCTTTCAATTAAATATTGTTTCAGGCGTTTTTATCGCCATGCTCTCCAATTTCTTGCTGAATGGCCTCGGAGAGAATGCCTGGAGATGGATGTTGGGCATTATGCTTCTCCCTTCTTTATTATTTTGGATATTGCTGCGCTTCATCCCGGAAAGCCCGAGATGGCTTGTTCTGAACAATAGGGATCAAGAGGCTGAATCAATTTTTGCCAGGATTGGAGAAAGAGATGCGGTAAAATTAATTCGCGAGGAACATCAGCTTTCAAAAAATAGCGCGAAGGACAACGTGTTTAACAGAAAATACAATAAGCCCGTATTCTTTGCAATACTTCTGGCCATGTTTAATCAATTGTCGGGCATAAATGCCATTTTGTACTATGCACCACGCATTTTCCAAATGGCAGGTTTTGATAAGATGCACTCCTATCTCCAACCAGTTTACATCGGTGCGGCAAATTTATTATTCACATTGCTCGCACTGTTATTCATTGACAATTTTGGAAGAAAAACGCTGCTCATCATCGGCTCCATCGGTATGATTATCTTTTTAGGCCTTGCCGCATATGCTTTTGAGGGGGCACAGGTTGCCAACAATTTTGTAGTCATTTATCTGATTGGATTTATTGCTTTTTTTTCTTTCTCGCAGGGAGCGGTAATATGGGTCTTCATTTCCGAAATTTTTCCCAATGCAGTACGGTCTCAGGGGGCGTCCCTTGGAAGTTTTACTCATTGGGTCATGGCTGCTATAATTTCGTGGACATTCCCGATTATTGTTGAAGGTGGTTCTAACGGCGGTTTTTATTCATTCACTTTTTACAGCTTTATGATGTTACTTCAGTTAATCTTTGTCCTGAAATTCCTGCCGGAAACAAATGGGAAATCCCTTGAAGAAATACAAAAATTTTTAAGAATTGAATAGTTGATGAAATGAAGCGGAACATTGCAAAGACATAGCGGCAAACCAGTCATGGAAGTATTCAACATGGATGAGGTTCCTGGCTCAATGCGGAGGGCCAATCACGGGATCTTTTCTTAGATTTCGCGCCTCTGAAAATAGCTTAGAAGATAGCGCCCCGCAGTCGAATGAACTCCCAGTATGCCTGATTAACTGAATGATTAATTTTTCTGGTGATCGCGCTATTTAATCAATTAATTGTTCGGTTAATCAATTATTACCTGTTTTGTTAATACCCGCGACCTTAATTGCAAGCATCTTGTTCGGACAGCACCATTTATGTGATAAGGTGCGTGTGTCATTTTGGGCATATAGTGTTTTTCCCCTCATTTTTTTAGTTACCGGAGAATACCACACTCATACCATTTATGGATAAACAAAAAAACCAACCCACACACGATCGCCGGAGTGCAATAAAGATGATTGGCATCGGATCAACTACGGGATTACTTGGGCTTTTGGGCGGAACCCAGAAAGCCAGGGCCGCACCATCAGAAAAACCCCGTTATGGCGTCGGCATGGCTCCGGTCACAATCACAGGTGTTCGCGCCATAGGCACCGCCCCCGCGGGAGCAAACCTGGTCATCGTAAAAGTCGAAACATCTGAACCAGGTTTATATGGAGTTGGATG
>JAJPJP010000065.1 GCA_021324175.1 Chitinophagia bacterium
AAGAAACGGTTCTTCAGTGTGATCGTTTCCGGTTCGTCCTCGTGCATCTCGTCGGCAGCCCTGAGCGCGAATTCTTTTGTTCCCCCTCCGCCGGGAATCAGCCCGACTCCGAGCTCAACCAGACCTATGTACGATTCTGCGGCAGGAATAACTTTGTCTGCATGCAGGCTGAGTTCGCAGGCACCTCCCAGAGTAAGCCCGTGAGGTGCTACCACCACAGGTACTGATGAATACCTGGCCCGCATGGTCGTTTGCTGGAAAGTTCTGACGGCAAGGTCCAGTTCATCATACTCCTGTTCTATTGCAAACATGAAAATCAGCCCGACGTTCGCGCCCGCGCTAAAATTTGGCCCTTCATTGGCAATTACCAAGCCTTTGTATTTTTCTTCGGCGATTGCAATGGACCTTTGGATTCCTTCTGTCACTTCGCCTCCAATGCTGTTCATTTTTGTGTTCCACTCGAGCCCTAGTACATCGTCACCTAGATGGTAAAGATGGCAGGCACTGTTTTTCCAAATCGTCTGGTTGACAAAGTTCTTCATAACGATAAAAGCGTCTCCGCCTGGGACAGCCTCGTAGCTTTTGGTAGACTGATCATAGTAGAGCCGTTTCCCATTCTCGACTTTGTAAAAGGCTCCCTTGCCTGCCAAAATCATTTCATCCACCCAGGGTGCAACCGAATAACCTGCTTGTTTCATTTTCTTTACCGTCGTTTCGACTCCCATCACGTCCCAGCTTTCGAAAGCGCCGATTTCCCAACCGAAGCCGGCCATCATGGCATCATCTACGCGGTATATCTCATCGCTGATCTCCGGAATACGGTGCGAGATGTAAGAGAAAAGACCAAAATGAAACTGGCGATAGAATTCACCCGCTTTATCGGTCCCGTTCACCAGGATTTTTAACCTTGACGCAAGATCCTCCAGGGGCTTGGCCGCGTCTACCGAAGCAAACCTTGGTTTCGATCGTGGATGATATTCCATTGTATTCAGGTCAAGAGCCTGAATTTCCTTTTCACCCCTTTCATTGGGGGGCATCTTTTTGAAAAAACCCTGACCGGTTTTGTCTCCCAGCCAATTTGCCGCAACCATTTTTTCCAACCAGGAGGGCACCATGAATGCTTGCCTCGCCTCGTCATTGGCACAATTGTCGTAAACGCCCTTTGCCACTTTGACAAGTGTATCAATGCCGACAACATCAGCAGTGCGAAAGGTTGCAGATTTGGGTCTTCCAATGATCGGTCCGGTGAGCGCGTCAACCTCGTCCACATTCAGACCCAGCTTTTCGAGCAGTCGGAAGATCGACATAATGCCAAATACGCCAATGCGGTTAGCAATGAATGCAGGCGTGTCCTTGCAGAGAACGGTGGTCTTTCCAAGATAGAGGTCCCCATAATGGAGCAAAAAACTTGTGACCTCCGGATTTGTTTCAGGAGCGGGAATAATTTCGAGCAGCCTCAGATACCGTGGCGGGTTAAAAAAATGGGTGCCGCAAAAATGTCGTTTGAAGTCATCACTCCTGCCCGCGTTCATCTGGTGAATCGGGATACCCGAAGTATTTGAGGTAACAAGGGTACCAGGTTTCCGGTATTTGTCGACTTCTGTCAACACCGATTGTTTGATATCCAAACGTTCGACCACGACCTCAATGATCCAATCGCAGGTGACGATTTCACTCATGTTGTCCGTAAAATTCCCGGTCCTGATCCGTTTAATGACTTCACGGCTGTAAACCGGTGAAGGATTTGATTTGAGCGTGGCTGCGAGTGCCTCATTGACAATCCGGTTTTTTACAATTGGGTGGTCCGTCGTCAGTCCTTTTGCTTTTTCGGCAGCATTGACTTCGTTTGGTGCAATATCAAGCAACAAAACCCTCAATCCCGCGCCGGCAAAATGGCACGCAATTCTCGATCCCATAACCCCACTGCCCAATACAGCTACTTTCTTTATGATCCTATTTGGCATAAAACAATAATTAATGATGCTTGCGTGAACGGTTAATCAAATTAATTACCCACCCGCCCCCCAGCCTCAGGTGATTGGTGAACCTGGGCCCGTCTTGTCTTCAGGACTGACGAAGTGCAAACGGCCTTCAATATCCTCAGCCATCAGTATCATACCATTGCTCTCGATGCCCTTCATTTTCCTGGAAGCCAGATTAGCGACAACAACCACCTGCCTTCCCTTGAGACTTTCCGGCTGGAAATGCTGAGCTATACCGGATACGACCGTGCGGGTTTCAAATCCCAGGTCAACTGACAATTTTAATAATTTGTCGGCCTTTTCAACCTTTTCTGCAGAAATTATCGTGCCCACTCTTAGGTCAAGCTTGCTAAAATCACCATATTGAATCTCTGGTTTTAGTTTTTGAACATTCGACTCGGGTGGTAGCTTGGCCGTATTATCGCCCTTTTGAACTGAGACCAGTCCGTTTCTCAGTTTTGCAATTTGCATCTCGATTTCCTGGTCTTCAATTTTGCGGAAAAGCAGCTCGGGAGGTCGCAGGCTATACCCCACGCTAAGAAGTTTCAATTTGCCCGCGTTTTCCCACTCCAGCATTTTTTCAACTACCTTCATCATATGCAGCATTCGCCTGGAGGTGTCCGGCAGGAAGGGGTTAATTAAAATCGCCAGGTTTGCTGTCAGTTGGAGACAGAAATGTATGCAGTTGTCAACCAATTTCTGATTGGCCTCTTCGGTTTTCTGGCCGGTCAGAGTCATTTTTTTCCACGGTTCTTTTTCCTGGAGATATTTATTGCCCTTACGGGAAAGTTCAATAACCTCGAACAAAGCATCTCTGAATTTGTAGGCTTCAATGCCGGCGCGCACCTTTTCTTCTGCCTCGCGAATATTGGCCGCGAGCTCATTGTCAATCCCATCGAGTACGTCCGTATGCAGAGGAGGAACCTTTCCGCCGCAAAGTTTGTGCATCAATACGAAAGTGCGATTGACGAAATTCCCAAAAATTGAAACAAGTTCGCTGTTATTTTTCTCCTGGAAATCCTTCCAGGTAAAATCATTGTCTTTGGTTTCCGGGGCATTGGCGCACAAAACATAGCGGAGGGCATCCTGGCAGTCTGGAAAATCTTTTACGTACTCATGCACCCACACTGCCCAGTTGCGCGATGTCGAGACCTTTTCCCCTTCGATGTTTAGAAACTCGTTGGCGGGTACATTGTCTGGCAGTATAAAACCGCCATGTGCCTTTAACATGGCAGGAAATATGATACAATGAAAGACAATGTTATCTTTTCCGATAAAATGCACCAGCTTCGTATCATCCCTGCACCAGTAGTCGCCCCACCTTTCTGTCAATTCCTTTGTGGCGGAAATATACCCGATAGGCGCATCAAACCAAACATATAAAACTTTGCCTTCGGCCCCGGGAAGTGGCACCTTAATTCCCCAATTACTGTCTCTGGTCATGGCACGGGATTGCAGGCCGCTGTCCAGCCAGCCTTTACATTGGCCGTATACATTATTTTTCCAGTCTTTGTGACTGTTGAGAATCCAGTCTTTTAGCCAATCCTCGTACCGCTGCAAGGGAAAGTACCAATGTTTGGTCTTTCGTCTGACCGGAACGGCGTCACTCAAGGCACTGCGCGGATTGATGAGCATTTCGGGACTCAGCGAAGAACCGCATCGTTCGCACTGATCACCATAAGCATTGGTATTTCCGCAAACGGGACATGTGCCCGTAATATATCTGTCCGCCAGAAAGGTTTTTGCCTTTTCATCATAATATTGTTCGGTTTCCTTTTCTTCAAATAAACCGTCGTCATAGAGCTTTTTGAAAAAGTTTGAGGCAGTTTCGTGGTGTATAGGATTTGAAGTCCTGGAATAAATATCAAAGGAGATACGCATGTCCGCAAAGCTCTGTTTGATAATCGCGTGATATTTGTCAACCACCTGTTGAGGACTTATTCCCTCCCGCATTGCCCTAATGGTAATTGGCACACCATGTTCATCGCTGCCGCAGACAAAAAGGATGTCTCGATTCTGCGCGCGATGGTAACGGACATAAATATCCGCCGGGATATAACAGCCAGCCAGGTGGCCGATATGCACAGGTCCGTTCGCATAAGGCAGGGCCGCTGTTACTAAAATTCTGCTATAGTTGTCCATAAATTTAAAAAGCCTCGAATCCGCATTATTGCGACAAACCGCGAAATAAATTTTTAGCGGCAGGCTCCGCGAAAGCGATTGCAAAAATACCGCAATCCTCACCAACGCCAAAATGCTGATTTTCCTAACTTTAATAGATGAATCGCAAAAGCTTCCTGTCTTCTGTGGCCAGGGTCGGCGCGGCGCTTCCTTTTACTAATTTTCCGGCCACTGACGCCGCGCCGGGAGCGGAAACAATCTTAATACCTAAATACCTTCAATTTGGCGATACCATCGGAATCTGTTGCCCTGCGGGGGATATCACTTACAAAGACATCGATCCTTCAATAAAGCAAATCGAAGACTGGGGTTATAAAGTTCGCATAGGCAGCACCGTTGGAAAAAAGGATTTTATATTCGGAGGTGTTGACGAGGACCGGCGCAAAGATTTCCAATCGATGCTGGACGATCCCGTAATTCGGGCAGTTATGTGCGCCCGTGGCGGGTACGGAACCGTCCGAATCATCGACAGGCTGGATTTTTCCACTTTTCTAGGTAATCCAAAATGGGTTGTAGGATTTAGCGACATTACGGTTTTGCATAGCCACCTCAATCGAAACTGTCGTACAGCCACCATACATTCGAAGATGTGCAATAGCTTTCCGGGTGACCGGGCCCACGCTGAGCCCGTCCAGCAAGACTCCATCGAATCCATAAAAAGGGCGCTCTCGGGCGTTCGAATGTCTTATTCCATTGCGCCCGCAGAAGGTAATCGAATGGGCTCTGGGGAAGGGGCCCTCGTTGGCGGGAATTTAAAAACGATTGAATCCCTTACCGGTAGCCTGTCGGATATTGAAACTTCTGGCAAAATCCTCTTCCTGGAAGATACAGACGAATTCCTGTACAGTATTGACCGGATGTTCTGGAACCTCCTGCGAAGTGGCAAGCTCTCCAAGCTGCGAGGTCTCATCATCGGCGGGATTAAACCCAAGCCTGACGATCCCGGCGAAGCATTCGGCATGACACTAACTAAAATAATCCGTGAAAAAGTTTCTGAATTTGGCTACCCGGTATGTTTTGATTTTCCGATAGGCCACCAGAAAAATAACTATGCATTAAAATGCGGAATCCCACATTGTCTCAGTGTGCGCGAAGATGGCGTCGATCTGACGGAAATTCCGGCTACCTGAGAGCACCCGAATTATTTTCCATTCCTGATAAATATGCTGAATCCCTCCTCCAGGTCTGTGTAAACAGAATAATAACCCTGCCCGATCGACTCTCCGCTCCCAGGCGCATGTTGAATTATGCAGTCGTACCGGTCAATAGGCTTAAAGATCCTGTAACGCAGACTTTTCGGGTCATTTATGAAAAGGTCAATGGACCTGTTCCTGTTTGCAAAATAGAATTCCAACGCAGGATAATAATAGTAAAAATGCGATGGTTGTGAATTGTCGTAACAGGTGTGCACTTCATGTGCCATAAGGATATTCGCAATGACAGGTGCCTGTCGGTCTGATCGTGCACTCCAGGTTCGAAATGAGTGAAAATGGCTAATCATGCACATGGTCAAAAATCCCGCGGAAACGATCGTGGATCGAACGAACGGGATCGTTTTTCGCTGCAGAAAATCAAATATAATATATGCAGCAACAGGTATTCCCAGTACCCCGAAACCTAGAGCGCGAGCAGGTACTTCGATGCGCTGAAAATAGCGGATAGGAATTGGAAGAAGAAAAAGAAACATCGAGAAAACCAACAGTGACAGATATACAACACGTTTTTTGGAATCTATAACCATGGCAACCGCAGCGAGAACGAAAACCAAAATCATTCCATAAGAACCTCCACTTAGATACAGGCTGAAATCGCGTAGATAGGCAGTTAACAGCGTAGAAGGAAAATAATTTTCATCGTAGCCCCTCGCAGCATTGACAACCGGAGACATGCCTGACCCGATCATGATGGGTAAGTAACACGCCAAGACAAGCACGATCACCCATCCGTTGACTGCAAAAAAAGGCTTAAAGGCATTTTTCTTGAACCCGATGATCAGAAAGCCCGATACTACACCCTGCACGAACCAGTAATAGACATGGGTAGGCATTGCATAGAAGCCGGAAACGCTGGATATAATATAAAGAAATAACCACCCTGCCCCTCTGACTTTGCGCAAATAAAAGACGAGACAGAAAAAAGATACTATCGCAAAAAAAATCTCTTCGATCATTCCTTTTCCATAAAGCATATCGTTTGTAATAAGCGGAGTCGAGGCGAAAAATACCACGGTGGCAGTGGCTGTAAGAAACGATCCCGAGAGTCTTTTCACGCAACCATAAATAAGGGTACAAGCGAAGAGGCCGGAAATCAAAGACGGAAGCCTCAAATCGACTTTGATTGAAAATGGCAGCCATTTGAAGAAATGGGTTGCCAGCTCATAAAGTGAATAGTTGGCATACGAAAAAAGAGTCAGATAAACTGGCCGGGAGGTGTAATAATTGTAGCACCACATTTCATCATACTGCAGATCGGTAACGGTGATATAGTAGATACCTCGGGCCGCAAGAATGACCATGAGAAAAACAAAGACGCCATTTTCCCAACGTTTACTTCGGACAAAGACTCTTGCAAATGATCGACAAGCTCCGTTCACGCTTCGAACGGCAAAAAAAACCGCCATAAACGCATAGCGTCGGTATCGATACAGGAAAGTGGCCACCATCGCAATCATTGCCATGAGCAGCAGGCTAAATAAACGCAGCCATCTGTATCGTGATTCCGAAAGGATGGTGCTTTGCAGGATAGTATCGAGGTAGGGTCGCTGCACGTGTAGCGTTACAAAATGGAGCACCGCGTTACGGCCTGACAGTACAAACCAGCTAAGCGGGGCCGCAAGGAGCAGGGCGCAAAAGATAATGAAGTATAAGGAGAAGCGATGAATCCTTGAAGCAGCCATAATCAGCGATTCACGGGAATATTTAGCCTACGCAAAACGATTAAGACCCAAATATAAGATTCTGTTTTGCGAAACCTTTTTCAATATCTAATATTGCGATTCAAACCATTCATAACCGAGAAAACCTTTATCCACCTACTGATTCTTTATGGTAACGATTCCTCCATACCTCCAGCCGGGTGACACGATCGGAATAGCATGCCCCGCCGGGTTTATGAGCCTCGAAAAAGCGCAATCCTGCATCGAGGCCTTCAAGGCGTGGGGTTATCATTTGAAAGTCGGTCGAACCATGGGAGGAGATTCTACGAATTATTTTTCCGGCGATGATAAGACGCGATTGGACGACCTGCAGAAAATGCTGGACGATGACGAGGTCAAAGCCGTTTTCTGTGCGAGGGGGGGATACGGAATTGGGCGCATCATCGACAAGATTGATTTTTCAATCTTCAGGAAAAAACCGAAATGGATAATTGGTTTCAGCGACGTTACAATTCTGCATTCGCATATATATAGCAATTTTAATATTGCTTCCCTTCACGCGCCGATGGCCTCGGCATTCAATGACGGCGAATCGGCAAACGAATTTGTACAATCACTCAGAAATGCGATAGAAGGAAAAAAAATACGTTTTGAATCCGTCCCGCATGAATTTAACCGGCGAGGCGAAGCTATTGGCGAATTGGTTGGTGGGAACCTCACACTTTTGGCCCACTTGGTCGGCACACCCTCAGAACTCAAAACCCGCGGTCGCATCCTTGTGCTCGAAGACACGGGTGAATACCTATACAATATCGATCGAATGCTTTATCAGCTTTTGCGAAACAAAAAGTTGCAGAAACTCGGCG
This sequence comes from Chitinophagia bacterium, assembly GCA_021324175.1. Taxonomy (GTDB): domain Bacteria; phylum Bacteroidota; class Bacteroidia; order Chitinophagales; family Chitinophagaceae; genus Puia. The sequence continues at coordinate 7,905 of JAJPJP010000065.1, forward strand.
GCCTCATCTTAGGCGGATTTGACCGGCTTAAAGATACAGAACGACCATTTGGAAGCTCGGCCTACGAAATCATCCGCGATCTCGTGCAGGATTTTGATTATCCGGTATGTTTCGACTTCCCCGTTGGACATATGCGGGAAAACTTTGCTCTTAAGATTGGTATAGGTTACAAGCTTAAGGTCGGCAAAAACAAGATCGTTTTGGAGGAATAGCCCCGTAACATGCGCGGACCAAAAAGCCCCGCAAAGCCGCGGGGCGTCGAAGTTATCACATGTGTAGCAGAACAATTATACCGTGACCGCGTCTTTTGAATGGTGCTGGGGCATCGCCTTTTCAGCGTCAACGCCCAGTCCTTTTGCTACGGCCATTCCAAGACCGATATCCGCCCGGAAAAAATGGCAAAGCTGCCGGTTGATGATTTCTTCGCGCTTCGGACCTGAAATGCCAGACATTGCACCTACAATATTAAGAACAAGATTCCTTTTATCTTCAATATTTAGCACCTCGCGATAAAAAATTCCCGGTTGCGTGTAATGGTCATCCTCTCCAGGGCCGTTACGGTCATACCAATCGGCAACCTCCGCTTCCAGCTTCAATGGAATCCCCTTAGAGCGCTCATCGGGTTTGATGTTATCAAAACTGTTCGGGTAATAGTTTGGACTTCCATTGGAGTTCCCATCAATTCGCATGGACCCATCACGTTCATAATTGTTGACCGCAAACGGGCATTTATTCACGGGAATTTGTTCATAATTGACTCCCAGCCGGTAACGGTGCGCGTCAGGATAAGACAGCAGCCTCCCTTGCAACATCTTGTCTGGTGAGTAGCTGATACCATCGACTACATGGGCTGGTGCGAAAGCCGCCTGTTCGACTTCGGCAAAATAATTCTTAGGGTTTTCATTCAGCTCGAGAACGCCTACATCAATTAAAGGGAAATCATTGTGCGGCCAGACTTTGGTGAGGTCGAAGGGATTAAAGCGAAAAGTCTCTGCTTCTTGGAATGTCATCACCTGGATCTTCAGGTGCCATTTGGGGAATTCGCCTCTGTCGATAGCCTCCAGAAGGTCGCGTTGGGCAAAATCCGGATCAATACCCTTCATACGTGTTGCCTCGTCGTTGGTGAAATTCTTGATCCCCTGAGCGGTCTTGAGATGAAACTTCACCCAGACTTTTTCATTTTTTTCGTTTATCATACTAAAGGTATGACTTCCAAATCCATGCATGTGGCGATAACCGTAAGGAGTGCCACGATCGCTCATCAGGAACATTACCTGGTGCAAGCTTTCGGGATTCAGGCTCCAAAAATCCCACATCATTGTGGGACTTTTGCAATTTGTATACGGATCTCTTTTCTGGGTATGGATAAAGTCTGAAAATTTTTTCGGGTCTTTGATAAAGAAAATCGGTGTATTATTTCCTACCAGATCCCAGTTCCCCTCCTCTGTATAAAATTTCAGTGCAAAACCGCGAGGATCTCTTTCAGTATCGGCTGAGCCTTTTTCGCCACCCACCGTAGAAAATCGGAGAATCGTTCTGGTTTTCTTTCCGATCTCGCGAAAAAGCCTAGCTCGCGTATACTTTGTTATATCGTGTGTGACAGTAAACGTGCCATATGCCGCGCTTCCTTTGGCATGAACCACCCTTTCAGGAATCCTCTCCCGGTTAAAATGCGCCATTTTTTCGTGCAGAATAAAATCCTGCAGTAACAACGGGCCCCGAGGTCCGACGCTCATCGTATCCTCGTGGTGATAATAGGGAATCCCGGATGCCGTGGTCAGCTTTTTTTCATCGCTCATATCCATGTTTTTGAATGTTAAAATTTCGAATCGCATCATAAAGGTGCAAAAAAAATAATATCTATTAAATCAATTAAAATTATAGGTTCATAGATATAATCTATTAGCTTTGCCAGGTGACATTTGTCCAGCTCGAATACATAGTTGCCGTCGATACCTTCCGCCATTTTGCTTCCGCGGCAGGGCATTGCTTTGTGACCCAGCCGACCCTAAGCATGCAGGTTCAAAAACTTGAGAGGGAGCTCGGCGTTAAAATTTTTGATCGAAGTAAACAGCCTGTTATTCCAACAGAGTCTGGAACTGAAATCATAGAACAGGCGAGGAAAATCCTAGCACAGAAAAAGGTAATCGCCGAAAATATCGAGGCAAAAAAAGGAATGGTTAGCGGTGAACTGCGAATCGGAATCATTCCCACGTTAGCGCCTTACCTGGTTCCCTTATTCGCCAGAAGTTTCGCTCATAAATATCCGAATGTTCGTTTGGTCGTAAATGAAGTAATTACGGAGACGATCGTCACCAAACTTCGTGAAGGGAAAATCGATGCCGGAATCCTGGTGTCACCCCTTCAGGAAATCGGGATAAAAGAGCACGTGCTTTTTTACGAGGAGTTGCTCGTTTTTGTTTCCAGAAAAAATGGCGCTTTCAAGAAAAATTATGTCCTTGCGCAGGACATTGATCCGCGGAAACTGTGGTTACTCGAAGAAGGTCATTGTTTCCGCTCCCAAATTGTTAATCTGTGCGAACTGCGCAAAGCCAGCCTGGAAAATACAAATTTCAGCTACGAGGCAGGTACTATTGAGACCTTGAGCAAAATGGTCGAATTTAATGAGGGCATCACCGTTCTGCCGGAGCTGGCAACGACAGATTTCAATCGTCGGCAGGCCATGCTGATACGACATTTCAGGCACCCTGTACCGATGCGAGAGGTGAGTATTGCCGTACATCGCGACTTTGTGAAACAGCGTTTGGTAACAGCGCTGAAAAATGAGATTGTCGGCGTGCTTCCGGATAAGATTAAAAAGAATAAAAACCTTAATGTGATCCCATTCTGAATGGCCGGGTCTGCCTGAGTCTTTCCGTTTTCTGAAAAAAAATTGGCAAACTATCAGTCCAAATTTTCGATGGAGGACTGCAGGGCCTGAGGGTTCACTTCCCTCATCCAATGAAAGTCATACAAATCCACCCCGTTCAGCCTTGCTCCGTTAATTTTATAGCCCTCCATTCTAACTTGCAGGCCGACATTGTAAACCAGGCGACAACGCCAACAGCCCTTTCCATCAACTCCTTTGGAAGTTCATAGCGGACAGATTTGCAATTTATATGCCTTGAGCTCTATCTTAACCTTTGGAAGAATTAGGCGTCAAATGCAGAAGGAGTTCTTCATCATTACTAATATACCTGGCCAAAAGCAGCTACAGGAATTAGGGATACTTATCTACAATTTTCACCTGACAAAGCAGCCAATAAAATACCATATGTAGCCTGCAAAAAATATAAGAGTGAAGTTGAAAAGGCGGAAAATTACGTGCGCAGCCGCGCCGCGAGATGAGTGCTGGTTTAATTAGTCCACTGCGTGTAAGGTCTTATGTATGAGCTGGGTCTCTAAGTAAAAGCAAGTTCCTGATAATAAGTAAATTTAATT
>JAJPJP010000173.1 GCA_021324175.1 Chitinophagia bacterium
ATTCTGGAGAAGTTCAGCTTTCAGTCGGCTGAAGCAGGACTCCATAAAAGCGTTGTCATAAGGATTGTCGGATCGGCTCATACTTTGTAGCAGGCCATGATCAGTAATCAGCTTCCGGAAATTATTGCCTGCGTACTGGCCGCCTCTGTCCGAATGAACAATGCTCAGTTTTGATTTTTTTGGACTCATAAGTAACCTCTAAATTTAAGAGATTCTTCTGTCCGTGAAAATTGGGCCATCTCAGAGAGATTTAATGCCATCATTTTAAATAATTTCAAACTGCGTCACTACCGGATGTTGAACAGGCGGCGAAAGTTCATTGGTCATAAATGAGTTAATTACCAAGAGAATATGAGGTTAATGTCTCGCTGTTCAAAAATATTCGACTGAGATTTTTACCATCGAGAGAAGAGCTCAGCTTAGGATGTTTTACGACTGTAAAATCATCTTTCGACGGGATAATGGGAACGCATGAATTGTCCCCAATTAATCATGACGACTCCTGTAAGAAGGACGACTGCCACACCAAAAAGGACTTCATTTATCCATGGGATGGCATAGTAATCAAGGTCAGCCGCACCCTGGATCATAAGGAAAATTTCATTTAGAATTATTCCCGCGATAAAGATGGCAACTCCTGCGATTGTCGTTTTATTAACGGAAATAAGCTTGAATGCGATCATATACGAAAGAATGAAAATTGTTATCACACCTAGCAAAACCAGGTGTAAATAAGCAATTACGATTGGCCTGAACCCAAATGCCAATTTGCTTAATGAGGGAATAACCGTAGCGGCTTGCAATAACAATTTTATTGAGAGGGCCACGGCAGAACATGAGAATAACAATTGGGAAAACCATGATATCTCACTTTTGATTTCCAGCATCACATTTTTTATTGACCGGCACAGGATAAACCACGATGCGAGCTGCAGGAAAACAGCCGCGACAACCAAGAGATAAACCCAAAGGGGAATTTGCAGCCACGGTGCGGATAAGAAATACGCAGGTACGCAAGCCGACAGAAACAGGTTGAAGCCAATTTTCAGTTTTCCTTCGGGGATTCCATATTTTATCAAGTGATCGAACATCAATCCCATGCATGAAAAAAAGAACCAGCCGTTGTACTGAAAATGCAGGAAAAAATAGATTGCTGCCAGGTACAAATTTTGATCATAATTTTTGGTTGCCATCATGTAGGCCAACACGAAAGGGCCTGCCGAGGACAAGGCGTTAAACAGCACTGCGGCTTTAAAACAACGGCAGCTGACGTCTTTCTCTGGCAAACTGTTCAAATCCCTCCAGTAGAAAATCCCAAAAAGATAGGAAACGATAATAGAAGCGGTTGAAAATATAATCGAGCATATAGAATATCCCTGAATTGAAAAAAAGATAAGCATGCCAAGAGAAGCAACGAGGTTCCCCAATAATAGCCAATGGTATTTTTGGGAAATGGGCTTATTGCTTTTGCGTGACAGGTTATTCGCCAGTAAAGACATTAAGGCCTGGGTAACCCAGCCATCAAATGCAAAATGTGAATGCGCCTCCAATAGATATTTTTGGTTAATGAAAGGAAGGGAAAATGAGATCTTGTATCTGAGCACGACTCCAAGAAGTGCAACGAGCACAAGGTTGAATAAAGATATTTTAAGCCATGTTTGAAGACTAAATTTCATTCGTGAAGTTTGACCAAATGTAAGTTCCTGCCCAGAAATATTTCACCCGTTGAATCATGGTCACGTCTTCCAGTTCATGCGCCCTTGCAGTCATAGCCTTTATTGGTTGCTGCGCCGTAGCTGCGGCAGTCTGAATAAAAACATTGCTATGCGGAGAGTATTGTTCCGACTGTTTCGTCAAAACTTGAATACATATTTGTTCTTTTTGCAATAGCCTGGCAAATCCCGACATCCGCCAATCAGACACGCCGAACTACTCGTTGGTCAAAATAACTTTCAGGGCCTTTTCCCGCGTCGCATTCCCAAAAGTCGCATAGGCGTCTAGGATCTCATTTAACTTAAACCTGTGCGTAATCAGCTTTTTTGAATCGAGTTTTTTTGATTGGATTGTTTTTAGCAGCATCGGTGTGCTGACCGTATCGACCAGTCGTGTTGTTATGGTGATATTTTGCGCCCATAGTTTTTCGAGATGTAGTTCGACGCTTTTTCCATGAACGCCTATATTGGCAATGATTCCGCCTGGCGCGACCAGGGATTGGCAAAGTTCAAAAGTTGCCGGAATACCCACGGCCTCGATTGCGGTATCAACCCCTCTTCCCGCAGTAAACGCCTTCACTTTCTCCACCGCATCTTCCCTTGAGTTATTAATGGTCCGGGTTGCCCCAAATCTTTCGGCCACTTCAAGGCGGTTGTCGTCCGAATCGATCATGATAATTTCGGCTGGGGTATAAAATTGCGCAGTCAGCAGTGATGCGAGCCCGATTGGACCAGAACCGACTATGGCCACTGTGCTGCCCGGCTGCACCTTACCGTTCAGTACACCGCACTCGAAACCGGTTGGCAGGATATCGCTCAGCATCACCAGCGCTTCCTCGTCTGTTCCTTCAGGAATATGGTAAAGGCTGTTATCGGCAAATGGAATCCTGACGTATTCCGCCTGTGTTCCGTCGATAAGGTGCCCGAGGATCCAGCCGCCATTTTCACAATGCGAGTACATTCCGCGCTTGCAGTAGTCGCATTTACCGCATGATGTGATGCAGGAAATGATCACCCTGTCACCTTTCTTGAAATTGGTGACGGCACTTCCTGTTTTTTCGACGACTCCCACACCCTCATGCCCGAGGATCCTGCCATCCGTCACTTCCGGTACGTCACCTTTCATGATATGCAGGTCCGTTCCACAGATGGTAGTCTTTGTAATCCGCACGACGGCATCTGTAGGTTTGAGAATACCGGGCAAAGGTTTTTCTTCCCAGGATTGCTTACCGGGTCCGTGAAATACGAGTGCGTGCATGGTCTTCGACTCGCCGGTAATTTTGACACCGGTCACCAATGGTTCGGTTAAAACATCAATCGTTGCCATAAAAAGATCTTTATTAAGTGAATTAAATAGATTTGCTATAATACCACGGTTCATCATTTACTTCGAATCTTCCCGTCTTTTGATGCAGGACTATCTTAAAGACAACACCTTTTATTTCATTCGTATCGTCAGGAGCAAATGGCCAATGCACACCCAGGTGCATTTTTTTTGAGCTGACAAATGGATAGACTCGGCTTAATAAGATTTTTAATGCCTGGTCTCTTTGGGCTGACTCGGTTATCTCTTCAAACTTGCCCCATGCAATCACACTTTTCCAGGTAGCCATATTTTCCAGGTTGTCAACTTCGAAGCAAACGGAGGGGTTCTTGCGCATCATCTTGATCTTCATTCCTTCCTGGGTATGGCAATATACACTTTTTCCGTCGTAGGCGTAGCTGATGGGGACGACATAGGTCATTGAATCGGCATGGCACCCAATCCGGCCAAGAAATTGCCTTTTTAAGATGTCTTCCGTTTCCTGCTCTGTTAAGGTGCCAAACATTGATTTTGATTTTTGTAAAACTAGGGTTGGCGTGTTCCTTATTTCATGACCTCCCTCAGGCTAAAACATGACTGTTGTCAGGATCGATCGAACTGATCACAATCAGACATTCGGATGATAACTGTCATTATTATTTACTATTAGCGAAGATATTTTCGGAAAAATTAATTATGAGACCTGTAATTATAGCCACCGATTTTTCTAACGCTTCAGAAAATGCCGCGAACTATGGAGTGGACATGGCAGTAGCGCTAAAGAAGGATATTATCCTGCTTCACGTTATGGAAGTCCCTGCCTCGCCGTTTCAAATGGCGACGACGGAATTTGAATTCAACGAAATTGAAAAATTTGCAAAAGAAAATATAACCGCTCTTCAAGAGAGACTCCAGCGCCGGGCAAGTAATAGGGTAAATATAGCTGGCGAGATTCAATA
>JAJPJP010000238.1 GCA_021324175.1 Chitinophagia bacterium
ATCTGGATACCCGAATATCCGTCCGAAAAGCCATTAGTTTCATAATAAGCATTTATCGAGTTCACACCAACGGGAACGTTCACTTCTGAGTAAAACCATGCAACGCCTGAAGCGGTATCTTCTCCAGGTAAAGGGTAGTGCAAATGGGTCGACGCAGCACCTCTATACTCCTTGTTATTGAATTTTAGACCTTTCGCGGCCTCTCCTGAAAGGACAATGGCCTGAATATCGGGAAAATATTTGCCATTTTTTGTCAATCCTTTGATTTCGATGTAGTGATAGCAGGAAGTATCTATTTTAAATTTTCCCACCTGGAGTATCACAGAACTATCCGTCCGCTTCACTTCTTTTTCGTAACCTCCCATTGAATTATCAATCGATAATTTGATTCTGCTTTTGTTGAACAGGGATCTCACTTTAACGCTTACGAATAGTTCGCCAGTTTTTTGCGTGTAGAAATATATTCGTGCATAACTTATTGGATCTTTCCACAATGTCAAGCCATTCGTTTGGATCGGATCTTCCTCTCCTTCCAATTCTTTCGGATAAATATATCCGTTACCCAGCATATTAACTGTTGATACATTTGATGTATCAAACGACATGCCTTGAGAAAAGACAAGGGCTGGGACGACAAACAAAGTAAAAGTAAGTGTGAACGATTTCTTGTATTTCATGTTTTCTGTTGCTCAAATAAATCGAGCTGACCATCATAGGTCTTCTTAAATATCCAGTGCACGGCCAGATACGCTGCAAAACCCGGATCAAAAATAGTATTTCCGTCCCTCTGATTGTGAAAGTCCCAAATTTGCAAATGCCTTGACTGGGGGAAGCTTTCACAAGGAACTCGTATCTTAATCGCGCTAACCAGCCAAAATCATAATTTAGCGAATGCAGCAAGTAACTGACATCAACTCTCTAATCATTAGCCATTTTATAGCTTCACTATTTATTTTGCAAAACTTGACAGAAAAAGGGCAGTCTGATTTCTTGCGAACATCATCTTGCCTTCGTAACGATTCTATTCCGGCATGGGTTAAGCAACTTTACGAAAAACATGATACCTCGCAATTCGAAATTAAAGTAAACAAGGTAATTTTTTTCAAACCCCTTACCGATTCAACGTCATATTCGCTGTTCACAGTCTCCACCGGAACTTGTGTTAGCGCTTATGTTGCAACACAAAAAAATAAAAAGGATTATGCCTCTCTGGAAATTCAGGAAGAATGCGATGCGGACCTTTCTTACCCGTCATATTCATGGACATCGTATACACATAACACAATTCGTAGAAGAATTTCGATAACTACTGATACTAAGGAGGCCAATCCAAAATATTTAAAAAAAGATGGCAACTTTAGAGATGGGTTTGATATGGACAATGTTAAAACGATAAGACATGTTACAAGGAAAACGATTGTTATCATGAAATCAGGCAATCTCGAAATTCAGAAAAAAAACACTCGCTAATCAAAACTCTGGATATTTGATATGATGGATCAATCAGAAAAGGGCGACTTGTTCAGGAAACTTCACGAACAGCCGCGCATATTCGTAATTCCTAATCCCTGGGATGCGGGCTCAGCCAAAATCCTCACCAGCCTTGGCTTCGAGGCTCTTGCCACCACCAGTGCAGGCCTTGCTTTTTCTCTCGCGAAATCTGACGGAACCCGTTCGGTCTCTCGCGAGGAAACCTTAAAGAATGCAGAGATGATTGTCAAGGCCACCAGTCTGCCGGTTTCCGCGGACCTGGAAAACGGTTACGGACAAGATCCTTCGACTTGTGCCGAAACAATTTTGATGGCTGCGCAGACAGGCTTATGCGGCGGATCGATTGAAGACACCACGGGCGACCCTTCTAATCCCATATTGCCAATTGAACTCTCATTAGCAAGGGTAAAGGCTGCTGTAGAAGCCGCGCGAAGTCTTCCATTTCATTTCACGCTGACTGCAAGAGCTGAGAATCTGCTTCATGGACGCCCGGACTTAGAAGATACAATCCACCGACTGGAGTCCTATGCTGAAGCAGGGGCAGACGTTTTGTATGCGCCTGGGTTAAAGACAAAGGAAGAGATTTTAACAGCAGTGAAAGCGGTCGCTCCGAAGCCGTTGAATGTTGTCATGGGGCTTAACAGTGCTTTCTTTTCGCTGAGAGAATTGGAAGATTTAGGTGTGAGAAGAGTATCCGTTGGCTCAACGCTTGCCCGTGTTGCCTACGGAGCATTTCTGGAGGCGGCGGAGAAAATAAAGGTTACCGGGACATTTAATTTTGCAGCGGATATCGTGCCGTATTCAAAAATTAATGGTATGTTCAAATGAAATTTCGTTAATACCTATCCCCGCAGTTATGGATAAGGGACCTTTGAAGATCAATAGAAAAATTATACTCGAAATTCTCTTGGCTATGATAGGAGCAGCAATAGCAGACCTTCCTAATTTTCAACACACGCAAAGAAACAGGGCGTTGCCTTACCTTCTATTTGGACTCGCGGTTATGCCGGGTCCTTCGTTTGGGCAATCCCTTAGACCACGTCCGAAGTAAGATTGACCAAGCGCATATCGTTGGCTTATGCAGAGGAAAACCGTTTGTCGTAATGATGCTGTTTTTCAAAACGGCAGGACTTTTTGGTCCACCGGTCTGCCGATCGCATTTACGCGCAAACGTAAAAAATATTCATCCAGTCCCTTATGGAGTAATACTTAGACTGATCACAGTAGGTCACCAGTTTGAAGAACCCATACAAAATAGTTGAAAGTTCGGGAAGACTGTCTGAACTTTCCTATCTTGGATACCATAAGAACTGCATCAGTACGACCATGTGGTGTTCGGGAACAGCAGCGTATTTCCAACCAGTTTGGAAAATTACATAATGATAAGTTTTAACCTTTCTACGTTCACATGAGTAAGTTGGCTGAAATAATGGCGGTAGTTCTTGTCGGCCTGATCACTACTTCGTCATCGATATTCGGCGCGGCCATCGGCCTTTATGCTTCGCTGTCAAAACGGATTCTTTCCTGCGTCCTTGCCTTTGCAGCCGGTTCATTGATCAGCGCATTAGCGATCGATCTCGCCTATAAAGGAGCAATGGAACTCCACCAAAAAAAACTCAATGCGGGTTCTGCCTGGGAATTTATCGCCGGCGGATTTGCTATTGGCGCCATCATTTATTTTGTCACCTCCATGTACCTTGAAAAAAAGGGTGCCGCGATTAAGCGCCCGATGCGGTTCCGAGAATATGCACTCAACAAAAAACAGGAAGAATCGAAGGCTCTCGTGGGGTTACTGTCGCAATGCGAGCTCCTAAGAAACCTCGAGGCCGAATCAATCGAGAATATTTTACACAATGTCCGGCAAAGGCAAATAAGACCCGGGGAAGTTGTATTTCACGCGGGCGACCCGTCCGACTCCTTCTTTATCGTATCCAAAGGATATGTTGAAGTCTTTGATGACCAGCGCGCGCCAGGAAAAGAGGAAGAGACGGGAAAACTAATTGCAAAACTCGGACCGGGAAACGCTTTTGGAGAAATGGGACTCATTAGCGGAAGTCCGCGCACCGCGACCATCCTTAGCTCCGAAGGCGCGGAAGTCTTGGAACTCGAAGCGAAGGACTTTAATGAGCTGATGGAATCAGATCCCGTATTGTCGCGCGCTGTTTCTCACTTAAGCCACGAGCGCGCCATAAAAAACCTGACTGCATCGGGAAGCAATCCATCAACCTGGGCCAAAGTAGCCATGGATAATATCCGGCATATCAGCCGGGGTGAACAAAATAAATTGTTGCAGGACGCGGGGAAAGGAGCGGGTATGGCCATTGTGCTCGGGAATATCCTGGATACGATTCCCGGCTGCCTGGTCATTGGCGCCAGTTTTAAAAGCTTTGGCGATTTGTCTTTTACCTTGATGCTGGGAATGTTCCTGGGAGGCATTCCCGAATCAGCCGTCAGTGCGGCCATGCTGTCAAGGGCAGGTTATAAAGCAAAAAAAATATTTCTGCTGTGGTCTGCCGTTCTCATTGCCGGCATGGCAGCTGCCGTCATGGGAAAGGAATTGATTGGGACTTCGGAATCCATGACCGCCGTTTTCTGCGAAGCCGTGTCAGGAGGGGCCGTCCTCGCGCTGGTGACGCATGCCATGATCCCTGAAGCCATACATGAAGGAGGTTCGATTGTCGTCCTTCCTACAGTTGCCGGATTCCTATTCTCTTTGTTCCTGGCTATGACCTCGGCGTGGTAAATCGGCCGGGCACAATTCAATTTATCGCCCCCCTCAATCGATCCAAATCACCGACCCCTCACCTGTACGGCAACAAGTCTATTCAGCACGATTCACGGAACTAAATGAATGAAATTCCTACCTTGGCGTTCGAAACAAATATTAAATCTCACTCCGGTATGCACCTGGGTCCACGAGTTAAAAATTTCGCTTATTGGATACTGACAGGCTACCTGGCATTTGAATCAATGCTCAGTGCGACTTGGGATTTCAACTGGCTCAATAAGGATTACGCTATTGGCATCATGAACCATATTGGGTTTCCGCCATATTTTCTCGTCATGAAAGGGATAGCAACTTCGCTGTCAGCAGTGATTTTCCTGTGGCCGGGTTTACGTTTATTGAGGGAGTGGGCATATTTTGGTACATTCCTCATGTATGCGGGCGCCATTGCCTGCCATTTATTCGTCCATGATGGCGTGGGCTCACTGGTTGGACCGCTGGTTTTCTTATGCATAGCAATAGCTTCCTGGGCACTGCGTCCGCCATCGCGGAAATTTTCATCTGCGTAATTGAAAATGCCATCACAGGTCCGTCGTGGCTATTATTCACTCCGTCGACAATACAGCTGCGGGGTTAATCTGCGCAGCGCGAAAGGCATGGTAGCTGACTGTTGCCAGTGTGACGAGAATGGCTCCCGCCCCCGCGACCGCAAAAATCCACCACGAGAGGGAGATGTGATAGTCATTGACTTTGAGCAACGCTGAAGAAGTCATCGCCGCAAGCGGCGTCGCAACGATAAAACCGAAGAACACGGGCTTTAACATGTCCAGGGCAAGTGACAGCCAAAGGCCGCCTGCGCTGGCGCCTAGTACCTTGCGAATGCTGATCTCTTTGGTCCTGCGTTCGACCGCGAAGCTGGCGAGTCCGAAAAGTCCCATACAGGAAATAAGAACGGCTAGCACAGAAAAAATATTGGCAAGTTGCTCGACGTCATAGTCCTTCTTAAATAAATTCTTTAGTTCTTCATCGGTAAACTGCCAGGTGAATGGGTAGCCTGGGTTTAAAGTGGTCGCCGCGTTTTTAATCTGCGACAAATGCTTCTTCCACTGAACGTCGTTGGCGAGCCGGATGAGGAAATGATCAAGGTTTTGCGACCCGAAATAGACGATTAGTGGTTGGTTTGATTTTCCAAAAGGTCCAATTGGAAAATCCTGCAGTACGCCAATGACTCGTCTGCCGGCGATTGTGGTACCGATTACAGGCTCCCTCAAGGCCATTTTGCGTGCCGCGCTCTGATTGATGAGACAAGCCGAACTGTCCGCGCCATAATCTGGGCTGAAATCCCTTCCCTCCGCCAATTTCAGCCCCGTCGTTTTTGTCCAGTCATATTGAACCCACATCGCCGCAATAATAAAGTCCTGGTCAGGTTGCTTGCCTGGCCACTCAAGCCCCGCCTGGGAAAGCGAAACGCCGAGCAGATTTGAACTGCTTGCGGTGAGGTTAATCACTCCAGGAATATGCTGAACCTGGGCTTTGAAGAGATCGAACCGTTGCGGAAGTTTGCCATCTGCAGCGATATCAATCAGGTTAGATGTTTCAAAACCAAGTGGCCTGTCGGCAACGTGGCGAAGTTGTTTTACCCCAACGATGGTCGTAACCACCAGGAACACCGAGATGACAAATTGAACGGTTACGAGCGCCTTGCGAAGGAAGGCTCCCTTCCGGCCTGTCGACATCAGACGCTTCAGGACTTTTGCCGGTTGGAAGCGGCTCAGGTAGATTGCGGGATAACTGCCGGCCACTAACCCGGTAAAAATGCCAATCCCTGCAATAAGAACCCATACCCAAGGATGACCCAATTGATTCGCCAGTGGCAAATGGGCAAAAGACGCAAACCACGGCAGTGCGATAAAGGCCAGCCCGACGCTCAGGAGAAGGGCTGCCATGGCGAGAAGCACAGCCTCTCCAAGAAACTGCCCGATGATAATCCTTCTGGATGCGCCAAGCACCTTCCGGACCCCGACTTCGCGTGCGCGACGCTCCGCCATGGCGGTGGAAAGATTCATGAAATTGATACAAGCTATCAGGAGTGTCAGAAACGCGATAAATCCAATGAGGACAAAAAGGTACGCCTTCCCCCAATAAGGTTTCCCATCCCGAAAATTGTCATACAATTCCAGTCTGGTGATCGGATAGGCGAAAAGCGAGACCTCCGTGAAATGGCTTTTTTTTAGGAGCAGATGCGTCATCTGGCGGTTGATTGATCCCACGCTCGCGCCGGGTTGTAGCTGCAGCCATGTTTGAACCATGCAGCAGTTCCAGCTGTCCTCCAGCTGGTGGTCCTTTGCGAACAACGAGAATGGCAACGCCAAATCAAATCGGATCGTGCTGTTTTGCGGGATGTCCTGGATGACGGCCCCTACCTTGAGTGGAAAAGTGTTATTCAGGAGGATCGTTTTGCCCATGGCCGATCCGGCACCGAAGAGTCTCCGGGCGGCGATTTCGGTTATCACGACCCCGCTTCCTTCTTGAAGGGTGCTCACTGGGTTTCCTTCGATAGCCGGAAACGTCATCATGCGAAAGAAGTCCGGCTCGACATAGACACATCGCTGGTAAATGAGCTTATCGCCATAGCGCGTCAGATTTTCGCCTGCATTTCTGGTCCGCACGACATACTTCATTCCGGGAATACCGCTCTGTATCGCGGGCCCAAGTAAGGTTGAAGTCGCATTTCCGGTGGATATATTGCCAGCCAGAAACTGGTTCATTTCGACCAGATGAATGTCCTTATAGTGCGCATGGAACTTGTCAAACCCGAAAGCATAGACCAGGACCAAACAAATGATGATGCCTGTAGTCAGGCCAAGCGTCAGCCCGAAAATATTGATGAAGGAAGTGAGTTTATTACGCAGGAAACTGCGCAGGGCAACGATGAAATAACTTCGGAACATTTGAATGGTAGTTGGACTGCGGCTCTCTGGCAAAGTCAATGCCAGTTCATTAGTCAATTGGATTTCACGGGATTTGATTTGGCAACAGGGATAGCGACCTGATCGTTTCTGATACAGCAGGTGTTTGAATCCGAGACACATTGTTTTTGGGTGGAATTCTCTGCCTTCCCAATAATGAACCATCTACCAAATAAACCATAATGTCAAAGTAAAGATTCTATACTCTTGGTGAGCGTTGATTTGATGTCAGGGTCTGGAGCCACGGATGCCGCAAAGACTCCATTTCGGTCAATGACGAAGCTGACCGGAAATTCTGATACTTTGTATTTTTCGTTGACCTCCATTGATTCCGGCAACAGCGTATATTCGAACTTGTGCTCCTTCAAAAAGTCTTTTACATCTTTCACGTCATTGAAAGTGAGCGCAAGGAAAACCACTCCTTCGGGTTCATATTTTTCCACTAGGTCATTTAGCGTGGGCATTTCCTGTATACATGGTGCACACGACGTGAACCAGAAATTGAGCACCACAACTTTCCCTCTGAGGGAACTTAGCCTCCACTTCTTGCCGTTCAGATCTTTCAGTGTAAAATCGGGCGCATGTTTTCCGATCATTTCCTTCAACGCCTTTTCGGTTTTCGCGCTTTCTTCCTCCCTCTTTTTGGCCATTTTATCCGTTACCCTCACCAGGTGTACGATCCCTTTTTCGTCGTCCTGTGTGGAATGGACCATGGCTATACGACCTTTCCCCCAGGCATTGCTGAGACTGTCCATCTTTTGCTCCGGCAGAATTCTGCCGTCCGGTAGAATATAAGTCGTTCTATGCGCCGAAGATACATTTGACTGGCCGCTCGCACCAAAAGACAAAAGGGCTAAAAACGGCGCTAAAGCGCAGACCAGGTTACGACGGAATACAGTTTGTTTAGCCATGTCATCTTATTTTCAATGCAATGAGAACCGATCATTTTGATTCCGCTGCAGCTTTGATCGCGGCAATATCCAGCTTGATCATTTTCATCATCGCCTGCATGACGCGACCAGCCTTCGCCCTATCCGGGTCGCCCAGGAGCTGTGGCAATATGCTAGGCGTTACTTGCCAGTGAAGGCCAAACCTATCTTTAAGCCAGCCACAGGCAATCTCCTTGCCCCCACCCTCCAGGAGCCTGCTCCAATAATGGTCGACCTCATCTTGTGTAGAGCAGTTAATGAGAAAGGAGATGGCATCGGTCAGTGGATGACCGGGACCGCCATTCATCAGCATCAGCTCCTGACCATCGAGTTGGATAGATGCTACCAGAAGCAACCCCTCAGGTCCCGGTGCTCCGGGCGGGTTCCGAGCGGACCTGATGATTTTTGAATCTTTGAAAATAGAAAGGTAGAAGTTCATCGCTTCCTCAGCATTATTGTCGAACCAGACGAACGGACTGATCTTTTGCATAAAATGAATTTAGGTGATTTTTAATTTGCAAACAACAAACATTATTCCCGGATTTTGGTCATGAGTTGCCCGGCCCATGATTAGCTTGCTACTACGCAAATGACCATTAAATGCTATGAATTTCAATTTTAACTCGATGTTCGAAAAAGCGGCTCCGCAAATGTTCCGACGAGCCACACTGCCTCAAAATGATACGTCTTATGTATCAGAAACGGACAACTTGATTGAATGGCTTTCCAAATTGAATTGATTCTCAGTTGGAAATCAAGATGGCATGTTTTTTCCTATTTTAGAGGTTGTCCGGCTCGGAAACAAAATCTCATCGACATGTTTAAGAACTATTTCACCATTGCGTGGCGAAATATGCGCAGAAACAAAGTTTTCTCGCTGATCAATATCATGGGGCTCGCCCTGGGGCTGGCCTGCAGCCTGCTGATCATGCTGTCGATCCAGGACGAGTACAAATTCGACACTTTTTTCAAGAATGGCGATCGGATCTACAGCATCTTTGAAAAACAATACCGCGACGGGGCCGTATTTGCTTTTTATGGTGGTCCCGGCGTTTTGGCCGACGAAATGAAGAGGGTACTGCCCCAGGTGCAGTACGCGACCAATTATGCATGGAATGAATTATCCACTTTTGAGGCCAATGACAAAATCATCAAGGAAACGGGTAACCATGGCGGCATCGATTTTTTTAATGTCTTTTCTTATGCATTGCTCGAGGGAAGTCCAAACACTGCGCTGGCTTCGCCTTCCGATATCGCCATCTCAAAAAAAATGGCCATTGAATTTTTCGGATCGCCTCATGACGCGATCGGCAAAACGATAAGGTATCAGAACGCCGAGGAGTTCAAGGTTTCGGCAGTATTCGATGATATGCCGCAGCACAGTACTATTCAGGTGGACTACCTGCTAACCTGGCAGCAATTTCTCAAAGGCAATGATTGGGCAAGGGAATGGGGGAACAACGGACCTGGCTGCTTTTTTATGTTGCGACCCGGGACGGACCCCAAGGTCTTCGAACAAAAAATTTCACACTTCCTTGACGGTTACAACAAGGAGCAGACACCGCACTCCTATATCCGCCTTGGGATGGCCCTTTATGGCAATATTTACATGCACTCCAATTTTGACAAGGCCGGAAATATTTCTGGAGGCAGGTTTGAATATGCGGAACTTTTCAGCATGGTAGCGATCTTTATATTGATCATTGCCTGCATCAATTTCATGAACCTCACCACGGCGCGTTCCGCCAAACGAGCTAAAGAAATCGGCGTTCGAAAAGTTGCGGGAGCCGCCCGTTTGGCGCTTATCAGGCAATTCATCGGGGAAACGCTTTTTATCGTATCGATCGCAACTTGCATTGCTCTTCTCCTGGTTGCCCTCATGTTGCCTCCTTTTAATGCCTTAAGCCATAAACAAATACATTTCCCGATCTTCAGCAAAGGTTTCTGGCTCGCCATCGCCGGTTTGATTTTTGTCACGGGTATCATCTCTGGCAGCTACCCCGCACTTTACCTTTCGTCTTTCATGCCGGCAAAAGTGCTGAAGGGCCTTCCCAAATTCTCCAACAGCGCGCTTTGGTTCCGCAAGGGCCTGGTCGTTTTCCAATTCGTGCTCTCGATCATTCTGATCATTGGCACTATCGTCGTATCCAAGCAAGTGAACTTCATTCAAACCGTAAACCTGGGATATGACCGGGAAAACCTTATTTATGTTACCCTAGAAGGCGATCTTGTCGGCAAATATGAACTGTTCCATGACGAAGCGCTGAATATGCCGGGTATTCAGGCTGTGAGTCGGATGATTGACAATCCCACACAAATTGATAATGGAACTGGCGGCGTGCAGTGGGTAGGAAAGGATCCCACCTCCGATATTCAATTCACCCAATCAGCAGTCGGCTATGATTTTACCAAGACGATGCGTTTAAAGCTTGCTGCAGGCAGGGATTATTCCCGTGATTTTGCAACCGATTCAGCCGGCTACCTGATCAACGAATCCGCTTTAAAAATCATCGGGTACAAAAATCCGGTCGGAATGCCGCTCACTTTTTGGAAGAAAAAAGGGACCATCATCGGCGTGCTCAGGGATTTTCATTTTAATTCAATGCATGAGACTATTCAGCCATTGGTCCTTCGGCTCGGTGAAAACCTGCCATGGGGCCAAGCCTTGGTCAGAACCCAACCGGGCCAGACCAAGCAAGCACTGGCTAGCCTGGAAAAACTCTGCAAGGAGCTTAACCCGAAATTTCCTTTTACCTATAAATTCTCCGACGAGGAATACGCGAAATTGTACCAGGGTGAGCAGGTGGTCAGCAAACTTGCCAGCTATTTTGCGTTCCTGGCGATCTTTATTTCCTGCCTGGGTCTGCTGGGTCTCGTCATGTTTACGGCAGAACAACGGACAAAAGAATTCGGGATTCGTAAAGTACTCGGCGCAAGTTCCGCCATCCTCTTCAACCTGCTGGCAAAAGATTTCTTGTTGTATGTGGTGGTAGCGCTCATCATTGCTTCGCCAATAGCCTGGATTGCTATGAACAATTGGCTACTGGATTACAGCTACAAGATTTCGATTTCGTGGTGGATGTTCGCTCTTGCGGGCTTGTTGGTTATACTTGTTGCTCTTGCGACCATCAGTTTTCAGTCTGCCAAAGCAGCGCTTGCCAAACCCGTAAATAGTTTACGAACGGAATAATTTGCCGGCATAAAAGATTTTAAGATTTTCGAACTGCGCCAGTTCAGGCAGCCTTAGTGATTGCCATACCGGTGACTTGCCTTCTCATGTCTTAATGGTTGGAAAATTTTGCTTACCGGTAATACTGCAAGTGCTACCCCTGGCATCGCCGTCGCGCAGGGTACGACCATCTGCCCCTTTTGATACTCTTCGTCTTGCAGGCGGTAGATGCGGTCGGCCGGTTTGTTGAAGGACTTATAACTCCGTTCATAAGCAACATAGGAAAAAATCAGCAGCAGCAACAATTGCCAATGACCAAGCCGCCAATATTCAGCAGCGAATACCCCGTGTGACGCCACAGGTTGCGCCAGGCAATCCTCAGGAAATTCTTTGTCATGATTCGCCAATTTATCGCATTCCCTCATAGAAAATGCCAGATTATTCCATCGTGGAAATTAACCGGTTATATCTCAGCATCATTAACTTATGTGCGTTGCTGATACGAGCTCTGTCCGCATGCGTACAGGGCAGTTTCCCTATTGTTAAATAGGCTCTTCAACATACTGTCAGACATCTCTTTGCCGTTAAAGTGACGCCAGAGTCTTGACATGTGATTAACCCTATTCGCTTAAACTGCTGGTAACCGGTAAAGTCTAATATCTAAAATCCTCATTATGAAAATAATCCTTAAGCATTCCATTCCATTCATTCTTTTTTTGTGCCTATTAAAAAGTGCCGATGCGCAGGTAATCAGCGCAGGTGTATCCATAACGATTGCGCCTCCGGCAATACCGGTTTACGCGCAGCCTCCATGCCCCGTCGATGGTTATTTGTGGACACCCGGCTATTGGTCTTACGGGCCTGATGGTTATTATTGGGTGCCTGGCGTTTGGATGGCGCCTCCTACTCCCGGTTATCTTTGGACGCCTGGCTACTGGGGGTTTGTCGGGGGCTATTACGGATGGCATGCCGGTTATTGGGGCCTTCATGTTGGTTATTATGGCGGCATTAATTACGGCTTTGGCTATGGCGGAGCCGGGTTTGTAGGCGGCGAGTGGCGAGGCGGTTACTTTCACTACAACACTGCTGTCGTCAACGTCAATACAACCGTAGTTCACAATACCTATATCAATCGTACGGTGATCAATAATACCACAGTAGTTAACCGCGCGAGTTTTAACGGTCCTGGTGGAATGACAGCACGTCCTACCGCACAAGAGCAGGTTGCTATGCGCGAACAGCACATACAGGCAACCAGTGGGCAAATGGCGCACCAAAATACAGCAAGCAGAGACCGGAGTCAGTTCGCTTCAATGAATCGCGGCGTTCCACATACGACAGCGATGAACAGTGTTGGTGGCAACAGGTTTAATGGTAGCGGCCGTCTTGTTCAGGCTCGTCCGAATAATCAGTCTCAAATGCATCAACAATATCGCGAGCCTTCGTATAACACTCGCCCTGCTGCAGCCGCACCGAGGGGTGGGCGTCCCAATCAGGGCGGCGGCGAAAGACAGCGTGAAAGAAGAGGCTAACAACCATCTTAAATTGATGAATTCGTTTTTGGGCAGCTAATTGTGGCTGCCCTTTTTTGACTTTGTAAAAGCAGCCATCCGGGCTCATCAAATTGTACAGCCGACACTCATCATGGCAGGCGAAAAGGATCTGCCTTTTATTTTGTCGGTCGCTCATTACCTGAAAAGCCGGATCCGAGGTTCAACCTTCGCGCTATTTCACCATTCAGCTCACATGATTAACCTCGAGGAACCAGAGAAATTCGAAAAGACCTTACTCGATATCTTGAAAAAAAAAGTCGGTTGATTACCCGCTCACTAACGGATCTTTTCCTTCAATTGAGCATTCCTTCGAGCGTGTATGCACCCTACTTCGCCTGCAGCGCCTTCACTTGTTCTTTTTCATATTCATTCGTGGGGTCCAATTCCAGCGCTTTCATCCGGCTTTTCAACGCCATGTCTTTATTCCCGGCCTTTTCATAAGCGTCTGCGATGCTGTCAAAAACATTGAATGAATTCGGAAATAATTCGGTGTTCAGCTTAAAAACCTTGATCGATTCATCCACCCGGCCGCCTCTTAATAAAATATAGGCATAACTGTTCAGCTGCCCTTCTGAATAATCGTAATTGGCCGTGTCGGTACCCCGGAATTCCCGATAGGCCGAAACGGCAGCTTCAATTCCATCAACTGCGATCTTCTTATTCAACCAAACAGCCCCGGATATTTTCGGCAGGCGATAGACTTTGTTTTCAAGAATATTGACGATCGCTTCGCGTACACCATATACGTCGCAGCGCCGCATATTGCTCAATTCAATAATCGAGATGTGATCACTCGTGATCCGCTCATTATAACTCTGGAATCCCGCAAAAGCTCCATCGTGGAAGAAGTCCTTTTTGCCCTTATGCATCGCAATCCAGATTCCAAAGCCATAGCTTTTGTCCCCAAACATATTATCCTGAAGTAAAAGCGCCCGATTTTTCATCTCCTCATTAGACATCGCAAAAGCTTCAGAAAGCGTCTCGGCACTCACCAGCTTAAAATGATATAGCGCATCGTCCCACAGATACATATCACCTACCGTCGAAATCACCGAAACATTTCCGCCCATAAAACTATCATAGTCGCTTACGTTACCAAACATATCATAACCGACAGCGCGGCTCGTATTCCTGTGGCTGATCTCATTGACTTCGGTATGGTTCATACCCAGCGGTCTAAAAATATTCTCCGTCATAAAAGCATTGAGACCTTCCCCCGACACCTTTTCGATGATCTGTCCAAGCAGTGAATATCCCGCATTGCAATATTCAAATTTCTCTCCCGGCGTGAACCTTAATTTATTCTGCTTCACCAAAATATTCAGCACGTCCTTTTCCGTCATATCTGGGAAATCATCAAAAACGTCAAGGCCGGATGTATGATAGAGGAGGTTTTTTATGGTGACACCCTGGGTAAATGCCGGCAGCTCGGGAAAAAAATCCCTTATAGACTGGTCGTATCTCAGTTTCCCCCGGTCTTTCAGGATCATGATCCCCATCGCGGTAAACTGCTTGGAGATCGAGCCAATATACTCTTGTGTACTTGTCTGAAACGGAATTTGTTTTTTACGGTCCGACAACCCGAACGCATTTTCGTAAATCACTTGACCATGGTCAGCCACCAAAATTGCCCCGGTGAATTCGCCGCGTCGATACATCGCGTTCATCAGGGAATCGATTTTTTCCTTCTTGGAAAGCTGCCCGAAAACTGAAGCGGTGCCACTAACTCCCGCCAGTAGTAAAAAAACCACTCTTTTCATGACTACTTATTATATCGGTTCTAATGAATATGGTATGAAAATTTACTCAGCCCTCCATCCTCAGCGCACTAACAGGATTTGCAATGGCCGCTGATTGCCTGTAAGGTGACTACGGTCAAAGCAATCAAGATCGTTGAGGCACCCGTTATATCGCCAGAACGGTTCAATTAAAACAAGGATGATGCCGGGTAGTAAGCAGGTTTGAAATCAATCTTTTACAAAACATGAGAAAAGAAACTGTGCGGTTTTGGGACACTCTCCTGTCCAGTTACAGAACACCGAAAATTTTGAGATGATCAATAATTATTGACTCAGCGCAGAACAACTATAGACCATCGTTGCCATGCTCGCTTGAACAGCGACAATTCTATTCGGCTTCAAAAGAGATTTCTTATCGAACCACCCAATGGATGTGTCAATGTCAGATGCCTTTCACCTTTTGATCGGTTACAACCAAATCAAATTCTTCGGGATCCCAAATCTTTCCCTTTGAGACACCCGCCCATTTACGCATCGATTTGTATTCAGGGTGCGACGGTTCATTGACCGCTTTTTTGAATTCCTCAAATCCCGGAATCGATCCCACATCTTCTGGCGGACATTTTCCGCCTCCGTCCAAACAAGCGGCCTTTTTTTGCAGAGCGGTGAAAATATTTTCGACTTTGATGACATGGTCCCAGTGATCGCCAAAATCGTACAAGTAGATCAACTCATCACCCACATTTCCAAAATAATCCCTCAGGCGGTATGTTCTGCTATTCTTAAATTCTGTTTCCGGCATCGAAGCAGGATCAGCGATCACCCACTGATTTTGCCTGCCTTGGACAAAAAACTCGTGGATGTGAGAATCAGTCCAGCCAAATGCTGCCTGGATCACTTGGTGAAATTTGTGAAAACTGAAATTTCCCGGGACTGTTAATCTTCTCCATACAGCTGGAGAAATAATGCCATCAATCTCGATCTTGAACTGAAAAGTCTGATTTGCCACGACATTGGAGATTTGCCAAATTTACTTTACAATTTCCACAAAGCATTTGACTAACAGGCTCCGTAACGGCCAGGGCATTTAGAAATCAGGAGCGAAAATAACGGAGAAAACAGAAAATTCTGAGACATTAGACGAATCCATTTTTACGCCGTACAAATGTTAGATAAGTTGTGGATCAGGCAACAACAGGTTTGGGAAAAACCAAGTTTTGATCTCCCAAAAAATGCGCTTTTCACAGTCCCTATGGTTTTTGAAGTCTAAAGTGGAAGGGTTGCCTTCTCGTGGATTCTACCTTTTTACCACCAACTTCCGCAGGGATCCACTTACTTACGCTAATCATGTTGATACATTCTTTCCTTAGCACGGCCGGACCACTTATTACCTTAACATTTGTCGGAGTTCCTGATGTATCAACAGTAAATTCTACGATTACGTCTCCCTGCACTTCGTTGCTTATGGCTTCGTCCGGATATTTGAAATTCTTGGAAAGAAATTTTTGCCAGCCATCATCTCCCCCTGGAAACTTCGACCCGATTGAGTCCGGTCGCGAATTAGTTTGGGAATGGACGTTGATTGTGCTAACTACGAAGAAAAATAATAACAGTCTGGCCAAAAATCTGTTCATGTACTTGTAAGTGCTAAATAACGGTTTTTTACTCAGCATACAAAACCGAGTCGTAGGCGTTTTCACTGAACGCGACTCTATTCCGCTCGGAGACTATCCACAGGATTCGCAGTTGCAGCACGAAATGTCCTCAAAACAAGCACAAGCATTCCAACGATCATCATGGACACGCCGCTAAGAGCGAATATCCACCAACTCAGTGTCGTCTTAAATGCAAAATCATCCAGCCATTTATGAGCGAAATACCAGGCGACGGAAAAGCCGATAACATATGCCAGTAGCATCAATTTCAACAGATTTTTTGAAAGCAATACCAAGATTTGCGAAACAGTCGCTCCCAGCACTTTGCGAATACCTATTTCTTTTACCCGACTGGCTGCCATAAAAGTTGCCAGTCCAAGAAGCCCGAGGCAGCTGATAAATATGGCAAGACCAGTAGCCCACTTTAGGAGAGTCGATAAGCGGATATCGCTTCTGTAAATATCTTCTGTCGCCTTGTCGAAAAAGGTGTATTCAAAATCTCTTTCGGGGTATTTCTGCTTGAATATTTTTCTAGTTCTATTTAGTGCAACCTGCCAGGAAGAGATATTGTTTGAATCCAGCAAAAGCGCAATTCTTCCGCCGATTGAGTTACTCGCCATATATACAAGGGGTTCCACGGGTAGATGCAGGCTTTGCATATTAAAGTCTTTCATTATCCGAACCACGGCGTAACCTTTCGGTAAACCGTAGAGGTTCACCACTGAACCTAAGGCATCGCTCGGGTGCTCAAATCCCATTTCTTTGGTCAAGCTGGCATTTGCCAAAACTTCGCGAAGGTTGCCGGTGGTATCGACATGTGCGGTACGCCCGGCAAGCAGTGAGATATTAAACACTTTAATGTAGTTTGAATCTCCGTCTTTAATCGCAATGAGGTTGGTAAAAGTCTTCTTTTTTCCATGAAATTCAAACGTAGCGCGTGAGTTACCCTCGGCGTATGGCTCCGCGCTTCCATATGAAGTGAGATTTTGGATCTGCGGAATTTTTCTCAATTCATCGATCAAAACCGCTTGCCGTTTATCATCAAAGGAAATGAAAGGGACATTAAAATACACAATGCCGTCCTTGCGCGCACCAACATCGGCATTCAGCTCATAATGTACTTGCTTCCCGACAATGATGACAATGATCAAAAATACTTGGGCGACCACAAATTGGAAGATAGTCAGTATTTCCCTCAATCGTCCTCGGCCGGGTCTCTCGGTATTTGCGGTTTGACCCTTTAATACAAGTGCGGGTCGAAAATTGGCCAGTACGAATCCGGGATAGAGACCGGCAAGAACTGTAACAAGTGTAGTGACGACGAAAAGAAAGACAATTATGCTCAGCTGAAAGAGGAGTCCCGCACCAAATCCTTCGGGCAAAAAGCTAATGAACATCCTGATGACTAGAGGTGAAATCAAAAGCGCTAAAGTCGATGCAAAAAGAGCGACTACGAATGTCTCAATGAGAAATTGAAAAACAATTTGTCTTTTGACGCCGCCCAATGACTTCCGCACGCCGATTTCTTTTGCCCGAATGGTTGAATGCGAAGTAGATAGATTAATAAAATTGATGACAGCAAGCAGAAGTAATATTACCGCCAGTCCGATAAGTTCTCTCAAAACCGATTTGTCGGCCCTGCCAAACACCAATTCACCATTTTGAGGAATACCAAAATGAATTTGGTTCAGAGGCTGCAAGGCGGCTGTAAACTGAAAGTTAGGATCTTTTACTCTCACGTGAGCGGCGTACAGCTTTCTTATTTGCCTCTCAATTCCAGCCACATTGGCGGTCTTATTAATCCGCAAAAAACAGTTAAAGCCATAATAATTGGCGTTCCAGTCATGGACCATGTAATTCCACCTCTTTGATGAAGTAAATGTAGAATACGAAATAAAGGCAGTCTTATCGATATCGGTGTGCTCACGCAAATCAGCTACGATTCCTGTGACTGTTGTTATCGTGCTGTCGCCATATTGAATATTCTTGCCCATTATCTCATCGATGCTGAGTCCTGGAAAATACTTTTTGGCGACAGAAAGTGAAAGCACCACCTGGTTGGGTCTTGCAAAGGCAAACGTGAGTTGTCCCCGTAGCCATTCGTGCGGAAACATGCGGAAGTATTCTTCATCGGTGAAAACTATCCCGCTCTCATTGTTAAAGACGCGACTCGGTTCACTATTTCCATGTAAAGGCTTAACCTGGAAATCAGGGCCCTGGAAAGATTTATAGCGACAGACCTCCGTCACGCCGGTGATCGTGTTCTTAATTGCATCAGCAGCTGGGACAGGAACACCAAACAAATCCCCTTCAACGCGGTGGGCATTCAACCTGTAGATTTCGCTTGCATGTGGCTCCCATTTGTCAAAACTATAGTCGTATTGTACGATAAGGAAAATGATGATGGAGGCGCTGAGTCCGACACCTAAACCAAGAACATTAATGGCCGAATAGATTTTGTTCCGGATAAGGTTTCTCCATGCAATCTTTAAGTAATGCTTGACCATGGTGAAGTACCGGCTTTTAAGAAACTGTGGCAGCCAAAAGCAAACACCACAGGTCTAACCTTAATTTAAAGATAAAACGAATTGCCGACAGATTTGCCTGGTCTTAATTTTGAATCTTATCGAAGGAGCCTACTTCGGCGCCCTCGGTGGTTTTGAGAAATATTTTTTGAGTGCTGCATGATGTTTTTAGCGGCATTCAGGTCCTTTTTATGGATTGCTCCGCATTCAATGCAAATCCACTCGCGATCGCTTAGTGCGAGTGTTTCATGAATTGCTCCACAATCCGAGCAGGTTTGAATGAAACCGATCGGTACTGAGTTCGAAACTGGTGAGCATATAGACAATAAAACAGGAAGTAATGCCAATCGCGAGACTGAGGATATTGATCGAGGTCTGCACTTTGTGCTTCCACAATTTACGTATCGCAACAAGCCAGTAACTCTTTACCATAAAAAAAATTCGTTAATCATGGATCCTTGTGCGGTCAATCCGTGGACAACCCCCGACTCCCACTAAGCCCTGTTAATTCTCGACGCGCAAACCGTTCTTATTGAACCTGATCATCCCGGAATTCAGACCGTATTGCCCGCTAAGATATTTTTCATGATATTTCTTAAAAACGTCCTCAGGCTGTCGCACGCCGTTCACCTTCATTTCATCATCATCAATCATGCACTCCCGGAGCTCACTACCGCTTGAAATAATTTTATCGCTGATCAGATCACTGGTAAGGTCCTTTTCCATCTTCTCCATCAATTTTGCCTGGGCTTTATTCTTCTCCGCCTGGATTTCATTGAGCCGGGCCTGCTCCTGGTTTTTTGCAGCCTGTATCTCATTTAACTTCACCTGCTCCTCGTTTTCCTTCTCCTGCTGCCGGTTTTTCTCGACCTGTTCTTCATTTCGCTTGACCTGTTCCACGTTGAGCCGTTGCTGCTCTTCGTTACGCTTGGCCTGCTCGATGTTTTTTTCAACCTGGATTTCATTGAGCCGAACTTGCTCACGGTTTTTTTCCTCCTGGATTTCATTCCGGCGGCTCTGTTCCCGGTTCTTAGCAGCCTGGATCTCATTTAACCGCGCCTGCTCCCGATTTTTTTTCTCCTGTTCTTTCATCTTTTGCCGGACGGAAGAGATAAGGTCTGCATATTTACCCCAGTTTGCAGGCGGAACTTTTTCGCCATCGATGGTGAGCTTGATCATTGAGTCACCCACAAAGACCACGAAATAAATCTTATCATCAGATGTAAACTGGACACGCTCCACCCGTTTGCCATTTTCGTCATCATAGAGATCATATTGACTGATGTCGGTGATGTCCTTCATGCGATTTTGTGCCTTCAGCGTGAAGGAGGAAAACATCAGGAGCAGTAAAAGCCCCTGTTTCAAATTGCTCAAATTCATATTCAAACTCATGTTCTTGATTTTTTAGATTTAGAAAATAGTTTAGCATTTCGTCACAATCTGATGGCGACTGGCATGAAAAACCACTAAATAATGATTGATCTATGGCCGCTGGCTGCAGGGAGTGCGCAGTTCACATGCGTAAGCGGCTCTCTCGATTCGACTAGTCGGTAATATTTGCCTGTGTCTTTCTTATTTCGTTTAATTTTTCAAGATCTGATTCCTGTTGTCTTAATTTTTCCAATTGCTCTTTTAAATTACTTTGTGTTTGTGTTTGGCTTGCAGCCTGCATTTCATTGATCAGCACCTGTTCCTGGTTCTTTAAGACCTGGATTCTATTGAGCCACTCCTGGTCAAGGTTTTTTGCCTCCTGGATTTTATTAAGCCTCGCTTGTTCTTCGTTCTTTCTGACTTGGACTTGATTCAGCAAAACCTGCTTCCTGTTCTTTTCGGCTTGGATCGCATTTAACCGTTCCTGTTCCTTATTCTTTTCTTGCTGTATTACATTCTGTCTGGCCTGTTCCTGATTTTTTTCCTCCAGTTCCGCGCTGACTTTCGCCTGCTTTACAATAGGATTTTGTACTGCTTCACCCAGGTGGCTGGTTGTGGGCTTTTGTTTCCTAAACGTATGAGGCGTGACTTGTCCTGCATCCTTTGTCCTTGGTGTAATCTTAACAGGCGCGACAGGAACTGGCGCGATTGCAGCAATCGCAGCCACCGCAGCTCTCTCCACGGGCTGCTTAGCAATCTTGGCCCTGGGTTGCCTCGCTGCGACAACCGCGCTGGTTACGGAGATCAATATCGCGATCAACCCTCCAAGCAAAAATCCCTTTTCCAATCCCCCGAATTTTTGATGCCCGTTATTCAAAATACGGCTCACGCGCTGAAGCAATTGATTCTTTTTACCCGGGAAAGCCACAGCATAGGATCCGTCGCCGAATGAAAATTCCTTAAAACTGATCAGGGCCTCAATAAACTCACGTTTATTCCCAGTTTGCTCGATGGCCAGATCATCACAACAATTCTCACGTTCCTCTCTCAACAACGAAGACATCCAAACCAAGCCGGGATTAAAAAAGAAAACGGTTTCAGTGATGGTCTGCACCATGTTGACCAGGTAATCGCTGCGCCGAATATGAGCCAGTTCATGGATCAATACCGCTTCTACCTGTTGCGCGGGCAGGCCGGTAAGAAATCCCAGTGGTACCAGGATTACCGGCTTGATATGACCGATGACCATCGGGATGGTGATATACCCGGACTCGAGCAACTGCACCGCTTTAAAAATAGCAAGCCTTTGACAAATCCGATCGATTCTCCTCTGCCATTCTCCTGATGGCAAAAAAACACGCCGCCGTCTTGCTCTTTGAAGAAATAAGATTCCGCCCGTAAGTTTTGTCGCGCGATACAAAAACAAGATCAACCAGAGGCCGGTGATCAGGAGGGAATTTGAAGAGACAAAATCAGCCAGCGTACCCGACAGTTGATTGAGTGCCGGGATCAGTATTTTAAATCCGGAAGCTGGGCTGTTGCCTTGCTGATGAGTTGTCTTGGGTAAAAAACCTTCCAGTGAGAGTTGATTCCATTCATACATGAATGTGAGTACGCAGGCAACGAGGAAAAGCACGCACATGAAGCCGACCATGTTGTAACGCAGGGTCGATCGCGCCTTTCTGTACACGATTAAAAATGCCGCCGCAATCCCTGCAAACAGCAAACCCTGCCAGAGAGAATGGATCAGCATCAGGCTAAATGCCTGTATAAAATGCTGTGCGGTTATTATGGAGACTTCAAGATGCATGTTCTCTTACTTGTCTAGCTGGTTTAACAGGTCTCTTATTTTCTTTAGTTCATCAGGGGATGTTTTGTCGTTGCCGAGCAAAGCCACCAAAAGATTGCTGGGCGAGCCATCATAGGTTGAAGCGATAAACCGGTCCAGGAGACCGCTTTTCACTTTGCTTTCATCCAGTGCTGAGCGGTAAACATGTTTCATGCTGCTTTCATCGCGATCAAGCATTCCTTTTTCCCTCATAACCTGCATAAGCTTCAATGTCGACGTATAAATTACTGCTTCCTTCTGTTCATTCAGGGTGTCGTGTACAAACCGCACCGTCGACGGGCCATGCTTCCAGAGAATCCTGAGCACATCCATCTCAGTTTTTGTCGGAACCACAGTTGCATTTAATTGATTTTTCTCTGTCACAAATCAAAGGTATGTATAAAAAACGTACGTTTTGATAGTATACAAAAGATTTTTTTTGAAGTATTTTGCAACTAGTTGAATATAAGTCGTTTGATTATTCCCGAGGAGGTAATTACCTGGATGGGTTTATGACCAACATGCGATCGTTAAATACATACATATTCGGAGACTTTCATGTATATAAAATTATATTCCCGACGGATAATAAAATGGCACTGTTATAGTGGCTTGTTTAGCCACAAAAACTGGTCATGCTCGCCAATTATATGCGCTGGGCGCTCCGCCATTTTATTAGAAATAGGCAATACGCACTGATAAACGTACCCACATAGAACTTCCCTGAGTTGGTGGATTTTCCTCGCATCTGGAATGGCCGCCATCTTAATTGCCTTATTTACAATCTGCATTCAGCTCCTGAAAACATCAAGGACCAACCCTATCAAAAGCTTGCGAAGTGAATAACAACCCTGAATTCAGGCATTGAAAAAATCTCGGGACAGCTCAGAGTTGATCATACAATTTATCATTGCGCATTTGCCATGAGGACAAGAGACTCGATGGGTTGCCGATCAGATCCAATCAGTTTTTTTATTTACCTGCAAAGTGCTTATTTTATACTAGCAAAAATCTAAGGTTCTTCTCACCTAACAGCCCAACCATGCTGAAAAGTTATTTCAAAATTGCTTTCAGAAACCTTTGGAGGAAAAGGGCCTATTCCCTGATCAACATTTCTGGCTTGGCGGTGGGAATGGCCTGCTGTTTCTTAATTTTTCTTTACGTTCATTTTGAACTGAGTTACGACCGGTACCACCAACGGGCAGACAGGATTTACCGGGTGGTTGGCGATGTGAAGTCTTCCTCGGAAACCCTGCACTGGTACGAGACGCCCGGTCCGTTGGGCAGATCGATCAAAAACGATTTTCCGCAGGTTCTTGAGGTGACCCGATTCATAAACGCCAGCCTGCTGATTAGAAAAGGCAATTTTAAATTCCAGGAGACTCATAGTATTTGGGCAGATTCGTCCATTTTTTCTGTCTTCGACTTACCATTAATTTATGGCAATCCCCGTACAGCACTAAGCGAGCCAAATAGCATTGTCATGTCGGAGGCAGCAGCGTTAAAATATTTTGGACATTCGAACCCGGTCGGACAACATCTTTTGCTAACCGGTCTGGGCTTACCAGCTATCGTTACCGGATTGATGAAGGATATCCCGGAAAATTCTCACTTCAGACCGAACGTGCTGGTCTCCATGTCTACGTACACGCATTCATTTCAACCGGGAGTAGAACAGGACTGGGGCAGTTTTCTGTATTCCACTTACTTGTTGCTGTCTCCAGGATCAGATCCGCTCGTTCTTCAATCGAAGCTGCCGGCACTCATTCAAAAATATGAAGGCAGTGAATTGAGGAATAGACACACCCGCTATGATTTAAAGTTGGAACCACTGGCCTCAATCTATTTGCATTCTTCTTATGGTGCGCCGGTAACCGGCAATTTGGACAACGTACTTATCCTGACGGCGATCGGGATATTCATTTTACTACTCGCCGCGGTCAACTTCATTAACATGAGCACATCGCGTTCGATCGAAAGGGCTAAAGAGGTGGGCATCCGGAAATGTGCGGGAGCAAGGCGTCGTCAGCTGATCGGACAGTTTCTCATAGAATCTATGCTGATCGCAACAGTTTCCTTTTTCCTGGCTCTTTCACTTTGCCAGTTTCTGCTGCCGCTATTCAACCAGTTATCCGGCAAAACCATTAGCATCGGCATTTTCGCGAGTTTGTCCTATCCTATCTGGTTATTGGTGCTTGGGCTGAGTATCGGATTGCTGGCAGGCGTCTATCCGGCAGTGGTCCTGTCTTCTTTCAAGCCAGTTTCTGTTTTAAAGGGTCGCTTTGTATCAGGTAGCCGCGGAGCCTTTCTCCGGAAGGCGTTAGTTGTAACCCAATACACGATATCGATCAGTTTGGTCGTAAGTACGCTCGTCGTCTACTCGCAGTTAAATTTCATGGAGCGCCAGCCGCTGGGCTTTGATAAGGATCAAATGCTGATCGTTTCCAATAACGGCGATCGCGGGACTCTGGCCTTCCAACGTGACATCGCGGCAATGCCTGCCGTGCAAGCTTCTTCTCTCACCTCATCGGTTCCCGGGCGTACCTATAACGCGAGCGGAAATGACGTCTGGCCATCGGACGTTGAAAACAGCAAGGGTGAGAAACAGCAGCTCAACCTGGCTTATAATAATGTCGATGCGGAATTTTTATCCTTATACAAGATCAAACTTCTGGCAGGCAGAGATTTTTACAAGTCCGGTAATGACGATTCGACTGGGGTGATCCTGAACAAGACGGCCGCCCTTAGTCTGGGGTATTCAGAGTCAACCCTACAGCAGTTAATTGGGAAAAAGGTGCACGGCCAGGGAGATAACTTTTCCAGTATAGTCATCGGCGTCATGGATGATTTTCACTTCCATTCACTAAGGGAACCAATCATACCCCTTTGTCTGACGACTAGCAGGGGGTATTGGCAATACCTGTCTGTAAGGATCAATACGAATAATTTGGCAGCAACACTCAGTGCGATTGGTGACCAGTGGCAAAAGGCCGTGCCCAACAGACCCTTTACCTATTTCTTTTTGGATGAGGACTTCAATAGTCAGTATAGTTCCGAAGAAAGCTTTGGGCATCTTTTCATCTGCTTTTCCGCGCTGGCGCTTTTCATTTCCAGCCTCGGACTACTCGGCCTTTCCTCATACAATACACTACAACGCACGAAGGAGATCGGCATCCGAAAGGTGCTGGGTGCTACGGTATCAAATATCGTCGGACTTTTATCTGCAGATTTTGTAAAGCTGGTGGTGATCGCGTTTGTCATAGCTTGCCCGGTATCCTGGCTCGCCATGCATCAGTGGTTAGATGGTTTTGCTTACCGGACGAGGTTGAATGTGAACCTTTTCCTGGTGGCCGGCGCCGGCGCAATACTGATAGCGTTATTGACGACAAGTATCCAGGCGATAAATGCAGCGTTGGCTAATCCTGTAAATTCCCTAAGAGCCGAATAAGGCTGATATCATTTGTCAGCAGTCACCGCAAGCATTACAGCAAGGGAATCCATATAATCACGCCAATGGATTATTCTGCGATCTTTAATCGTGATTATCGAGCAGAAAGAATTATTATACGGCTTCCCCGTTGGAGCGACTCCGTGCACCTGGTACTCCAGGATCACGATATTGCCATCTGTGGTTTCGTAAACTTTTAAATGATCTGCCGAATGTAGAACCATAGAATAACCTGCAAACCAATCCATATAAGATTTACGCCCCACAATTTTATTGGTAAATCCGGGGATGTTGTATAGAAATTCAAAAACTGCATTTTCTGCCACGGCATCCCAAAAATGATCTCCCTCGACCTTGCCTTTCAAACCCTCCATAACTATGCTATAAAAAGGCTCACTATTCTTATTAAAGGCAGGATGATTTCTGTTGACTTTTTCTGTTTTAGTAGTCCTTTCCATCTTGAACTTTTTGATTTTAAAATGGCATTATCTAGAGAGAATTATACAAGGGTGCAAAACTCTTTCTTTTCAAACTTTTCCGCTGAGAATTGTATAACCGGCGGAAAAGCATATCCGAGCCAATTAGCATGCGTTCAGGGTTATGCAAAAGTATTTACCCTTTCGCCATTTCTGATTCGATCCGCGGCTTAGCCGTTACAGTCTATTTCTGCTCCCGTTTTCCGCAATGAGCCACCCCGGTATCAATAGGGTATATTAAATGCACCAAGCAATTTTTTTTGATCTTCCTCCTTTATCCAAAACTGCCCATTTGAAACTAGTGCCAGCTCAACTTCCCTGCCACCTCCTCTACCTCCTCCGCAACCACCCCCAATATTATCTTTCGAAAAAACTCGACAAACCAAATCCGCCTAAAATATCTTTTCGTAGCTATATCAACCCTCAGCAACATCTGCCCATGCTTCCCTGATCACAAAAGAACACGTAATAGTTCCGCATCCCTTTGGAAATTCATCGAACCGGCAAGCCTGTTACGATTCATTTTAAATTAAAACTTTCAGCAATGAAAAAAAACGCCATTTCCACCGGGCGGGTAGGATTTGCTTTGGCGACTGCGTGCCTTATCGGGCTCTCTGCGACGCTCATGTCCTCCAGCCACCGAGAAGCTCCCTTGATTGCCAACGACCCCCTCGCTGACAATACGGACCTCTATGCATTTCGAAGCCCCGACAATCCCGACAAGATCACCATCATCGCCAATTACATCCCGGCTGAACTGCCTTTTGGCGGGCCAAACTATTACACCTTCGGCGAGGACATCCGTTACGAAATCCATGTGGACAATAATATCAAGACGCCCGGCGATGACATTATCTATCGCTTCACGTTCAGGCAGGAGAATGAAGATCCGACCACTTTTTTCAACATCCGACTCGGAAAGCAAAATCTGAAAACTACTTTCCGTTGTGAAAAAAGCACCAACGGGGGCGCTTCGTTTTATACAATCGTTTCACATGGCGAAGTGCCGCCGAATAATATCGGCCCTCGCTCCATCAGTTCGCCGGTAGGATTGAATACACCGGATTACAATACGCTGATCGATCAGTCGATTGCCTACGCCTCAACCGGCGAAAAAGTATTTTGCGGGGCCGCCGACGATCCTTTCTTTGTAGACCTTGGAGGCGTATTTGACCTGGGTGATCTTCCCCGCCAAAACGCCCAGTCTCGTGACGGGCTTGGCCATTACAATGTACATTCCATTTGTTTGCAGGTTGATATTTCTTCCTTACAAAAAGACCACAAGCCGGTATCTCGTGCCGTCAGTATACTTGACCCCGATTACATCATCGGCGTGTGGGCCTCGGCTTCCCGCAAAAAATCAGTACGCTCAAAGCTCCGGACGGCCACCAGGACCACTACAATGACAATTTCAATCATGCCCAGGGTGGTGATGGCGATGACGATGATCGCAACTGGGTGCAAGTTTCCCGGCTCGGCATGCCGCTCACCAATGAAGTGGTAGTCCCAATCGGGAAGAAAGATTACTGGAACACACTCACTCCATATGAAGATCTCGACAATATCAACATATTCGGAAATGCCTTTTATAATCCCGAGCTCGCGCTCTACATGGATAACACATTTTACGGCGGCGCCATACCGGCACTCCGTAACCTGCGCGTGCAACGGAATTCGCTTGGAGCTTTTGGTTTTGGGGATAACCAGAATGGTCTTTACGGGTTAAAAGGAACGGCGGCAGTATCAGGGACAGCATTGGATGACGCTATATTTGGAAAATTATTATTGCCCGCTCCTCATTCGCCCCGCTCGGTCGATCTCTGGCCCATTTTTAATACCGGCGTTCCAAACCTCGCGCCTTATCAGCTGGCTACCGGCAAGAATGGCAACCCACTGGCTATAGGAAAACCATTTATAAACAATTTCCTGCCCACCGGTGGAGATATGCTGCGCTTAAATATGGCCGTACCGCCGACACCCCGGAATGACCCGAATTTTAGTGCGCTGGGCCTGGTTCAGGCGGCAGTTCTCGGACTCACCGACACCAATTATAATAAGAACAAATCCATTCAGTTCATACCCAACATGGACGGATTCCCTAATGGCAGAAGACTTGAAGATGATGTGACCAGGATAGAGCTCCAGGCAGTAAGTGGCGTCGTGCTGGCGGCAATCGGCTTATGGTATGACGACTTTAGCGGAACCGGAAGCCCGGTGACCCCGGACCTTGTCAATGTACTTACTTACAGTACGGGCGTCGACCAGAACGACACGACTTTCAAAACATCATTCCCGTACGTGCAAACGCCCTGGAGAGGCACTGCAGTTCAATAAAACCAATAAATAAATTCATTATGAAACGAAAGATATATGCATCCATCTTACTGGTCGCCATGCTGATCAATACTTTCCCGGTATGGGCATCAAGCCACCGGGAAGCGCCACTGATCGCCAACGATCCTCTGGCGGACAACACCGACCTGTATGCATTCAGAAGCCCGGATAATCCGGACAAGATCACCATCATCGCCAACTATGTCCCCATGCAACTGCCACAAGGGGGTCCCAATTATTATTCTTTCGGTGAAAATATCCGCTATGAA
The DNA here is from genome assembly GCA_021324175.1 of Chitinophagia bacterium. Classification (GTDB taxonomy): domain Bacteria; phylum Bacteroidota; class Bacteroidia; order Chitinophagales; family Chitinophagaceae; genus Puia. Next base: position 28,482 of record JAJPJP010000238.1, read on the forward strand.
ATACATATTGACAATAATATCGCCACACCCGGTGACGATATCATTTACCGCTTTACTTTCCACAAGACCAACCAGGACCCCACCACGTTTTTCAACATCCGGCTGGGGAAGCAAAACTTGAAAACGACCTATGACATGGAAAGAAGCATCGATGGAGGAAAATCGTTTGAATCGGTCATAACCGATGGCATTGTGCCGCCACCCAATATTGGACCGCGTTCCATCAGTTCACCCGTCGGATTAAACGTAGCAGATTACAACACGCTGATCAACCAGGCGATCACGACCGCCAGCAGCGGGGAAACGGTTTTTTGTGGCACGGCAGACGATCCTTTCTTTGTCGACCTCGGCGGCATATTTGATGTGGGTGACGCGCCGCGCACGACAGGCACAGCGCCAAGCGATGGTCTGAAATGCAAGAATGTTTCTGTCATCGCCCTGCAGGTCGATATCTCCACCTTGCAAAAAGATCACAAGCCTGTTTCGGCAGCAAAGAATATTTTGGATGCAGATTACGTCATCGGCGTATGGGCTTCTGCCAGCAGGCAATCTATCAAGACGCTGCGCAAGCCGGGTGCACCTGATGACAATGCGTGGAGAAACAACAATAATGGCATCGAATCCTATTCAGGTCCCTGGGTGCAGGTCTCCCGGCTGGGCATGCCACTCACCAACGAAGCGGTGATTCCGATCGGAAAAAAGGATCTCTGGAACTCGCTGACTCCATACCAGGATCTTGCATACATCAAGACCTTTGGCAACTATTTTTATAACCCTGAGCTCGCCCTCTATATGGATAATACTTTCTTCGGATCCGCCGTACCGGCGCTCACACCCTTAAGGATACAGAGAAATTCGCTTGGATCCTTTGGTTTCGGGGATGAACAAAACGGGCTCTATGGCCTAAAAGGAAACCCCGCACTCGCGGGAACTGCGCTCGATGACAATGTTTTTGGCACCCTGTTGCTCCCTGCCCCCAATTCACCGCGCTCGGTCGACCTCTGGCCGATCTTTAACACCGGCGTTCCGAACCTGGCGCCCTATCAACTCGCGACCGGCAAGGCAGGAAATCCGCTGGCCTCCGGTAAGCCGTTTATCAATAATTTTCTTCCCACCGGGGGAGACATGCTCAGGCTGAATATGGCCGTGCCGCCGACTCAAAGAAATGATCCCAATTTTAGTTCGCTCGGGCTCGTATCCGCGGCTGTGCTCGGACTAACCAATCCGGCTTATAATGCGGACGCTTCCCTCCAGTTGATTCCGAATATGGATGGTTTCCCCAATGGGAGAAGACTCGAGGACGACGTGACCCGTATTGAACTGCAGGCAGTCAGCGGCGTAGTACTCGCGGCGATAGGATTATGGTATGACGACTTTAGCGGAACCGGCAGCCCTGTGACCCCGGACCTGGTCAATGTACTTTCCTACAGCACGGGCGTCAATGCCAATGACACCAGTTTTAAAACAGCATTTCCCTATGTGCAAACGCCCTGGTCGGGAACCAGCGCCTGTTGCGGTCTGGAAATTGTCAAAAACGCTGTGCAGACTAACGCCGTCCAGATGAATTATCCGACAGAGGAAAAACTCGGGGTTGCCACACCAGATATCTTCATGACGGCCTCACCCAATCCTTTTGTAAGCAGCAATACGATTCGATACCATCTGGAAACGGCCTCGACGGTGATGATCGGAGTCTATGATGCCCGCGGCGCACTGGTGAAAGTACTCATCAATCAACACCAGGAAGCGGGTACCTACTCGATAGACTGGAACCCGGGCGCGATCGCCAAAGGAACTTATTTTGTCCAGGCCCTTCGCAATGGCGTGGCCAGACAATCCATCACGCTGATCAAAAACTGATTTGCGAATAATCGAATGCCCTTAAAAATAGTCCCGTCAAATAGCGGGACTATTTTCTTTTTTTTCAATCGCTGAATTTTCAATTTTCGTACATAAAAAAATAAACTGCGATTATGAAAAAAAAATACCTATACATTATCTTTCTCGCCTTCGTGGTTTTTGCGCTGGCCGCGACCTTTATCAAATACAAGATTAGTCAGTCAACATCCTATGTTTTACTCGAAAGAGCCGGCGTTACCGGTGATAGTCGCGAGTGGACCATTACAAAAAATTATGCGGCAAACCTGCTGCAATCGCTGGATAAGAACCCCGCGGATGTTAAAGCTTCGCTTGCCCTTGCGAGTATTTTCATCCAGGAGGCGCGAGTTACTGGAAATTATGTGTACTATGATAAAGCGGCAATGAAATATGTCAATAATGTTTTGCACTCCGACTCCAATAATTTCGACGCGCTCACTTTCAAAGCGCTTCTTTATCTCTCGCAACATCATTTCGCTGACGGCCTGGCCATAGCGGAAAAAGCAAAACAAATCAATCCCTATAACGCCTTTATTTATGGCATGCTGGTCGACGGCAACGTCGAAATGGGGAATTATGATTCGGCAGTAGCCAGTTCTGACAAAATGGTTTCCATACGTCCTGACCTTAAATCCTATTCCCGAATCTCCTACCTCAGGGAGATCTATGGGGATTATCCCGGGGCCATCGAAGCGATGAAAATGGCCGTGGAGGCCGGCGCGCCAGGTGACGAAGCCACTGAATGGACAAGGATACAGCTCGCACGCCTATATGAAAATACGGGCGATATGAAAAGCGCGGAAATGCATTATCTGATCGCCCTGCAGGAAAGACCCGGTTATGCATACGCCCTGGCGGGCCTGGCGCGGATCGCCATTGCCGCAAAGGATTATGCCAAAGCGATCGATTATTACGGCCGGGCGAGTGCACTTGTCACAGATTACGGAATTAAAGAAGAAATGGTGGATGCGTACAGGCTCGCCGGTCAAAATGATCAGGCAGACCGGTTGTCGGCTGAAGTGATCCGCGACATGAGCAGCGACAGTAAAACTGCGCAAAATGACGACAACATCGGGCACTACGCGGACCGTGAGCTGGCGAACGCTTACCTGAAAATTCATGATTACGATAAAGCGCTCGAGCACGCGATGCTCGAATATAACCGCCGTCCGGACAATATCGATGTGAATGAAACCGTGGCCTGGGTCTATTATTGCAAGGGAGAGTACGCTAAAGGATTACCTTATCTCAAGGTCGCGCTCAAAACAAACAGCAAAAATCCCACCCTCCTATGCCACGCAGGTTTAATTTATGCAAAGGCCGGTGAAAAGGCCATGGCAAAAAATGAGCTCCTGGCGGCACTGGGATCGAATCCAAATATTATCGGGAGCCTTAAAACAGAAAGCGATCAAACCCTGAAGACGCTGTGATCACTTCCCCGCGATATAAACGACTCTATTTTTTTTCCTGGCTTGCGCTATTTCTTTTGATGGCCGGCGTGACTTCTGCACACACGATCAACTACGCGTTGGAAAAAGTGCCCGCCCAGCAGGTGGTCTGGTACTACCTGAAGCTGGGCTTTCGGCATATTGTACCCGAGGGTTTTGACCACATCCTTTTTGTTGCGGGTTTATGCCTGCTCAGCACCAAGATAAAGACCATCCTCTGGCAGGCAACCGCTTTTACCGTGGCGCATTCAATTACGCTCGCCCTCAGCATGAAAAATATCATCGTCGCCCCGGGATCAATGGTCGAACCCGTAATCGCGCTGTCGATCCTATTTGTAGCGGTAGAAAATATTCTCCTGGCTGAACTCAAACCATGGCGGGTGGCCATCGTGTTTTTATTTGGACTCATCCACGGGATGGGTTTTGCCAGCTCGCTCAACGAGATCGGCTTGCCGCGCAACCAGTTTTTTACCTCGATCCTGTCATTTAATGCGGGAGTGGAAATTGGCCAGATCGCGGTGATATCCGCCGTGTTCCTCGCGATCATTATACCGCTGAAGAAACTTCCGCAGTACCGTAAGCTGGTCGTCAATCCGCTTTCCCTCGTGATAGGCCTGATCGCCGGTTACTGGACCATAGAAAGGCTGTTTTTTTAAAAGATTAGAAGCGCTCAGGGTGCGAACCGACCCGGGAGAACATCGATTCAGTTTTCTCCGAAATTCACCACTCGCCAATAGCTTATTACCGACTCTACGTAATCGAGCGATGAAGCTCTCCCGATGATTGGAGCCTGATTAAATTTGTCGCGGGCATTTTTATCTTTGAAATGGCGCTTGCAATTTGACATAACGACTCAATAACAGACTATGATCAGGTATAAATTTCCTGAATTTCCGGCCTACGTCGCTGCCGCGAGTTTTACCCTGGAAGTAAATGATTAGGCAAATCGAGGCAACTCACGAAAGAATGCCGGCAGATGAATTCAAATCCTATCGGACAAATTTTGCAACCCTGCTCAGGAAATTTTCTAATTAGATGCTCTTAGACGCTAGTTCAAATTTTAAGACCAACCGTTTTACTAATAGCAAAAAGATGGTTGCATAATAGGCAACATAAAATCTGTCTGCAATTATAGGCTGTAATAAAAACCTAGTAATTATTATCAGCAATACTGCACCTACCAACATCCGTTCAAATGAATAATCAGTCAGTTTAGATGAATTCCTGTCAAAAAGCAATGCCATGGCCAACAAGAAAAAGATAGGAAGCTCCGAGTAAGCCATCTTGTCAAAAATCTGCGTTTGGACAACCGATGAATAAGCTGAAAAGGAGAATGGTATACTGCTATTATAGGTGGGATTTAAATGACTTAAAAACGATGGATAGAACAAAATATTCCATCCAAATGGCCTTGCTTTAAAAGCAACAAACAGGTAACATACACAAATCACTAAACCAGCGAAAAAAAATTGACGATTTGAAAGTTGGGTTTTCCATTTAGCAGAAAACCTCAAAAGTATAAGGACGGCAATCGCGGGAATGACATTATCAAGCCTCGCAAATACGGCAACGGCTAAAAGTCCAAAAATGAGTCCGAGAGATTTCCTTTCCGCCAAAAAATAAAAAACAATCAGAAGAATTAGTGCAGACAGGCAATCAGGCGTGGAAATATTACCAATGGCCAGGAAAGGTTTATAAATCATCAGAAGCAAGACAATTAATAGCGATGCAATAGTATTTAAGTATTTGCTGAGCCAGGTATAGAGCACGATACCAATAAAAAAATAGCAAATAACTGACGGCAATACGGTTGCCTTGATCAAAGGGAATCCCATTTTATAGAACCAATAAACCAGGCGCGTATATAATGGTTTAACTACATAAAAGGGCAACTGCTTTTTAAAATAATCAGCGCTCTCCGCCGATTTTTTTCGCATTTCCACGTTTCCGTAGATCAAAAGCTGGTAATCTCCTGCAGGAACTTGCTCCTTAATTGTTTTGTAGACGACATGATGCACCTCATCAATATTGTTGCTTTCATTCATTAACACGACCGCCATATACGGGATCATGTCCCAGTTATATTCCTGTGTTTTATATTCCCAATATCCTAGGAAGCCCAGGAATAGAACGCAGGCAAAAAGCGAGATGCGCTTAATCTTGTTTCTTTGAGCGTGCATAAATCTGCAACTCTTGACAATAAACGAAAATCACTATCGATCTAAAGTAATATTTAATCGCCAAAATTAGGGGCATGTCAAGGTCCGGATCATTGAACCCCTCGCGTGTGAAACCCCGCGTGCTGAAAATTTACCAGCCCATTGGTTGCAGGGGCTTCTGATGGTCCTGATCAGCTTAGTCTTACCGCTTTACAACTTTTGAATCTGAAAGGCAA
>JAJPJP010000432.1 GCA_021324175.1 Chitinophagia bacterium
CTTCGCAAAGTGGAATTCCAGGTTGGCAGAACAGGAAGCATAACGCCCGTAGCTAAAATAGACCCCGTCCCCATCGGTGGCACTACGGTTACCTCCATCTCCATGTTTAACGAGGACGTCGTGCGCGAAAAGGACTTGCGGATAGGCGATACCATACTCGTTGAACGGGCGGGCGACGTCATTCCCTATATTGTAAAGTCCATGCCGGAACTCCGGAATGGTAAGGAAGAAATCATCAAATTCCCCAGGAACTGCCCGGTTTGCAGCGACCCGCTTGTCAAACCCCAGGATGAGGCCGTTTGGCGCTGTGTAAACATCAACTGCAAGGCGCAGGTGGTGGAGCGCATCATCCATTTTGCAAGCAAGGACGCGCTGGACATCCGGAGTTTTGGCGAAGCCAATGTCCACAAGTTTTTTGAACTGGGTCTTTTGAAAGATATCCCTGGTATTTATTCGCTGCCTTTTGACCAGATTCGGGAACTTGAAGGATTCGGCGAGAAGAGCGTGAATAATCTTCAATCCGCCATCGAGACTTCCAAGCAACAGCCGCTCCATCGGCTGATCTTTGGACTTGGCATACGCTACATAGGCGAAACGACCGCAAAGACGCTTGCAAGTGCCATCACCTATCTTCCTGATTTCGCCGGCTATAGCCACGATGACCTCCTCGCCCTCGAGGACGTCGGGCCAAAAGTGGCAGGAAGCATTTTTGAATTCTTTCACAACAAGGATAATGTCCATATGGTGGAGAAACTGGAGAAGCTTGGACTCAACGTGCACAACAGCAAGTCCCGTCGCCAGGAGGAAGGCACCCTTGCCGGCCTTACTTTCCTGTTTACGGGTACACTGACAGAACTCAAGCGAAGCGACGCGGAAGAGATGGTGGAAAAACAGGGAGGGAAGTTAGTATCCGGGGTAAGCAGTAAACTCAATTACCTCGTCGTTGGAGAAGACGCGGGCTCAAAACTTGAAAAGGCAAAAAAAATTCCGACGATAAAAATCCTCACTGAGCAGGAGTTTCAGAAGCTCATGAAATAACCAGAATTTTTATTCAAGCGCCGGCTCATTCGCGTATCTTTTTTCGTAACTTTTCAGAAAATTGCAGGCCATGATCAAAAAACTTCCAGACGAAACCTGGAAAAATTTGGAATTCCCCGGATGGAAACAGCTTCGAAAAAAATATGCCTTATCATCTCAAGGTCGTGTAGCGAGTTACTCCCACAACATCCAGGAAGATGGTAAGCTGCTAAACGGATCTGTGACGACAGGATATAAAACGCTTAATATGCACCGTTCCGGAAGCAACGGAACGCTTTATGTACACCGTGAGATTGCCAGAATCTTTTCAAGAAAATCTTCACCAAGGCATAAATATGTCATTCACTTAAACCATGACAAAAGCGATAATTCGGCAAAGAATCTTAGGTGGGTCACACTGGATGAAATGATAGCGCACCAGCAGAAGAGCCCGGCGAAGCTGGCTTACAAAAAAGTCCAGGCCAATCGCACTTCCGGTCTCAAGCTTTCTGCAACCCAGGTGAGGAGCATCAAAAAGCTCCTGGCCAACAAAAACCGCCAGACTACCATTAAAAAAATTGCCGAGAAATACGGTGTCAGCGAAATGACCCTGTACCGAATAAAAAGCGGCGAGAACTGGTCAAAAGTAAAATAGTACCCCACTAACCTGCGGCAATTTCAATCAACTCGCATAAACCCGGCATATGCTGAAGGACACTACTATTAAATTTTTAAAAGACCTGAAGAAAAACAACAACAAGGTCTGGTTCGATGCCAATCGGAAAAAATACGAAGCCATGCGGGAGGATGTCGAAATCTTCGTCCAGGGTGTGATCGATTCTCACGGTAAAAGAGACCCTTCAATCAAAGGTCTCAAAGCGAAGGAAACCATGTTCCGCATCAACCGCGACATACGGTTTTCAAAAGACAAATCGCCTTACAAGACAAACATGGGTGCGAGTATCAACCGCGGCGGAAAAAAATCAATCTACGCGGGTTACTATTTTCATCTTGAGCCCGGTGACAGTTTTGCCGGAGGTGGCATCTGGATGCCAATGGCGCCCGAATTAAAAAAAATACGGCAGGAGATCGACTACAACCTCGATGAATTCAAAAAAATCATCGGTTCCAAAAAATTCAATTCGGTATACGGCGAACTCGACAAAGGGGAAGACGTCAGCTTGTCAAAAGTTCCACAAGGTTTTGACAAGGACAACCCCGCAGCACCATGGCTGAAGCTCAAAAGCATTCTTGCCATGCGCAGCTTTTCGGATAAAGACCTCCAGTCAAAAGACTTGGGCAAAAAAGTCCTTGAATCATTTGAAGCGCTGCAACCTTTGGTTGAATTCATCAATAAAAGCCTCGAGGTCTAGGCGCTGACGACAGCTTCACTTCTCACGGTGAGGAGTTTTTTTCTAACCAGATATTCGGCGATCTGGATGGCATTCGTGGCGGCTCCTTTCCGCAGATTGTCACTAACAATCCAAAGATTGAGTGTGTTGGGCTGTGTCTCGTCGCGCCGCAGGCGGCCGACAAATACGTCATCTTTTTCATGGGCGTCCCTGGGCATGGGGTATTGCTGCACCGAGGGATCGTCTACGACTACGACTCCGGGCGCTTCGACCAGCAGTTGTTTGACTTCTGCGAGATCGAAGTCCTGTTCAAATTCGACATTTACCGCTTCGCTGTGACCACCGACCACGGGTATACGAACCGTTGTTGATGTGACGCGGATCGAGTCATCGCGCAAGATCTTCCTGGTCTCGTTGACCATTTTCATCTCTTCCTTGGTATATCCATTATCGAGGAATACATCGATTTGCGGGATGACGTTGAGATCGATAGGATATTTATAGGCCATGTCCCCCATTACTCCCTGCCGTTCATTCATGAGTTGCTTCACCGCTTTGACTCCTGTTCCAGTTACGCTCTGGTAGGTGGAAACGACAACTCTTTTTATTTTAAACCGCTTGTGCAGCGGATTGAGCGCGACCACCATCTGGATGGTTGAACAATTCGGATTGGCAATGATTTTATCGTTCTCTGTCAACGTATCGGCGTTGATCTCGGGGACGACGAGTTTCTTTGAAGGATCCATCCTCCATGCCGACGAATTGTCGATCACCGTGATTCCCGCCTCTGCAAATTTCGGTGCAAGTTCGAGCGAAGTTGAACCTCCGGCAGAAAAAAGCGCCAGGTCGGGTTTTGCCGCGATAGCCTCAGTCGCCGAAATCACCTTGTACTTTTTGCCCTTGAACTCTACCTCTTTCCCGATCGATCTTGCAGATGCAACCGGCAGCAATTCCGTCACCGGGAATTTCCTTTCTGCGAGTACCTGGAGCATTTTGGTGCCGACCAACCCCGTAGCACCTACGACTGCAACTTTCATTTTTGTTTCTTGATTGGTTAAATAATCTTATTCCGCTCATGGCCCGAAATCAAAAAGCCCTCCCTGGTTTTGGGAAGGCTTTATTATTTTGGATACAAAACAATCAAACAACTTCCCGATCGAGGGTTGTCTTACGAGTTTGCTTTGTATGTTTAACCATACTCATCGAGTGGCAAAATTAAACCGAACGAGTTATAATCCCAAATTTTAAAACCAGAACTCGGCGAGAGTCGCAAATTTTTCGCGTGCATGCTTTCCCGTTACCAAATTTTAATCCTCTCATTTTCCGGGATATACATCTTATCGTCCTGGCGGACCCCGAAAGTTGTGTAAAAAGGCCCGAAATTTTCAAGGGGGCCGATAACGCGGTCCTTGTCCGGTGAATGCACATCGACTGCGACGAGCTGCCTCCGGAATTCATCCTTGTATTTGCTTCTCCACTCCTGGGCGTAGGCCATAAAGAAACGCTGGTCGGGAGTCAGTCCGTCGATCGTGGTTGAATCCTGCCCCTCTTTGGTGAGTTTGAAGGCATCATAGGCAATGGACAGCCCTCCAAAATCTGCGATGTTTTCGCCCGTTGTCAGTGCACCGTTCACATGGAACGTATCAACAGCAACAAAATGGTTGTAAAAGTCAATGATCCGCTTTGTCTTCGCAGCAAACTCCATACTGTCTTCTTTGCTCCACCAATTCTTCAGATTACCATTCTTGTCATATTGCGACCCCTGATCGTCGAAGCCGTGGGTCATTTCATGACCGATTACCATCCCGACCGCCCCATAATTGACTGCGTCGTCTGCATTGATATCGAAGGATGGGTATTGGAGTATCCCGGCAGGAAAAACGATCTCGTTATTGTATGCATTGTAGTAGGCGTTGACCGTAGGCGGCGTCATACCCCATTCGCTCCTGTCAACTGGCTTGCCGACCTTGGCAGCATTAAAATCATATTGATTTTTGTCACAGGAGATAAGATTTTCGAAATATGTTTTTCTGTCGATGGTGACCTTGCCGTAATCCCTCCATTTGTCAGGGTATCCAATTTTCTTTACAAATGCGCCAAGCTTTTCCCTTGCTTTTGCCTTCGTGCTGTCACTCATCCAATCTAGGTTATTTATGCGCGCCACAAACGCCGCTTGCAGATTGTTGACCAATGCAAGCATTCTTTTTTTGGCCGAATCAGTAAAATATTTTTTGACATAGATCTCACCCAGAGCCTCTCCAAGGTGTCCATCCGTCGATCCAACCATCCTGAACCAGCGCGGCTTTTGCTCCTGCTGCCCCGACAATGCCCGCCCGTTGTAATCAAAACTGGCTTTAACGAAGTCTTTACCGAGAGCCTCCGAAAAAGCATCCAGTGTATGAAATTCCAGGTAAGCTTTCCAGGCATCGAGCGGCGACGTTTTCAATAGCACGTCAACCTTTTGATAGAATTTAGGCTGCTGTAAATTCACTGAATCTGTATGCAGGCCCAGATCGTCGATCGTTCTTTTCCATGCGAACGCAGGCATTTCCAGGTTTAATGCTGCGACTGCCATCTTATGATAGTTGGCTTTAGGATTTCTCAACTCCACGTTGGTCTTGTGGCTTTCGGCCAGTTCTTTTTCGAGGTTGTAAACCAGCATCATCTTTTTGTCAGCTATTGCAGGGTCATCGCCCGCCAGCCGGAACAGCGAAGAAATATAGGTCTGGTAAGCTTTAATTACTGCCAGGTTTGCCGAATCTTTTTTGAAATAGTAGTCCCTGTCTGGCAGACCCAGCCCGGCCTGGCTAAGTACGACAATGTTCATTCCGCTGTTCTTATCATCTGAGGTGACGCCAACGCCAAAGATCATGCTGATATTTTCTCTTTGAAGATCGATTGCATAGTGCATCACATCGCCAGTACTTTTAATGTCATTCACTCGCTGGAGGTAAAGTTTTACCGGTTCCAGCCCTCTTTTCTCTATCGTCAGGCTGTCCATTCCCGATGCGTAGAAATCACCAACCTTCTGGTCGATGGTGCCCTTCGCGTAATTTTCCTTCGAAACACTGTCCAGTAGCGCATGCAGGCTGTCCTGGGTTCGGTTATATAAATCAAAAAAACCGCCTACGCCGATATCATTTGCAGGGATCTGCGTTTTTTTTATCCATGTACCATTAACGTATGCGTAAAAATCGTCGCCGGGGCGCACTGACTTATCCATAGCCGCAGCATCGAGGAATGAGTTGCCTTTGACGTTCTGATCGCTTTGCACACAAGCCGCGAATGCCAGCAAAATCGCCAATGGCAGGAGGTCAAAAAGGATTGACTTTTTCATTACTAAATCTATTTTTTACAAGTATGCGGAAGCTAAGGAAAACTTTTCGGCCGGCGCGCGACAATTGCATGAAACATTAATAACCTATGGCAGACGGGCGAGAGGCTACACAAGCGCGATATCAAAATTTACCAGCTCGACAAATTGGTGCAACCGCTCGTGGATATCCTGATGGCTGATTTCCCTGAGCCGTTGCGTTCCGAATTTTTCGACGCAAAAGCTGGCCATCGCGGAACCAACGATAATTGCAGTCTTCATATTATTGAAAGATATATCACGGGTTTTTGCCAGGTGCCCGATAAAGCCGCCCGCAAAAGTGTCGCCTGCTCCGGTGGGGTCAAACACTTCCTCGAGGGGCAATGCCGGGGCAAAGAATACCTCGTTACCGTGAAAAAGAAGTGCACCATGTTCGCCCTTTTTGATAATGAGATATTTCGGACCCATATTGGCAATGGCCGCTGCCGCCTTGACCAAGGAGAATTCGCCGCTGAGCTGGCGTGCCTCACTGTCGTTGACCAGCAACACATCGATTTTGGTAAACAATTCTTTTAGTTCATCCAGCGCCACTTCCATCCAGAAATTCATGGTATCCATGGCAACCAGCTTCGGCCTGGATTTGAGTTGACTGATGACACTCAGCTGCACTGAAGGAGCGAGATTGCCGAGCATCAGGAACTCACAATCCTGGTAGCTGTCAGGCACTACAGGCTTAAAATCTCCAAGCACGTTGAGCTCAGTTACCAGCGTGTCCCTGGTGTTCATGTCCATATGGTACCGTCCAGCCCAATAAAAGGACTTTTCATCCTTCCTGATCTGAACGCCCTCGAGATTGACACCGCGGTCACGAAGCGCGTTGAGCTCTTCCGAAGGGAAATCGCCGCCGACAACCGAAATCTGTCGCACTTCGGTGAAGTTGCTGGCACACCATGCAATATAGGTGGCTGCACCGCCAACAATCCGGTTGCTTTTCCCAAAAGGTGTTTCAATATCATCGAAGGCCATCGAGCCCACAACTATTAATGACATGTAAAATTATTTGTTTAAAAAAGCCGCACAAACCTACATGAATTTCGACGGAACCTGCGCTTTTGCGTCAGAAATATGCCAACCTAACAGTTGTTAGTTTTGTTTAATTTTGAGCCCTTTATGGCAAAGATCCAGAGCAAAAAAAACAGCACCAAAAAAGAGATCATTATTGAGAAAGCCTCGAAGCTATTCCGTGAAAAAGGGTTTGGAGCCGCGTCCATGCGCGATATCGCCGAAACGGTTGGAGTGGAAGCTGCGAGCCTATACAATCATATCCAATCGAAATCAGAAATATTGCAGGCAATTTGTTTCAAAGTAGCCAATGAATTTATCTCGCATCTGGAAGACGTCGAACGAAGCGGACAACCGACATTGAAGAAAATGGAAACCATCATCCGCTTTCATATCCGCATGATGCTTGACCAGTACGAATATGTTTACATATCCGATCATGAATGGCGCCATCTGCCTGAACCATACCTCTCCAATTTCTTGAACCAGCGGAGAAGCTATCGAAAACGCCTGGGTGACATCATCGAAGATGGTATCGCAAATAACGAGATGAAAAATATTGAGCCCTATGTGGCCATCCTCACGATCCTTTCAGCCATCAGTGGCATCGAATCCTGGCAGCGTTCCAGGAAAAGCACGAGCGCGGACACCTTAGAGGCCAACATGGTAAAATACCTGATTGAAGGATTAAAAAAATAAAACGGGAAGAGTCAACCAGTGGCCACCCATTTCCATAACATCAGGATAAAGGACATACGCAACGAAACCCTGGACTGCGTCTCGATCGCTTTTGAGCTGCCGCCAGAGTTAAAAGAGATTTTTCGCTTTACGCAGGGACAGAATATTACGATCCGCTTTAACTCAGAAGGCGAAGAAATCAGGCGGTCCTATTCGATTTGTACTTCACCACTTGAGAATGAACTCCGTATTGCCGTTAAAAAAGTTGAGGGAGGCAAATTCTCGGCATTTTCTTCTAGTCTCAAAAAAAATGACACGCTTTCGATTCTGCCACCCACTGGCACTTTTTTTACGAAGCTCGATCCGGCGCATCAGGCCAACTATGTCGCTTTTGCAGCAGGGAGCGGAATTACACCTGTGATTTCTATCATCAAGACTACGCTGTCCACGGAGCCAATGAGCAGTTTTGCGCTGATTTATGGAAACAGGAATCGCAGTTCAATCATTTTCCGGGAAGAATTAGAAGCGATTAAGAACAAATACATGGATCGCTTTAGCATGCACCATATTTTAAGTCGCGAACAGACCGATGCAGACATCAATCACGGGAGAATCGATGCGGAAAAATGCGAATCGCTTTCGAAGTTGATAGACATCCATGATCTCAATGAATTTTTTATTTGCGGCCCTGAGCAGATGATTTTCACCGTCAAAGACTGGCTGGAAGAAAAAGGTGTAAATAAGGGAAAAATACATTTTGAACTTTTCACCGTTCCTGGCCACGCAACTACTGGTACTTCTACTGTCAGGCCTTCCAGCGAATCGTCCGATGCGAAGATCAGTCAGGTAACAATACGCCAGGATGGGATCAGTTTCAGCTTCGATCTAAAATACGACGACGACTCGATCCTGGATGCTGCTTTAAGCGAAGGCGTAGACCTCCCTTTTGCCTGCAAGGGTGGGGTTTGTAGTACCTGTCGCGCGATGCTGGTCGAAGGGAAAGTAGAGATGGAAAATAATTACGCGCTTGAGCCCGAAGAACTCAATCGTGGTTTTATCCTCACCTGCCAGTCGCATCCCCGGTCGGGAAAAGTGGTCATTGACTTCGACTTAAAATAGAAAATGGCGCGAAGAATCGCGCCATTCATTTGAAACCAACGGTCACACACTATTAGAATTGGGTCAAAGGACTAAAACGGAATCCAAATCTCAGTGATTTTTTATTTACTCGCAATACTACAGATGTAGTATTTCTCGATCGAAAGAAAGTCGGCATCGAGCCCCGATAACTCAACTTAACCATCGGCATATCACCGATCAAAAATTTCCGATTCCTTGATAGCCAATATAATAGGTGGGAAAAACCAACCGCCATAAAATTGACCGGATGATCCAGAAGACTATAATCATCACCACGATTATCGCAATGAGGTACCCGACGGCCTTCTCAGGCGGGGTCTTTTTCAGGATGGGGATACCCAGGTAAAAAAGGTAGATAGAATAGATGCTGCCGGCAAGCGTACCGAGCGAGCCAATCGCCGGGATGATGTTCAGGATGGCCCCGACATATGCTGGCGTCGCCGCATAAACGACAAGCTGAATGGATTTGCCAAGGTTTTTTTCGGAAGAGAATGATGGCGCGAGCGCATCAGTTACGAATGCATTCACATAGACGGTGACTAAGAGTTGGACGAGCATGATGATTGCCGTGACCAGCGCAAAGCCTGTTCCGACGCTAAAGCCGAAGGTCAGGAAAGAAAAGCCGATAAAGGTGGCAATTGATGCGGCAAGCGCAAGCGGAAAAAGGTAAGAAAAAATGAGCGAGGGTCCCGGCGAAGATTCGGCGCTAATCAGTTTCCATTCTTCCTTTGGGTTAACTATGATATTTCTTACCCGATTTATAAGTGCCATAGAAATAGTTTTGGTTGAAAGAAATGACTCTAAATTTAAAAAATTGCCTTCTTGTACCCAAAATCATTTTGCCTGGATGTAACCGTCGTACAACTCACTGGCAAAAAACCTTCTTGATCCGCTCATCCGCCTTTGGGAAATGTTCAGCCAAATTACTCGCTTTTTTTTGCCGGATTTCAAAACCGGATTTAACTTGCTTCCTGTTCTCCCTTTAAACCTTGTCAGCCACCTGAATTCTTCGCGACAAATTAGTGTTATGTGGAAAATCATGCTGTTGATCCTGAGTATCTCCCTGGCTTTATTTTGCAGTCCGCTCAAAGGAAAAGAGGTGCTTGACCGCGTAGTAAGAGAAAGGATGACCAAGAAAGGAGACAGCCTGATCGACTACAGGGTTGACCAGATCGACAACAGCGCTAATACGCTGAGTATATTCTACATCACCGCTACAGTAAAGGCAATGGGAAATACAAAAGAGATAAAGGATACGGTTCGCGTATGGACTACCGCCGATGGAATTCTGACGGAAGAGACCAAGTAAGTGTTCCCCTTCGCGTGATCATCCTCGGTTGAAAAAAAGGAACCCGAAGTATTCTGAATCCCAGCCAGGAATGAAAATATGCGCGAATTTGTCCCACCCGATTTTATGCGTCGCTATCAATCGCAAACCGCACAGCGCCGGCCTGTAAATGAACAGGTAGATGAGCAAGAAATACAGATCGGCATTAACCGGGAAATACTGCCTGAATGCTGGTGAAAAAATGAATGCCAACTGCACGGTTAACGGCAAAAAAAGCCAGTAATAAAATGTCAGTAGATTTTTCATTTTAAATCACGATCAAGATACCCCTTTTTTTTCGAAATGTGCAATAGCGGGACCCTGCGCTCGTTTGAAGGTGCAGCAGCCCGTGCCGCGCATATGCTAATATTATTGATTTACTTTGACCAAACTCTAAACAATGAAAAATTTACTACTGACCATTTTTGCCAGTTCATTATTAGTGACTTCATGCGGACCTGCCATTTACAAATCGCAGGAATTTGACAGGGCACTTGCGCGTCACAAAGTTGTCGCGATCCTTCCTGCGGCGGTCACGATGCAATTAAGACCCAATGAAGCGAAGAAAATGACCACGGACCAGGTGACGGATCTCGAGCAAAAAACCGCCTTTGACATCCAGGATAAGATGTATAGCTGGTTTTTGCGAAGAAGTGAAAAGTATAATTACACGGTGACTTTCCAGGATATAAGCCGGACCAACGCGCTGCTAAAGCAATCAAACTTAAACTACGGCGACATTGTCTCCGTGGACAGGGCGCAGCTCGCTAAAATCCTTGGAGTGGATGCCGTTATTCAAAATCGCACCCAGATGGACAAACCTATGTCCACCGGCGCAGCCGTTGCCCTTGGCGCTGTATTTGGAGTATGGGGAAATACTAACCATGTCACGACCACCATCAGCATTCACGACGGGCAGTCCGGAAATCTTTTGTGGAAATACGATTACGAAGCGTCGGGAAGTGTGGGTTCGTCGACCGATGGGTTGATTAATGCATTAATGAGAAATGCCAGCAAGAAATTCCCATACAGGGCATCCTGATTAGCCAAGATTAATTTTTCTTAAACCTCATTTTATGGTGAGGTTTTTTTGCGTCCTCAGTAAAGCTTTGGTCGCTTGACTCCCTTGCAGAATGGCGTCCTTTAGCTGACTAAGCTATTCAGAAACCAAATTCGCCATACTTTGACCAAATTGTCCGTTCACTGGATTTTGATTTGAAAAGTTTCCACATGGCGCAGCCACACTACTAACGGTCGTTAGTGAAGGCCAAAATTGATTAAATTTGCAGAAGGATCATCGATATATGCAGAACGAAGAACAGATATTTTTGGAAAAGATTGACCAAGAAATAAAAATAGAGCCGCGGGACTGGATGCCTGACGCCTATCGTAAGACCCTGATCAGGCAGATGTCGCAACATGCGCACAGCGAAATTGTAGGCATGCTGCCAGAAGGAGCGTGGATCACCCGGGCTCCGACGCTTAAGCGAAAGGCCATCCTGATCGCAAAAGTCCAGGATGAGGCGGGCCACGGCTTGTACCTGTATGCCGGCACAGAAACCTTGAATATCGGCCGCGAGGAGATGATCGACCAGCTGCTCACCGGGAAAGCGAAATACTCCTCCATCTTCAATTACCCTACGCTCACCTGGGCCGATATTGGAGCGATCGGCTGGCTTGTCGACGGAGCTGCTATCATGAACCAGGTACCTCTTTGCCGTTGCAGCTTCGGACCGTATTCGAGGGCGATGATCAGGATTTGCAAAGAGGAAAGCTTTCATCAGCGTCAGGGTTTTGATATTCTGCTTACGCTTAGCAGAGGGAGCAATGCCCAACGCGAAATGGCCCAGGATGCTATTAACCGGTGGTGGTGGCCGAGCGTTATGATGTTTGGCCCAAACGACGATAATTCACCGCATTCTGCGCAAAGCATGGCCTGGAAAATAAAACGGTTTAGCAACGACGAGCTGAGGCAGAAATTTATTGATATGTGCGCCGATCAGGCAAAGGTTCTAGAGTTAACCCTTCCTGACAAAAAACTGCAGTGGAACGAGAAAAGAAAACATTATGATTTCGGCGAGATCAACTGGCACGAATTCTGGAATGTCGTCAATGGCCATGGCCCCTGCAATAAGGAACGGATGGCTGCAAGGATCAGCGCTCATGAGAATGGGGCGTGGGTGAGAGAGGCAGCAGATGCTCACGCCAAGAAGAGAAGGGCAAGGGAGCAGCAGGTAGCCTGATCTTTATTTAGAACAACTTTTCATCATGGATAACGAGTGGCCTTTATGGGAAGTATTTATTCGCAGCAAACAGGGTCTCGACCATAAGCATGCCGGCAGCCTTCATGCGGCCGATGCGCAAATGGCGATCGAAAATGCGCGGGATGTTTATACGCGCAGGATGGAAGGAGTAAGCATCTGGGTTGTAGAGTCAAAAAATATCCATGCTTCAAATCCTGATGAGGCTGCGTCGTTTTATGAACCGGCAAACGATAAGCCTTACCGTCACCCCACATTCTACGATCTGCCGGACGAAGTCAGGCACATGTAGAACCGAGAATTCTTCTCAACATGAACGACCTGATCGAATATACGCTCCACCTGGCAGATAATGTGTTGGTCCTGGGTCATCGCAACAGCGAGTGGACCGGCCACGGACCAATCCTCGAGCAGGATATCGCGATATCCAATATTGCCCTTGACCTCGTCGGCCAGGCCCGCAATTTCTATCAATACGCCGCCGGGATGATTGGGAATGAAGCAACAGAGGACAGTCTCGCTTACCTGCGGAATCCGGGCGACTTCAGGAACTGTTTACTCGTGGAACAGGGAAAAGGCGACTGGGGAAAAACGATAACCAGGCAGTTCTTTTTTAGCGCATTCCAGTTTTTGCTTTTTGAACACATGCGGGGAAGCAGTGACAGCACAATCGCCGCGATCGCCGAAAAATCGCTGAAAGAAGTGACCTACCATCTTCGCTGGAGCAGCGAATGGGTTGTCCGGCTGGGCGATGGCACTGATGAAAGCAACCGCCGCATGAAAATTGCTATTGGCGAATTGTGGGATTACACCCCCGAATTATTTATTGCCGCTCCATATGAATCTGCCTGCACGAACAAAGCAATAGCCCCTGACGTTTCATCATTGGAGGAAGCCTGGTTGGAAAGGATCAGGTCCGTCTTCGCGGAAGCGCTTCTGGTGATACCGGAACATGGGGCGACAATTTCCGGCGGGAAAATAGGAGCGCATTCCGCTCAACTGGAATTCATGCTCGGTGAAATGCAATATTTGCAACGGGAATATCCCGGCAACCAATGGTAAGATCGCTCAAGTTGAAAATAAATTCGGATGATCAGCAAAGAGAAAATATGGGACCTGATGAACCAGGTGATGGATCCCGAAGTGCCCGTGCTTTCTGTTGTCGATTTGGGCATTGTTCGCGACGTCCGCATGCAAGGGGAAAAAGTTGAAGTGATGTCACGCCGACTTATTCAGGCTGTCCTGCCATGGACGTCATCCGGATGAATATACGCATGGTCCTGATCGAAAACGGCGTAAAAAACGTTTCGTTGAACACGGTCATTTCACCTGCATGGACAACGGACTGGATGAGTGAGGAGGGAAAAGCAAAACTCCAGGCCTTCGGTATTGCACCGCCAACCATCAAACAGCAGGTATGCCATACCGAACTTTTCCACGAAGGTGAGGCAATACAATGTCCGCACTGCGGCTCCTATAATACCAGGGTGATCAGCCAGTTTGGATCGACTGCCTGCAAAGCACTGTATGTCTGCGACAACTGCCGCGAACCATTTGACTATTTCAAATGTCACTGAAGGACGGCAGATTTAATAACTTCGTCGCACCAAAGTTCCCGATATGAGTTCAATACATTTGGCCATCGACGACGGTATTGGCGCGATCACCCTAAATCGACCGGAGAAGTTCAATTCGTTCAATCGAGAAATGGCGCTCCTGCTTCAAAAAACGCTTGATGATTGTTCATCTGATGAGAGAGTCCGCTGCATTTTACTAACGGGGACGGGCAAGGCATTTTGTGCGGGGCAGGACCTGACTGAACTATCGTGTGAAAATCCGCCGGGATTTGACAAAATCCTTTCGGAACATTATAATCCGATCGTTAAGAGGATTCGGAATATTCAAAAGCCGATCGTCTGTGCAATCAATGGTGTTGCCGCTGGTGCCGGGGCCAACATCGCACTTTGCTGCGATGTGGTCGTAGCTGCCGTTTCCGCTTCTTTTATCCAGGCTTTTTCCCGGATTGGTCTCATACCAGATAGCGGCGGAACATTTATTCTGCCCAGGTTAATTGGATTTCAAAGATCGAGCGCCATCATGATGCTCGGTGACAAAATAGCCTCGTCGGATGCCGAAAAAATGGGAATGGTGTACAAGGTGTTTCCGGACGATTCCCTAATCGATGAATCAAGGAGGATTGCCCGTCGGCTCGCTCAGCTGCCGACAAAAGCGCTGGCATTTACCAAGCAGGCTTTGAACGCTTCCCTTTCGAATTCGTTGGAGCAGCAGCTGGAAACAGAGGACAAATTGCAGTTCGCCGCCGCGCAGACGGCAGATTACGCTGAAGGCGTAAAAGCCTTCTTGGAGAAGAGAGCGCCAAAATTCACAGGAAATTAATATGTATGATCGGGGCGTTGCCAGCGAATAATTTTTCAAACCAATTGCGCGCCAAATTGGCATTTTGAAATATTTTTATTGACTATGATATGAGAAATTCCAGACAGGCTGCTTTGGGTTTTATATTTATCACCCTGCTGATCGATGTGACGGGATGGGGCATTATCATCCCGGTGATTCCGCAGCTGATCGAACAGCTGATTCACGGCGATGTCAACGCCGCAGCCAAATACGGTACATGGCTGCCCGTTCCTTACGCGACAATGCAATTCTTTTTTGCTCCGATCCTTGGCAACCTGAGTGACCGGTATGGCAGAAGACCGGTGCTGTTGTTTTCGCTCTTTGGTTTTGGCGTCGATTATCTCTTCCTTTCCTTTGCACCCACGGTCGGATGGCTCTTCGTAGGTCGTGCCGTCGCCGGCGTCACGGGGGCCAGTTTTACGACTGCATCCGCTTACATCGCAGACATCAGCACCGCGGAGAACCGCGCAAAAAATTTTGGCATGGTCGGAGCGGCTTTTGGGTTGGGCTTTATCATTGGGCCGTTGATCGGAGGCCTCCTCGGGCAATTTGGGCCACGCGTTCCATTTTATGCGGCTGCGGCACTTTGCCTCATGAACTGGCTATATGGGTATTTTATCCTGCCCGAATCGCTGAGCCTTGATCATCGGCGCCCATTTCAATGGAAAAGGGCAAATCCTGTGGGGGCCTTAATGCATATCAAGAAATATCCGTCGCTCGGCGGCTTGTTTATTTCATTAACACTGATCTATATAGCGGCCCACGCGATTCAAAGTAACTGGAACTATTTTACGATTTATCGCTTCAATTGGACTCCAAGAACGGTCGGCGTCTCGCTCGCAGTCGTTGGCATTCTTGTTGCTGGCGTCCAGGCCGGGTTGACCAGGATCGTAAATCCCATCCTTGGCAATGAAAAGAGTGTTTATATCGGCCTAGGGCTGTATACTTTCGGCATGCTGCTTTTTGCCTTTGCGACACAAAGTTGGATGATGTTTGTGTTCCTCGTCCCTTACTGCCTGGGCGGGATCTGTGGACCAGCATTGCAATCGATTCTCAGCGGTCATGTCGCTTCAAACGAACAGGGCGAGCTC
>JAJPJP010000188.1 GCA_021324175.1 Chitinophagia bacterium
AGCTCCCTGATTGAAAAATTACTCCAATCGCAGAAATATTTTGTAGCGGCAGTCGACAACCTGGCCACCGGATTCCAGGCGAACCTGCCGCAAGTTTCCGGACCTGCTTTTAAATTTATCAAGGCTGATGCGAACAATTATGAGGCGTTAAGCACGATCATGCTTTCTTATCGATTCGATTTTGTTTTTCATTATGCTGCCGTAGTGGGAGTGAAGAAGACCCTCGAAAATCCGATTATGGTGCTCGAGGACATTCAAGGCATAAAAAATGTGCTTGAATTGTCGAAAAATACGGGTGTAAAGAAAGTTTTTTTCTCTTCGTCCTCCGAAGTTTACGGTGAACCCGTGGAACTGCCCCAAAATGAACACTCAACCCCGCTGAACTCCAGGCTACCCTATGCTATCGTCAAGAACCTGGGTGAAGCTTATTTCAAATCCTATTTTCAGGAATACGGACTGGAGTACACGATCTTTCGATTTTTCAATACGTACGGCCCAAAACAGAGCCCTTCTTTTGTGATGAGCAAATTTATCAAAGCGGCTTTGGGCGGTCAGGATATTACCATTTATGGTGACGGCAGCCAGACAAGGACATTTTGTTATATTGATGATAACATTGATGCCTGTGTTGGAGTCTTTGAGAAGCATTTGCATACCAATGACGTATTAAATGTGGGCAACGACCGGGAGACTTCGGTATTGGAGCTGGCCCGATTGGTTATCGAAAAAACAGGATCGGACTCCAAGATCATATTTTTACCACCTCTTCCGGAAGGGGACATGACCAGGCGGCAACCGGATATCATTAAGATGAAAAGCGTTTTGAAACGCGAACTCCTTCCGCTGGAAAAAGGAATAGCGAAGATCCTGGGATCGGATATTTTTTACCAGTTAAATCATATTGAACAACGAAACAAATGATCGAGCACATTATGGACAATGGTGTTCTTCTTTCCATCATTATCCGGACTTCATATCATAAAGACGGCATATCTTTTTTCACCCCGGATGATTTCTCCCAACAACTGGGTTACATGAACCGACCTGCTGGGTATGTCATCGATCCGCACGTACACAGGCTGGTGGAAAGGAAAGTTACCCTGACGCAAGAAGTTCTTTTTGTAAAATCCGGGAAAGTGAGGGTAGACTTCTATGATAACGAGAGGAATTACCTCGAAAGCCGCATTATTGAGCAGGGCGATGTCATCCTATTGGCGGGGGGCGGTCATGGATTTGAGGTGCTGGAGCAGGCCGAAATGATTGAAGTGAAGCAGGGGCCTTATTGTGGCGATGAGGACAAGGTTCGTTTTGCCCACTTACCGATAACTCCCGTTATCAAATCCGCTGATGATCACCCCTAGCAATTTCGATCTATACAGTCTCTATTACGACCTGCTTTATGAAGACAAAGATTATGCAAAAGAAGCGGCATATGTCATTCAAGCAATAGGTACACTAATTCCCGGCAGAGATAATATTTTGGAATTGGGTTCGGGTACCGGAGGGCACGCCGCCGCTCTTTGTGCCGCTGGTTTCAAAGTGACGGGGCTTGAACGCAGCCCGGAAATGGTCGCCTTATCCAAAAGCAAATCCATACAGGGATTTAGTCCGCTTGTTGCCGACATCTCCAATTTTGAATTGCCCGAAAAATTCGGCGCAGCGATCTCCCTGTTTCACGTGGTCAGTTACCTGGTCGACAACGAACGACTCATTTCATGTTTCAAAAGCACCTGGCAGCACTTAAATCCCGGCGGTATTTTCCTTTTTGATTTTTGGTATTCTCCCGCTGTTTATCATTTCAAGCCTGAGACAAGGATCAAAAGATTGTCAAATGATTTAATTGAAATAACCAGACTGGCCGAACCGGTAATTCGGGATAATGAAAATGTTGTTGATGTGAACTACGAGATTATTGCGATGGATAAAAGAACGGGATTGGCTAAAATCATCAAGGAAACACATCCCATGCGACACTTTAGCCTACCTGAGATCGAATTGCTGGCCACGATTACGGGATTTCAATTAATACGGGCAGAAGAATTTCTTAGCGGCAGGTCGGCGGGCAAGGACACCTGGGGAGTTTGTTGCATTCTCCAAAAAATAATGGCGTGAGCTACTCAATTCCCGTTAATACCCCTTTATTATCCGGAAACGAGCTGAAATACCTGACGGAGTGCGTTGAAACAGGATGGATATCGAGCGAAGGACCATTTATCAGCCGGTTTGAAGAAGAATTCAGTAATTACGTGGGCCGAAAATATGGCGTCGCGGTATCCAATGGGTCTGCTGCGCTGGATATTGCCGTGCAAGCCCTTGACATAGGGAAGGGAGACGAGGTCATCATGCCCGCGTTTACCATTATTTCTCCAGCGTTTTCCGTGGTTCGTGCTGGGGCAACTCCGGTTCTTGTAGAAGCAGATCCGCAAACCTGGAATATGGACGCAACCGCAATCGAGACCAAAATTACTTCCAAAACAAAAGCCATTATTGTTGTTCATATCTACGGTTTGCCGGTTGACATGGACCCCGTTCTTAAGATAGCTAAGCAATACGGCATTAAGATCATTGAAGACGCGGCTGAGATGCATGGACAGACGTATAAGGGGAAGAAGTGCGGAAGCTTCGGAGACATCAGCATTTTTAGCTTTTATCCTAACAAGCATATCACCACCGGCGAAGGCGGAATGATCATGACAGATGACAGCGGGCTCTACAATCGATGCAAAAAATTGCGCAATCTTGCCTTTGAACCCTCGGGCAGAAGGTTTGTCCATCACGAAATGGGGTGGAATTATCGAATGACGAATTTGCAAGCGGCTCTTGGCGTAGCTCAACTGGAAAAAATCGAAGAACACATCCAAAAGAAAAGGTGGATTGGAAAACTGTATCATGAAGGGCTGAAAGGAGTAAAAGGGCTTCAACTCCCCATAGAAAGCACGGAATACGCCGATAATATTTATTGGGTTTATGGTTTGGTGGCGGATACGCAAAAGTTAGCGAACGTGACAGTGGAAAGGTTAACTGAAAATAGAATCGGCACCAGGCCTTTTTTCTGGTGCCTACACGAGCAACCTGTATTTCAAGACATGGGACTATTCAAAGACGAAAAATACCCCGTCGCAGAGAAAATAGCGCGGAATGGGTTTTATATTCCGAGCGGACTTGGTTTGAACAGAAATGATATTCAGGCTGTATGCAATTGTTTGGCCTGAAAAACCGAAAAGCTATTGCAATAGTTTACCCTGAGCCGATCCTGA
>JAJPJP010000334.1 GCA_021324175.1 Chitinophagia bacterium
CCGGCGCGCACGGACTTACCTTATTTAATGAAAACGGACAGGAGGTATTGTTCATCTGTGACAATAACCGCCATCAGGTCATCAAAACAACGCTGGATGGCCGGGTGCTGATGACGCTCGATTTTCCAAAAGAAACGGGTCAGTATTCAAAAGCCGAAGAATATATTCCAACCGAGACTGCGATCACTGAAAACGGAGATATTTATGTCGCAGATGGATACGGAAAGGATTTCATCATTCAATATGATTACCAAGGAAACTACATCCGTCACTTCGGGGGTAAAGGTGATAAAGAAGAAAATTTATTGAATGCACATGGCATTTGCATAGATCATCGCAGGAAAAATAATCCAACCCTTATCATCACGTCGCGTCAGCAAAATGCATTCAAACGCTTCACCCTCGAGGGAAAATGGATCGATACCATTCCGCTTCCCGGCGCATGGGTTTGCCGCCCGGTGATAAACGGCGATTATTTATATAGCGCAGTTTTGCAAAGCAGTTCACACGTCGGCGAGAAGTCGGGCTTTGTCACGATTCTTGATAAAGATTTCAAAGTCGTTTCCAACCTCGCAGGAAATGAACCGACTTACTCAGGCAGTAAGCCCGATGAAATGCACCAGACGATGCAGGTTTTTCAATACCCCCACGATGTCTGTATTGATGATGAGCAAAACATGTACGTGGCGCAATGGAATTCGGGACATGTTTATCCGTACAAACTAGAACCAGTTGTATAACAAGATGCCGAACTGGAAAAATATTTTGTTCAGCGCAACGATTGCCGCAAATTGCCTGCTTTGTTTTTTGTTCATTTTTTACGACAGGCTGACTGTTCCTTCATTGCTCCAGGTTGTCGGCCGCGCGCATCCTTTGTTTCTTCATTTCCCCATTGTATTATTCGCGCTTTTCATCATCTGGATATGGATCGTTCCAAAAAAGCATTTTCATTCCACTGAATTATTTGATGATATCGGCAAATGGTTATTGCTGTCAACTGCATTTACGGCCGCAATCACTGCTTTAATGGGCGTTTTTTTATCAAAAGAACCAGCCTACAACCAGGATTCATTGCAATGGCATAAATGGAGCGGCGCGTTTATTTCTTTGCTCAGTTTTTTGTGGTATATATTTAACGACCAGGTAAACAGAACAAAAATTTCGTTGGCCGCTGCAAGCATCGTGAGCACCATGGTGGTAATCATCGCGGGTCACCAGGGAGCAAGCATTACACACGGCGATAATTTCCTGCTGGCACCTGTTTACCATGATCAGCCACGAAAAAAAGTTTCTTTTGATGAAGCCGTTGTGTTTACTGACATGGTGAAACCCATCCTGGATACCAAGTGCACGAGTTGTCACAACACCAAAAAAGCAAAAGGTGAATTGGTAATGGAAACACAGCAGCTGTTGCTCAGGGGTGGCAAGGATGGGGCTTTGTGGGATACGACAGATGTCAACATGAGTTTGTTGCTGCAGCGCGTGCATTTGCCGGAAGAGGAGAAAAAACACATGCCTCCGGCCGGTAAGCCACAACTGAATGAACAGGAACTAACCATCTTATACAACTGGATAAAACATGGAGCAAATTTCAAAATAAAAGTAACTGACCTGGAGCCGACCGATACGTTGCGATTGATCGCAGGAAATATTTTCAGGAATTCAGCAGAAGAAGAGACTTATGATTTTGCCGGAGCCAGTGAAAAAACAATCCAGCAATTAAATACCAATTACCGTGCGGTCTATCCGCTGGCTAAAGAATCGCCTGCTGTTGCTGCCGATTTTTTTGGTACATCTTTTTTTAAACCAAACCAATTGAAGGACCTCCTGGAAATCAAAACACAGCTGGTTTCCCTGAACCTGGATAAAATGCCCGTCACAGATAATGACCTGCAAACCATCGGACAATTTACCAACCTGCGAAAACTTAATCTCTCTTTTAGTAAGATCACAAGCAATGGTTTATCGGCCCTGGATAAATTGAACCACCTAAAAAACCTTTCTATTACCAATACGCCAATAAAAAAAGAAGATATTGAAAAGCTTGCTACGCTGAAAGAGCTTCATCATATTTATGTGTGGAATACGGGCATCAGCGTTGCTGATGCAAATGGAATAAGAAAAAAGTACCCTTTTCTCGATCTCGAAACGGGAATGCGCACCGATACGATGTACTTAAAAATAAATCCACCGATGGTGTTAAATGATGCTGCCGTTGTGGTGGATACGCCAATCAGGTTGCGACTAAAACATTTTGTTCCAGGTACGATTATCCGTTATACGCTGGATGGAACCGAACCAGACAGTATCAATTCGTCCATATACAATGATAAAACTTTTATTGATAAAGCGGCAGTGGTGAAAGCCCGTGCTTTTAAAAATGGCTGGCATGGAAGCGATAGCGTGGAATACCGGTTTTATAAGGCGACCTACAAAGCTGATACCGTGGTCATGCTGAAACCGGCTGATTCGAATTTCAGGGGCAACGGAGGCCGGACATTAAATGATTTTGTAAAAGGGAATGAAAGTTTTGGAGACGGCAAATGGCTTGGATTTCGTAAAAACAATTTGGAGTGCCTGATGGTATTCCCCAAACCAATAAGGCCAAAAACCATCACGATAAGTTCGCTGGTGAATGTGGGTGCACTCGTATTTCCGCCGAAGGACATCAGGATTTTTGGAGGCATGGACCGCCGGAATCTGAAACTTCTTTATCATCTTACTCCGCCGCAGGATACGCTCCCGTCATCAAATTACCTCATCCCGTACGATCTCACGATCACAACTCCCTTCATTAAATTTATAAAGGTGATCGTTGAGCCAATAGGGAAACTTCCAAAGCAGTTTCTTCCGGAAAAAAAAGAAAAACCTGTAGGAGAAAAAAAAGATAAAGCCGCCGCTTCAAAAAAAGACAAAGTCGCTCAACCATTCAATGATCATGGCTGGTTTTTTATTGACGAAATATTTGTGAACTGACAAGCCGGACAACCATTCCAAAAGCCGATCATTTTGCTGCCACGAAATTACCCCGTCGCTCCAAAGCGAATATCGGGGAGATGACGATACGGGTCAACCCCCATGAGCTGCCATCTGCAGCCGCTGAATATTCGGTTATCCATAACCGGTGTTAAATGGTTGCTGCCGCCATTCAGTTTCAAATTCAACCTTCTGCTCTTCGCACGTGTCAAGCAGGCGCCCCTGTTTCCTTTTTTCAACATCGCCAGCGGCAAATTTTCCCCTGTTTCTGTGTATTCACGCTCCAGGTTTACTGGCCTGAATTTTGGAAATGATTGGATAGATACTCACCAAAAAATACCTTATGCATGTTCCGCTTATCGCCGCAATCGTGATCGCAACCCTGCAGGTTACCAGTCCTGCTTTCAAAAACAATGATTTCATTCCCGTTAAATACACTTGCGAAGGGGACAATATCAGCCCGCAACTAAACATTGACGGAATTCCGCAGGGGACCAAAACGCTGGCTGTAACGGTCTCGGATCCCGATGCAGGGAACGTCGTTCATTGGGTACAGTGGAACATAGCTCCTTCTGCCATCATTCCTGAAAAAGTAACTGACGGCATGATGGGCAACAACGTCAGGAGCAAACCCGGTTATACTGGACCCTGTCCGCCGGCAGGCGTGCATCATTATCATTTCATGATATATGCACTGGATAGCAGTCTTTCCATTCCGGCCGGTTCCAGCAAAAGTGATCTGGAAGCGGCTATGCAGGGACATATCCTGGCACAAGGTGAACTGGTGGGATTATACCAAAAGACCAAACAACAATAGATTTAACATCCTGGTTTTTGCCGGGTCGGAGTATAACGTTGACATATAACCGAAAATAAAGTATCGCATGAAAAAAATCATTTTCTATATTCTATTTTTCAGTTGTGTATACCCAATTGCAGGCCAACCCGCCAACAACAAACACGAGAGAAAGCGTGCGCTTAAGGAAGTGAGATGTCCCAGACCGAAGCGCTGATACCCGCCCATATCCGGCGATGTTCAAAAAAAAAGGAGAAACTCCTGGGATATCTTCCCGCAAGCTTCTCCTTTTTGGTGATTTCCGAATTAGCATTTTTTGCGTTCCTGATCAGCATTCCGGAAAAGGAAGCACAATCCTTTCAGACTTTGGGAAAATTTGCCCCGTAGCCTGGATTAAATATCCTACCAGGGAGAAAGATTTATAGACCAACTTTTGTCGGCGTCTCTCCACATGAAAATATCCGTTTTATGGTCACCATTGACATCACCCAGAAATATGGGGCCATCCGAACCCCACATACCAAGCATTTCTACCTGGTTAAAACCACTTCCGCTGGAGAGGTTTACAGTCCATGTTTTGGTAGCGTTACGCCACATGAACACGTCGGTTTTGCCATCCCCGTTCAGATCCCCCGTAAAAATCGGACCATCTGAACCCCAGGCTCCCGTCCATTCCTGCTGGCTGAAACCTGTTCCCGTTGATAGGTTCACGGTCCAGGAATGTGTGGAATTTCTCCACATGAACACGTCGGTTTTACCATCTCCGTTCAGATCACCGGTAAATATCGGACCATCTGAACCCCAGGCTCCTTGCCATTCCTGCTGGCTAAAACCTTTTCCATTTGAAAGGTTAACGGTCCAGGAATGTGTCGAATTTCGCCACATGAACACGTCGGTTTTGCCATCTCCGTTCAGGTCCCCGGTAAATATCGGACCATCTGAACCCCAGGCGCCTTGCCATTCCTGTTGGCTAAAACCTTTTCCATTGGATAGGTTAACGGTCCAGGAATGTGTCGGATTCCGCCACATGAACACGTCAGTTTTGCCATCTCCGTTCAGGTCCCCGGTAAATATCGGACCATCTGAACCCCAGGCGCCAGTCCATTCCAGTTGAGTAAATCCAGTTCCGGTCGACAGGTTTACGGTCCATGAATGGGTGGAATTCCGCCACATGAATACATCGGTTTTACGATCACCATTCAGGTCTCCGGTAAATATAGGGCCGTCAGAACCCCAGGCCCCTGTCCATCCTTGTTGGATAAATCCTTTTCCGGTGGAAAGATTCACTGTCCAGGAGTGAGTCGAATTCCGCCACATGAAAACATCGGTTTTCCCGTCACCGCTCAGATCTCCGGTAAATATCGGTCCATCGGAGCCCCAGGCACCTGTCCATTTTTCAGTATTAAAGGAATAGGGGACGGTAAATGTGACCGTGTTTGAACCGATCCCGTTGGCAACAAGGTCCAGGGTAAACCTGGTTCCTCCTGGCTTGGAAAGAATGTTTGCCGGCACTTCGAATTCTGTAGACAATAATTGATTCCCCGTCATAACCGCCGTACTGCTCCAATGGAATGTTCTGGCATAAGAGACCCTTTTTTGATCGTCCGTCAGTCTTACCAAAGGATAGTTGCTATCCATTTGCACATCGTCACCAAATGAGGCTCCTGCTGAAATCCCATTGATGCCTGTGCCAACCAGATGGTAAGTGCCATCCGTGTTTCTCAAAATAGAGAGTATGTTCGGCTTCCCTGCTGCAACCGGAGTACCCCCTGGTTTAAAAACATATAGCTGCGCAGGAGGATTGGCGCTTTGATGGGTGACGAGCACACTGCCATCGGGTAAATCAAGGAAAATATAACTTGTAGCATTGGTTTCTGCCTGCGAACCAGCTGTCGGATTGGTGGGGCAACCAATTGCTGTAAAGGAACCATTTGTTCCTGCTGAATAATCGTATAAGAAAAAATAGGTTGGTCCTGTCGTTCCGCCATCGCCGGGATTGGTTCCGGCCACAACGAGGATTTTGCCGTCGGGAAGCATGGCAGCCGGCGCATCGGAGGCTCCGAGGGAAGAAGGGATATCCGGACCCGCTGACCAGGTACCCGGCATACTTGAACCGCTCGGCTTATAGAGTAATGTATGCCCGGTAGCGCCAATAAAAAATCCATTGCCGTTTGGAAGCAGTAAGGCAGCGCCCATCTCCCCGCTTTTAAATAGTTGATTTGAAGAAGGAACTGGAGCATCATCAACCCATTGGTTAGCTGATGGAATATAGCGCTCGGAATGAATATTATCATTGTCAGGCGTAAGGACGCTGTTATCCGGTAATTTTAACCAGGTTGTTTCATCCTGATTTCTACCGGCGACAAAAGCTGCGCCGGCAGACCAGGAGTCTGTAGCGGGATCGTAAAGGAGGGTGCTGTTGTTGTTTGTACTTCGTACCGGGGCTAATAATACTTTACCACCCTGGATCACCATTGATTGCGCATCGTCGAATTCTGCACCCTTGGTCTGGTCAAATAGGGTTTTGGGAATCAATGAAGCCAGTGTCCATTTGTCCAGGACCGGGTCATAAATTTCTCCCTGAAATCCCCCTGGTGCATTGTTTGTGTACTCTCCCCCGATAACAAAGACCCTGCCATCCGGCAGGACTGCACTAGAAAAATCAGTTCTTTCATAATTCATTGGAGCAAGCATTGTCCAGGTTCCGTTCACATAACTTCCCTGGTCATCCGGGTTGAGTTTAGCCCATTGTTTGCCGCAGGATACAAAGTTGGTGCAAACCTGTGCCATTACCGAGCCATCGGGCAATAAGAGCATAACCGTAATGGCGTTGAAATTTTGTGGCTGCGGCGGTGTATTGTTAAGCGGAAGCCAGCTTTGTCCCCGGGCAATCATGCTGAGGAGCAGGATAAAGGACAAAGAGCAATTCTTTTGAATTAAAATCAACTTTCTCATAAATAACGTTTTAGTTTGAATAGAAAACCGTGTTAGTGAATAGACGAAATATGCTAGGTAAAGGAAACGACTGACTTTGGATTTTTTATGTCAATGCGTCCCGGGATATAAATGGACAAGATAAAACGTGAACCTATTTTGGTTTTGGGAGGAAGTAAACCGATGATGCATTTCGTTATATAACGGTTATGCATAACCGAAAGCTAGCGCGTCCGACCTTATCCTGCAACACGTCAAGGCAGAAAAAAAGAAAAACCCGCAGGGCCAACCGGCTGCGCGGGTTTTTAAAAATACGGTGACAATTGCGGACAGGCGTTCAATCCTGGGCGGAATGGGCTACTTGGCGGTTTGGGAAGCGGGCGCGCAAGTGATGCTCACCTGGAGGATCTCCCCCAGCCCCACCGGTGGCGGTCCGAAACCCCAGTTTGAAATATATAATTTGCTGTCAGGCCCAAAGGTCATTGCCGTAGGTAAATTAAGACCGGTCACGATGGTGGACCGGTTACCTGCCGGATCTATTCGCACCAGGTCTCCTGTTCCGGGAGTAGGAAAGGGATTGCCTGTCGTGTTCTCCAGGACATACAAAGCACCAAACTCATCAAAAGCGACACCGGTTACAATGGAAAAACCTGTGGCAAAAACACTGATCTGACCACCTGGTGTAACTTTGTAGATATTCGAACTCCCGGCAACAATCGGGAAGGTGTTCAGGTTACCAACATAAAAATTCCCCTGGTGAAAGGTCATTGCAGTGGGAACAATATGACCTTCAAAAGCGGAGATGTCAATGATGCGGCTGATCTGACCACCCGGCGTAATGCGGTCGAGTTCACCGTGATTGGGTTCTACAGCATAAAAATTGCCATCCACGTTGATCATGCTGTACCAGGTACCGTCAGGTTCAAAATCACCGGGGTTGGGATTTTTTACCGGATTCGCCATTTGAAATGCGCTCAGGTCGGCGATCTCCTTCCAGCTTCCGTCACGGTTTACCCGGAGCACCCCATTGGTCGTATTGGCGACGCCGTGCGAGCAACCTGAGCCTGCCGTGATACCATAGAGCGTGGTGCCGATAAAAGCTACGTCAGCCACACCACTGACCAGGCTTCCCTGGGCGGCATTGGTCTGGCTGGAAGGGATATTGCTTACTACGGTGCTTCGATTACCCTGCCAGTCAATCCTGGATATCCGACTCCCGGTATCGCTGCCAAAATAAGGCCCTGCGGCAGGAACCTGGGTACATAATCCAATGGTTGAATCCGCCCCGCCATAGCCGCCTTCTGCGACATACAGGTCTCCGTCCGGGCCGAATTTCAGCCCTCGCGGATTGTTCAGACCGGTGGCAAAGACCGTCGTCGTGGTGACGATATCTCCCTGGCTGCAGGCACAAATGAGTCTTTCATTCTTTTTACAGGAAATCGCAAACAGGATGATGGTGAAAAACACCACGATCCCCAAAGTAAATCGTATTTTCATAATTAGCCTCCTTGGTTTTTTTTAAATGTAGGACGGCAATCGATAAATAAAAGTGATATTGACCGGGGCCGGGCATATTGAAAGCAAAACCCAGCTTTCATTTACTCAATCAAAAGCCACGAGGAGGTTTTCGGCTGATTGACAAGATGACCGAAGTGCCGGTCGGTTTATTAGCGCTATCCAAATGGTCAATAAAAACGATAGGGTCCACTCCGCCGTCTACGTTAAAATCGATCAGTCTTTTGCGGGTAATCTCCAGCGCGCGGGAAAGATGGATGGGCATAGAGTTGACCTTCCATTCCATGGCCGCCAGGCGACCAATGCCGTTATCCCGGACCTCGCATACCAGCCAGTCGCCATTCACGGTGGCTGACATCACAATCTCTTTGAATCCTTCCTTACGGCTTAAGCCATGCCATATCGCATTTTCTACAAAGGGTTGCAGGATCAGCGGCGGGACCTTTTCAAACTCGCTTACCAGGTCTTCTGAGAAATTTTCCCGGAAATGTAATTCCATGCCAAGCCGCAAGGTCTCCACCTGGACATAAAGTTGTAACGTTTCGAGTTCTTTGTCCAGACTGATGGTATTGTTTTCGGTGTATTCAAGTACCTGACGCAGCAGGCGAGAAAAAGAACCAATATATCGCAGACTCTCTTCTTTCTTTCCGCTAACCACCAGCGCCTGGATCGAATTGAGCGCGTTATAGATAAAATGAGGTTTTATCTGCGCCTTGAGTGCCTTCATTTCCATATCCTTTAACTGCCCGGCAATATAAGCCCGCTGGTGAATCCTTTTTTCACGGGTTCGTATTAGCAACCAGGTAAGCGCGCAAACCAGGCAAGCTGTGAAAACTTTAAAAAATAAAGTGCCCCAGAAAGGAGGTATGACTGAAAATCGAAGAATGGCAGAAGCCCCCCAACCCGATGCTTTATCTCGCGATCGTACCTCAAAAACATAGTTCCCTGCGGGTATCCTGGCAAATGAAACAGAACGAAGCCTTGACGGCGGACTCCAGGAAGTATCCAGCGGCAAAAGACGATATGCCCATTGCGGATCCGCCGATAGACTGCCTAAGTCAGGCGCGCCAAAAAAGATCGATAATGTATTTTGGTAAGGAAGCTCCGGGTTTACCGGGATATCAAAATAGCCGTGGACCGAATCACCCCGCGCGTGCCAGTCCGTTTCTTTAAAATTGAGCGTGATGCTTTCAATCGAAGCGCGCGGAGCTGCCTTGGTAAGCTGAATGTTTCCGGGGTGAAAGTGGATGATCGTAGCCGGTGTAAAAAACCATACCTGGTTTTCTTCAGGCATGGAAACCAGTCTTCCAAAACCATTCAGGCTTACCCCCAGGTCATTTTCACTCAGGTAATTAAAAAGAATGCGGGAATCATCAGCCCCTTTTTCCAAAATATCAATACCCGCATCAGATTCTATCCACAGCCGGTCAGCGGAATCCGCTGCAAGGCTGATGATCTTATCACTTTGAAGCCCATCGGTCACAGCAGTGTATTGCCGTTTCCGGTAAGGAATATGGTCTTTTCCAAATCCGTATTCAAAAAGACCAAGCCCTGGATAGGTGATCCAGAATTCGCCTGACCTGTCTTCATAAAAAAATACATCATGCTGATTTCTCCCTTTATGATGTCCGTCAAAACCTGTTTGCAAGATCAGAGACACCTGGTCACCTGCCGGCGTAATGGCAAACACGCCCTGACCATCGAGGTAAACAAGAACGAGCCCGTTCCTTGCTTCCCAGACCCGGATCGGCTTTTCCAGCGGTTTTCCCGTGTTGTGCGGAATGAAACTGCGCATGCCGGTGCTGTCACCCAAAAGAAGCGTCGAATCGCTACACACCCAAATGCCACCTCGGGATGCTGAGCTCTGCATGTCAAAAACCTCGCTCATCCGGTGGGGAAACGAGAAGGCCGCAATTTTTTTACATGCTGAACCCTCCAGGTGCAGAAAACCACCGCTGGTGAGGGCCACCCAGGCGCCATCACGGTGGTCGGATGCCATAAGTAAAATATTCCCTTTGCCGAGCGAAAGAGCAGCTGGGCGAAATTTTCCTTTTTCATAATAATAAAACTCATCCTTTCCTCCGCTCCAGATAAGCAAACGCCCTCCAGGCAAAGGAACGATCGAATTGACCAGCGTTGGAGTTCCCCGCTCATGACCAATGGTTTCGGCGGAAATATTTTTTATCCGGATCAGTCCCTCGCTCGTCGCCGCCCATACCTGGGCGTTGGAATCAGCACTGAGAAAATAAATATTGCGCGCGCTGCTGACCGAGTCTGAAAACCTGCCCCAGGAACCAGCTAAAGATGTCTTTAAGAAATCTGCACCGCCGGCCCAGAGGCTACCCCTGGTGTCGACGGCGAAAGAAAAATAATTTTTGTCTGGATTATTGACCGTATCGATTGCTATGCACTGGCTGCCGCTGAGACGATAAAGGTGGTTGTCAATGCTAGCCATGGCGGTTCCTCCTGCCAGCGAGAGGCGGTTACTGATTGAGCCATTTCCAGCCGGCAAAGGGAGCCGCCACCACCTGCCCGCCGGGTCGCGGTAAACGATCACGGAATCATATTTAGCGTATAGTCCGTCACCCGCTTCGATGACGTCACGGCAACGCAGATGGGGTGGATCAAAACCCGAGGCAAGTTTCAACGGTTTCCAGCAGGTTCCCGCAAATTCATAAAGACCTGCGCTCGTTTCAGCCAGTATGCGCCCGTCACGGAGTTCAGTAAAATCTGCCACGCCGAAAATGGTTGCGCTGTCACTGACGGGATAATATACAAAGCGATTATTGCGGAATTCAGCCATACCCGCATTGGTGCCCACCCACATCCTGCCTTTGGAATCTTCAAGCAGCCCATCTGACTTTAAAGAAAGGAGCCCGTCAGAGAGTCCATAATTGACAAATTGCTTTCCATCAAAGCGGCTTAGACCTGCAGTGGTGGCTATCCACAGATAACCTTCGCGATCCGCATAGGCACGGTAGGTAAAACTCGCCGGCAACCCGTCAGCAACCGTAAATTTCTTTTGAACATGCTCCTGGGCAAGGACACGGGGGCCAAGTGCAATCAGCGCCAGAGGAATTAGCCAGGTAAACGCGGAGGAAAAACGTATTCTCGTCACGCTTCCCCTTTTAAAAAGCGAAGGAATTCACTTTTATGCGCCTGAGAGAGTTCGATTTCATCTTCATTACTCATCACGATGGTGCCTCCACTGCCTTTGCGGAATTTTTTAATATGGGCAAGGTTAACCAGGAAAGAGCGGTGTGCGCGGAAAAAATGCTGTGGACTGAGCAGGTGGTCGTATTGTTTTAGTGTATAGCTGGATAAAAATTCCTTTCCGCCCGCAAGGCAGAACTGGGTATAGTTTCCGCTAGCCCGGCAATAGATGATCTCCGCAATGGCGATAAGGATAAACCCGTCTTCGGTCGGCACGGCAATCTTCTCCTGCATCTTTAGCGGATTTTTCATGTTCCGGCTTAGTTCTTCGAGTTGGGCCATGGTGGCACGGTACAGGGAACTGCGACGCTCAAGGACCTTGTTTACTGCTTCGATCAGTTCTTCCCGGATGATCGGCTTGAGCAGGTAATCAATGGCATTAAAACGGAAAGCACGGATCGCATACTGATCAAAAGCGGTGGTAAAGACAACCGCAAATTCAATGGTGCCCAACGTCCTGAGCAGGTCAAATCCCGTCTCTCCTTTCATCTGTATATCCAGCAGGACCATATCCGGCTGCAGCAGTCTTATTTGTTCAAGCCCTGAAACCACGCTGTCTGCCTGGTGGGAGCTTACGATTGTCGGAAAATAAGCCTCGAGCATGTCGGCCAGCACGCTTCTGCTTTGCGGTTCATCGTCGATTATCAGGGCTTTAATTGGGGACATCCCTCTTGTTTGATGAAGTTAAATTAGACAAAAAATCAAAGGATAAGAAAAAATACTGGACGATCCCTTAAAAGGTAAACGAATAACCGAAATATACTATGTAGTTGGCGAAATGTCCTGGTGATGGGGAAACAGGCTGCCCGGTGATCGCCGCCATCCGCTCATCCGGGACAGTCACGATGGTCCTTCGCTCAATGGGAATACCCACAAAAGCATAAATCAATGACTTGGGCAACTTGTATTGAATACCCGGCTCCGCAGAAAAAATATGACCGGCCCTGCGAAGCCCGTTATCCTGGCCAACCAGGTCATGGGCAGGGACGCCCTCATAACGAAAGCCGGCTGTTGCCACCCATTTCCCAAACAGAAAGTTTGCCCCCGCCCTGCTGGTATAACTGTCCGGAACACTATTGACATCATAGGTCGCCTGCTGAAAGACGGCGTAGGTCGCCGCAGGAACAAGGTTGGGGGGCCATGCTGCCACGCCGTTCTGGTCGCGGGGCGAGATCAGGTAGAAGAAGTTACCATAAATACTGATATGAGAGTTGATAAGGTAAAAAGCATTGAACTGTGTGGTGATTCCTGTACCACCGTCGCCAAGCTGGATCGCCACATTGACCGGGAACAACTCCTTGAAATTTTTATTTGAAGGATCATCATAAAAATAATCTTCACTGTGATAATTACCTGTTGGGAATTTGATACCCAGACCAAGTTGTATATTTCCCCTGTCCGAAGATGGACCGTTAAAAAGCCATTTATAGACCGTTAGCCGCATATCGCCCAATCCAAAATCATGTGTGAGATGATAATCACCGGAAGCGTGCTCCAGTTCCCCCGCAGTAGCATTTGCTGAAACCGGCATATCCAGGCTGATTGCCCACCCGTTATTCAGCAACCGTGTCAGCTCGAAATTAGTCGTAAATTCATGCAGGGTGACTCCTGAACGAAGGTTTTCAGGCGTGATCTTTGTTGTCCCCTCCAGAAACGTATAGGCTTCGAAGACCCGGTTATTGACATCCATCATCCATTTTTCCTTCTCTGTCTTCGAGGACTGTCCAAGCTCGGCAAACTGACTAAAGCCTGCAATATTGCGGATGGCCACGCAACCCTGACCAAAGATGGGCGTGCTAAATACATAACAAATGGTTGAAAACAGGAGTGTTTTTTTTATGAGCATAACAGTCAGTTTTCAGTGAAGAATTAATGCCGGCGGTCTGGACAGGGATTATCAGCAAAGAAAAATGGTTTATTGTCGTTTCAGCTGTTGATTTACTGACTGCTCCTGCATGATTGATTGAAAAGGGGATTTGATTGATTGAGCGGAATAGCCGGAATTGTATCAAATTATAAAATTTTTCGAAATTCTTTTTTTTTGGAAGATTCAAACAAAGCAATGGGTTCAAAAATATGCAGGCACATTTTAAATATTCTTCATTATTCCCCATGAATTCCGGAAAGAAAAGCAATGCAATAATTGCTGGCCTTGAATAAATGATTTCTCCTATATTTCCGTATTGTTTATATTTAGTGTTGTGGGATATTAAATTTTTAATAGGACCAAACGTGGACCTTGCAACCTAAAAAATAAACTATGGATGCCTACCCGCTTGTTGATCGATGCGCAATCATTGCAACGCCGCAGCAACCTTTCTTAGCATGGTTGAAAAAAATCGACCTCAAAGATGAAATCACATTGAGCGATATCCAACATGACTGCAGCGTTTATTTGGTTCCGGGTTATGAAGAGGAAGATGACATTGAAAAGGCAGTCGAAAAATATCTAAAATTGAATTTCACGGACATTTTTACCAACGAACTTTCGAATTGGTATCAAGATGAAATCCTGCATCCCAAGATCACTTATGAAACATTTTTGGATTGGCTTAAGATCAGTATACACACA
>JAJPJP010000133.1 GCA_021324175.1 Chitinophagia bacterium
GTTCAGGATCTTTACGCTGAGATTCGGCATGGGCAAAGGTAATACTATCTGAAGTTTGCCTGAACTATGTGAAGATCAATAGTGGGTTGCATTCACCTTCTCAGTGCGGAATTTGTTCGAGTAACACCGTAGCATATGCGGCAATTCCTTCACCGCGTCCAACAAAGCCCATATGTTCGGTGGTTGTCGCTTTTATGGATATATTATCTACAGCTGTTTCAAGTAAATCCGCAATGATGCGGCGCATGTCACCCGTATGAGCCTCGATTCTCGGCGCCTGCAGGCAAATGGTACTGTCGAGATTTACAACGTGGTACCTCTTTTTCTTTACCAGCGAAAATA
This sequence comes from Chitinophagia bacterium, assembly GCA_021324175.1. Classification (GTDB taxonomy): domain Bacteria; phylum Bacteroidota; class Bacteroidia; order Chitinophagales; family Chitinophagaceae; genus Puia. Next base: position 343 of record JAJPJP010000133.1, read on the forward strand.
CCTGTTGCAGGAGCTTCTTGCTGTCAATGTCTTTATAAGCAGGATCCGTATCCGGGAAATGCATCCCGATGTCCCCTAGGTTTAGGGCGCCAAGCAGCGCATCACAAATAGCATGGATCAGCACATCGGCGTCGCTATGACCCAATGCGCCTTTTGAGCCGGGAATCCTGATTCCCCCGAGCCAAAACTCGCGACCTTCGCGGAGCTGGTGAAAATCTATTCCATTTCCAATTCTATATGACATCAAATAGAGTTAAAAAAGTAAAGCAAATATAACATTTACACGCAGTGGAAGGCTTAACGGCTCGCTACCCCCGATTGCAACAGGTTGTTTTTTGCCGGATCGTTTAATTCCGACCCCAAGAGTCTTCATTTCATTGACTGCTTTGCTAAGTGGAAATTGTGAAAAAATGCAGCTAACTAATTTAGCTAACATTTGGTGGCTAATTATTTTTAAGGATAGGATGGTGCTCAAGGCCTACGAATACCGAATCTACCCGAATGAAACCCAAAGGGAATTGATAGAAAAAACTTTTGGCGTCTGCCGCCTGGTTTACAGCGCCCCGCTTAAATACAGGACATACCAAAATTATTCAAAAGACCGCTTATTGATTTGTTTGGGCCGGTGTAGTGGTGCTTCCGCTATTGCTCCCGCTATTATTATCAAGATCGAAAACGAGGCCAAAGCGGATGGTATTGGACAAAGGATTCCTGGTGACACCATTGCCTGATGGAACAAGGTATGAAAAGTTCAGGCCGATCACATTATATTTCAGCCCGACTCCCGCAGTGAAATACTTGCGGTCACCCTGGCTGGGATCTTCATAAAAATAACCAACGCGAACAAAGAACTGGTCCTGATAAGAATATTCGGCTCCCAGAGAAACGTCGATAAGCTTTAACTGGTTGGGGCCTGAAAAAGAGCTGAACCAACTGCTAACGACCGTCTTATCGCGGTAGGTAATCAGGTTGGCGGAGTCCGTGGATGAATTGTTGGTCGGCTGGGGCGGCGAAGGAACAAGGAGTTTGTGCAGGTCAACGCCGAACGAAATCTTATTTTGTTCATCAAAAACCGCAGTGTAGCAAGTGCCCAAATTGAGCGAAGCAGGTATATAATCTTTTTCAGTCGCATCATTTGTGTATCCGATTTTATTTCCCAAATTAGTCATGGTTGCGCCAAAGGTCCATCCCTGCCCATTGTCGTTTTGCATATTGTAAAATAGTGAGATATCACCTGCCACAGAATTTCCCGGTTTATATGTCTGACCATTGGACGCATAACCTGCCGCCAAATTCGAATGAATGTAGCGTAATGCCAGTCCTACGGACATACGGCTTGATAATTTCCGTGAGTAACCGAAATCGGCTCCATACTCACGCGGCTGGCCTTGCCCCAACGTGTTCCCGGAATAATCCGTGAACTGAATATTTCCAAGGCTGAAATAGCGCAGTGACGCTGATATGGCCTGGTTTTCGTCCAATTTATAAAACCCTGCGGCCGAAAGCAGATAGACGTCATTCAGACCAAGGTCTTTCAACCATGGAGTATAAGTTAGGCCAATCCCATAGTCATGTTTGGAAAAAGGTGTTTTTGATAAATTATAAAAGGAGGAATTGGCATCTGGCGAGGTAGCCACTCCGAGATCACCCATACCGCCAGCACGCGCATCTGGCGATATTCTCAAAAAAGGTACAGCTGTTGTAACTACGCCGTTGGCGAGATATTGCGCACTTACGGTATGAAGACAAAGAAATATCGATATAAAAGCAGCTAATCTTAAGGTCAATCTTTTCATGTTTTCTGATTTGTCTTTTAGCGATCAAAACCCGAAAATTGCAGGTTTTATCTTAAATAAGTGTTTACGCGTTTCTTAGAGTAGAATTAAGCCATCAAGTAGCTATTTTGTAAGCAGACCTTTATAATTAACTTTACTTCAACGGTTTCTGATTTTCTTTATTGTGCAGAAACCTGTTTATCTTTTGACCCGTATTTTCTGAAAAATATGCTGATCGGACGGGGCACCAGGTGTCAGGCATTTTGGTTGTATTTTGCACCGGGAGAGTGCGACGGATGTATAAAACATTAAGTGGACGATTATCTCATAACTCGCTGATGGATTGAGAGTTCTGATGAAGTTTTGATGAAATGTCGTCTTCATTTTTCGAGAGGAATTTATCCGCCATCCCATGTGCAAAAATCTTCTGCAAAATCAGGATTTAGAGACAATAAACGCTGACACACAGCGTTTGTTCAGATTGACGTCATAGTTTAAATTATTTGAAATGAATTTGAAAAACCTTTCTCTTTTTGGTGGAGCCGTATTCATGATGGCCTCCTGCCATAAAAAGCCAGAACAATCCACAGTGACAGGCTGGAATTACAACGACAAGAATATGGGTGGTTACCAGGTTTCCCTGGAAAAAGAACAACGGACTGGACCGGGGCTGGTTTTCGTGCAGGGCGGCACATTCACCATGGGTGCAACCGAAGAAGACGTGATGGCCGACTGGAATAACGTCCCCAGAAGAGTAACGGTAAATTCATTTTATATCGACCGCACTGAAGTGGCCAATGTGCACTATCGCGAATACCTGTACTGGATAAACAATGTCTTTGATGGTGATGAATATAAGGCAGTAAGGGATCAGGCGTTGCCCGACACCCTAGTATGGCGAAGCGAACTTGCTTATAACGAACCCATGGTAGAGTACTATTTTCGCCACCCTTCATATAACTATTATCCCGTAGTTGGTGTCACCTGGCGCCAGGCGCATGACTTTTGTCTTTGGAGGAGCGACCGGGTAAATGAGAAGGCCTTGGTCGACCGTGGTTATATAAATAAGAACTCCCTGAAAAATATCCAGGGACTGGGACAGGAGAATTTCAATACTAAGGCCTACCTGCTGGGCGAATACCAGGCAACGCCGGGACAGGCTGCTAAATCAAAGAAAAACCCGTTAAAGAATTCTAACGGAACGCCGAGAACTCAAGTAACCTTTGAAGATGGTATCCTTTTGCCGGCCTACCGACTGCCTACAGAAGCGGAATGGGAATATGCAGCACTGGGATATATCAACCAGAACCCAATGCCCAGCAAAAAGGATAATAAGCGGGGCGAAGAGTTGATCACTAACAAACAAGTATATTCCTGGAGCAATAATGTAAACGGATTGCGGGATACCAAACATGGCAGTTGGCAGGGAACCTTTCTCGCTAACTTCAAACGCGGCTCAGGTGACAATATGGGCGTTGCAGGAGGGTTGAACGATAACGCAGTGTATACTGCGCCGGTAACCTCTTTCTTTCCCAATGGCTTTGGATTATATAACATGTCAGGCAACGTGAGCGAGTGGGTGGCCGACGTTTATCGCCCGATGTCTGGCCAGGATGTCAGCGACGTTTCTCCATTTCGTGGTAACCATTTTGAGACCATCGACATGGGCAAGGACAATAAACCCGATAGAGACAGTCTTGGCCGCATCAAAATGAGGTATGTGACGGATGAAGAAAGTAAGAGTCGTCGTAATTACCAAAAAGGCGATGTAATTAATTATCTGGACGGTGATTCACTCATTGCGGGAGTCACCTATAACAGGGATTCGGCGAGATCATATGGTTATGGCTTTACAACCCTTATTAGTGACAAATCTCGTGTGATTAAAGGAGGTAGCTGGAACGATCGTCCGTATTGGCTAAGTCCCGGCACGAGAAGATTCCTTGAGGAAGATGAGGCCAGCGCAATGGTCGGTTTCCGTTGTGCAATGGATCGCGTAGGCAGCCCTGCAGGAAACGGAAGACAAACTGGTATTAACTACCAGGAGAGACGGCAAAACACGCGAAAACAATAATGCTTTAATACAGACAGTGAGCCATCTCCAGGTGGGGGTGGCTTTTTTTTGTTGATTACATTTGCAGCCTGATGACAAGCATTGCAAATCTATATTCAATCTTCAGGGAGCACCCGTCCATTCAGACTGATACGAGAAAAATTCGAAAAGGCGATATTTTTTTTGCGCTAAGAGGACCTAATTTTAACGGCAACAGTTTTGCCACCCAGGCTTTGGAAATGGGCGCTTCTTATGTTGTAGTGGATCAAGCTGCCCAGGGCAATCCGTCACAAATAATTGTCGTGGATGACGTTTTGATTACGTTGCAGAATCTTGCCAAATTTCACCGCGAACAATTTTCGATTCCTGTCCTCGCGATTACGGGTAGTAATGGTAAGACCACAACCAAGGAACTAATTCATGCCGTATTATCGACTGCTTACAAAACTTACACGACCAAGGGCAATCTCAACAATCACATTGGCATTCCAATTAGCCTTCTGCAAACGGGGGACGATGCCGAGATGATTGTGATTGAAATGGGCGCTAATCATCAAGGTGAAATTGCCGGCTATTGTCATTATGTGCTCCCCACTCATGGTTTGATTACGAATGCCGGGAAAGCGCATCTCGAAGGCTTTGGAGGGACTGAGGGGGTTCGTAAAGGCAAAGGGGAGCTGTTCGATTTCATTAGAGCGCATCAGGGTACAGCCTTTGTAATGTGGGATTATGACTACCTGCGTGCCATGAGCCAGGGCATAAGGGAAGTCATCCGCTATGGAACCGGGGATGCCGAGATTGAAGGCGCCGCAACCAGCAGCGAGCCATTCCTCGAAATTAATGTCACTCGTGGATGCGGCCCTCAGAATATCTCCACTAAACTGGTCGGGGACTATAATCTGCCCAACGTGCTCGCGTCGGTTGCCGTCGGCTGCCATTTTCGTGTTCCAGCAGAAAAAATTACAAAAGCTATAGAAGAATATGTTCCTTCTAATAGCCGGTCCCAGCTGATAGAAAAAGATTCAAACCGAATATTTCTCGACGCTTACAATGCCAATCCAACGAGCATGCGCGCAGCCATAGAAAATTTTGCCAGGCAGGCAGGCGAGGACAAAATCCTTGTGCTGGGAGCGATGGCTGAACTGGGCGAAGAAAGTGTCGGTGAGCATCAGGGCGTCGTTGATCTTATCCAACGCTACCCCTGGAAAGCAGTTTTGCTGGTTGGGGGTGATTTCATGAAAACTTCGCATCCTTATCATCTCTTTGCAACGAATGTCGAGGCAAAAAACTGGCTTCACGCGCAAAATTTCAAAAATTCTGCATTTCTTGTCAAAGGATCGAGAAGCATGGAGATGGAAAAGGTAATTGAATAATCGAATCACTTTCCTTTGTACCAATGGACCTTTCCGAATGATTGAGGCTGAAAGACTGCGGGATCGATTTCCACATTGGCCCTGCATTCCCGATAATATTCTTTCTGTATTAGCTTATCGTTGATATAAAATACAGCTTCGGTCTCTGACCATCCACCCCCGAATTGCTGATGATTGGCAAGGATACCCTCTTCCTTTCGATTTTCATCATATTTTATGAATCTGACCACTATCAGGTTTTCTTTATCGATCCAAAGCTGGTTAGATTTTTCATTCCGTTTATCTGCGCCGATGACGTAGACCGGCCGCCCCTTCCACGCATCTTCATGAAATTTTTCCAAGTCATAATGAAGGTCACGGACCTGGCCCAGCACTTGTTCGAAAGTATAGAAATACATTCCGCCAAGCAGAAAGGTTAGATCGTTTTTATCTGCTTTTACACTTTTCAGCGTGCCGGCTCCAAAATTATAAGCTGAGTCATTGGCAAATATGACAGCGTCACCATTTCTCAGATCTCCAAAATCGATACGGAATTTATCGGGATAACTGATAGCCTCGTACCAGATGGAACTATTTACCAGTGAGTCATTTTTAAATCTTTCTGTCGTCTGGACAAAGGTAAAATTGTGATACCATTTGCCGTGGTAACGTTCATACATCGACTTCAGGACCTGATCGGATTTTGTATTATTTAGGCTTGCCAGGGCAACCGTCATTATGAGGGACAGCAGAATTTTTACCATCGTAAATTGGTTTTATTGAAGGTAATTGATTGAGTGTGACATTGCGTTTAAGAATATACGAGTGGTAAACGTTCGGAGGTACGAGGCAGGCGGCAAAACCTGTGTCGAAAATTCTTGTATCGGCCAGTTTGAATCTCCCAGATGATAAAATCCGCCCAGTCTAATGCAGTCGCATGTTGAAATTAGCAGACAAATTTTTCACCTGAAATTTATATCCAAAAATTCTCATATCAAACACGTTTTAATCTAATCGAGATTGAATGATCAATTATGGCCTTTACCTTAATTTTTTCCCCGCGGCATTTACAAGAGTCTGCACCGAACAGATCTGCCCGAATAGGGACGACTATAGTTTTTATGAAAGCATGGGGGCGGCGGTAATCGGCATTTCCGTCGATATGCCTTTTTCGCTCAAGGTATTCCGGGAACAACATCGCATCAATTATGACCTACTCTCGGATTACAATAAGAAGACCATTCACGAGTATGAAATGTACCATTGCAACTTCACGATGGGCATAAGGGGCGTTGCCAAAAGGGGCGTTACCGTAATAGGTGAGAATGGCAAAGTGGCATACTCTGAAGAAACCGCAAATCCCGGCGCGCAGGTTAATTTCAGCCAGTTAAAGGCTGAGCTTATCGCAATGGCAGGGAACTGATCTGCCAAGATACGCAGAAGCGTTAGGAAATTCCTGCCAGTTCCAGGCTCTTTTTGCGAAGTCGCCTTATTTCGACGTCTTCGATAATCGGCTCCGGTGCAAGAATCAGGGAGGTCTCATTTTCGCGCCACCATGTGGAATTTATCAAATGTCTGAACTGAATCACGCCAATCAAGTATTTCCTTTCCTCATGAGCATGCCATTCCTCGATCCATTCGAATTGTTCGCGCGGAATGAATTTCCAATCGTTGAAAGAAACGTAAGCTTTTATGTAAAAATCGTTGGTCAGCTCATGTGGCTTGTGGTGGTACAGTTTCTTGTACTCATACTTATACTGGTAGCGTAGGGCGGAAAGATCGCTGAGAATCGCGGAGGCGGTTGGAAAACTGCCTGCGCCTTTTCCATAGAAGAATTGTTTATCGGCAAAACCGCTCTCAATCACTACGCCATTATATTCATTTTTTACGAATGACAGATGGTCATCGTGACTTACGAACTGCGGCAAAACAAAAGCGGCTACGCGGCCATTCACCAGCTTCTTTGCCTGCGCTACCAGCTTGATATCATAGTTCTTTTCACGCGCGACCACTGCATCGCTAAGTTGGATATTTTGAATCCCGTTGAAAACGATATTTTTTGGATTTTCGACGATCCCATATGCGTGGGTCAGCAGAAATGTCCATTTGTTTACGGCATCAAAACCTTCGACATCAAGTCTTGGATCTGTCTCGGCAAATCCAAGTTGCTGCGCCAGGAGAAGCGCTTGGTGGAAGTCAAGCTTTTCTTCAAACATCTTGGTCAGGATGAAATTGGTTGAGCCATTGACTATTGCCCGGATGGAATGCAGCAGGTCATTGTCATAATATTCTTCGAGGTTTCTTATTACCGGGATCGAAGCACAGGCCGCGGCTTCGTATAAAAAAGGCTCGCCTGTCTCCTGTTGAAGTAGCAGCAGGTCCGTCAAATGTTCGGCAATCATCTTCTTGCTGGCACTGACAACCGCTTTTTTGTTGCGCAGTGCAGTGGAAACAATTTCAAAGGCAGGCTCCGATTCATTGATCACTTCAACGATCACATTAATTTCGTGGTCAAAAAGCAGTTCATTCCGGTCTGTAGTGAATAGCTCGTTGGGAGCA
>JAJPJP010000402.1 GCA_021324175.1 Chitinophagia bacterium
CACCGGGGCGCCTGCGCATATCGTGACGTCTCCTTTCTCAAGTTAATGGTATTTTTTGGCAAAAAATGCAATGATCCCGTCACTGCAATCCGCGATATGGCATGGCTACATGGAGTGTATAGCCTTTCCCGGGAGAAGTGATAATTTCCATCGACCCGCTGAGCATTTCAACACGACCTGCAATATTGTGCAAACCGATCCCATTATACTGCTGGCTCAAATCTGCACCTATTCCGTTGTCTTCTATGTATAAAGTGAGTTTGTCTCCGGTTTTCATCAGGTGGACGCGGGCCTGCGTGGCTTCGGAGTGACGAAGAATATTACTCAGCTGTTCCTGGATGATGCGATAAATGGCGAGCTTCCTGTCGGGCGCCAGCATTTCTGTCACGTCCTGTTCTATTTCCAGATCGATGACCGGCGAGCCATGGATTTTCATGCTGTTCACCAGTTCGCGAAGGGCATCTTCAAGGCAGATATTCTTCATAGACCCCAGGATAAGCGATTTGGACACCGAACGGATTTCCCTGATCGCCTTGACGATATATTCGTGACTTTTATAGAGTAATTCTTTTTCTACTTCGTCTTCGCGAATGGCGACATTGACATACATTTTCGCGGTGGCCAGTATCTGGTTGATATTGTCGTGGAGCTCCCGGCCAATCAGTTTTCGCTCTTTTTCCTGTGCCTGGATCGTGATGGTTGTGATGAGTCTTTGTTTTTCAATTTCCCTGCGAATCATCTCTTCCTGCATTTTTTTTCGCTCGATGCTGTACTCGATGGATTTCGCCAGGAGCGTTTCGTCGAAAGTGCCTTTGACAAGATAATCCTGCGCGCCCAGCAAAATCGTGCGAAGTGCTACCTGCTTGTCCGCTAAGCCCGACAAGACAATGATGGAGAGATGCGGGGCAGCCTGGTTGATGGTTTGGAATGATTCTATGCCGTCAGAATCCGGAAGCGCTAAATCCAGGAAAATAAGGTCAGGGTTATTTTTCTCAAGGACTTCGAGTGCCTGTTTGAGCCTGTTGACGTGGACAATGGTATTTGTTGGGAGACCGGTTCGCGAAATGTATTCGTTGAGGAGGGTAAAATCATGATCATTATCCTCAACGACAAGAATATTTAATGGATTTTGAGTAGTTAACATGGGGTATCAGTTTTAAAACCGGATCAAAAGTATTCATATATATGAGAATTTCTAATAAGGTGATGTTCGTATGCTGCGGCAATGGTTTCTACGTATAGGATTTACCTGGCTTAATCTGTATGTTAGTCCGCGCAAAAATCGTAGAATATCTCATGAAAGGCTTTTCGCTTTTTGGATATATCCGGAATATATCCATTGCTAAAAAACTTTACTTCACCGTCGGGATCATGGCATTGCTTATCGCAATAGAACTCGTGGTCCTTTTCTTTTCGATCAATGCACTATCCTCTGTCAGGGCTTATGTAGGAGGGGAAGGGCTCTGGTCCAAGGCCCAAAAGGATGCCATGTACCAGTTACTGACCTATGCCCGGACCCGCAATGAAGCGGATTATCGGAAGTTCACAGAATACATGAAAGTACCGATTGGGGATCACAAGACGCTCCTCGAGCTCAATAAACCAAAAACTGATCTCCGTATTGCCAAACAGGGATTTGTCGAAGGGAGGAATGATCCTGGAGACGTTGACGGCATGATCAAACTCTTCAGGCGCTTTGGCGACAACAGCTATATTCATAAAGCGATTGTCGCCTGGACCCGCGCTGACAAGCTGATCACCGAGGAGTTCATACCGCTGGGAGAAAGGCTTCATCTTGAAATCCAATCGCCGAATTCTTCCCGGGACCGCATTGAAAATATTCTCGACAACATCGACCCGCTCAATTCGAAACTTACCATTTGCGAGGATGAGTTTTCTTTTGCGCTGGGCGAAGGGTCCCGCTGGCTGGAGAACGTGATTTTAAAATTGCTCCTGATTGTTGCCTTGACCGTCGAGTGCACCGGATTGTTGCTCGCCATTACGGTCAGTCGCGGCATCCAAAAAGGGCTTAGCGAGATTCTTTTGTCCGCCAAGGCCGTAACACGCGGCGACTTTACGCGGAAGGCACGTGCATTTTCCGGAGATGAGATCGGGATACTGGCGAATACTTTTAATCGAATGGCCATCGAGCTGGAAAAATTGCAACTTGAAATCACCCGGGCGAATGTTAACCTCGAACGAACCGTGGAACTTCGAACGCTCGAACTCGAGAGCAAGAACAAGGAGCTTGAACAATTTGCTTATGTAGCTTCGCATGACCTCCAGGAGCCAATCCGGACGACAGCGGGCTTTGTTGAATTGCTGAAGAAGCATTACTACGGCAAACTTGATAAAAACGCGGATAAATACATTGACTACATTCTGCAATCTTCTGACCGGATGAAAACCCTCATCAAGGATCTTCTCGATTACTCCAGAATTGGCCGGCAGAAAGAGTCCAAACTCGTCGACTGCTCCGTGGTCCTGAAAGAAGTACTGGCGGACATGGATAAAAGTATTCGGGAGAGTGAAACGATGATCGTCAGGGAAGATCTTCCAATGATCAAAGCGTATCCGACAGAGCTCAAGCTCCTGTTTCAGAACCTGATCACCAATGCAATTAAATTCAGGAAGCCGGGGACGCCGCCATTGATCGACGTATCGGCGACCAGGCGAAACGGTTTATGGGAATTTACCATTCGGGACAACGGAATAGGGATCGATGCCAAATATCACGAACGCATATTTGTCATCTTCCAACGCCTGCACACCCGTAGCGAATATGATGGATCGGGCATTGGTCTTGCCCACTGTAAAAAAATTGCCGAACTCCACGATGGAAAAATTTGGGTTGATTCTGTGCCGGGGGAAGGAAGTACGTTCCATTTTACGATCAATGAAAGGTGATGCAAAAGAAACTGAAATCCGTATTGCTTATTGACGACGACGAACCCACTACATTCATGTATAAAATGGTCATCGGAGAGTCGGGGTGCGCCGCAAATATTCAGATCGCACATGGAGGGGAGGAAGCCCTGGGGCTGCTCCACCAAACGGATCAGGATTCTTCCCCTTACCCGGACCTCGTATTTCTGGACATCAATATGCCTCGCATGGATGGATGGGAGTTTCTCGAACAACTTCAGGCTGTCAAATTAAATGGCGGGAAATATCCGGTGATCGTCATGCTCAGTACCTCCCTTAACCCTGACGATGAAATCCGGGCTCGTCGCATCAATGAAGTGTCAGCTTACCGGCACAAGCCGCTAACCGTTGACATGGTCAGGGGAATTGTGGCGGAATATTTCCATTGATCAACATTCAACCGGACTTCGACCGCCCGGCGAATCTGCCCTTGCCCGCGAGAAACGCCAACGCCTTGCTGATATTCCGGTCACGCGAATCTTCGCTTTTCAGCGCATTGATGTAGCGCATGATCTCCTTTCTCCTATAGGGGGCGAGGCTATTGAAAATGGCCAGCGCCTTTGCATCGTTTTTGAAGGCCTCTTCGAGTTTTGGATGCATCGGTATCAAACGTTCAAGCCCGTCAAAGACGATTGTAAATCGGGCACGATCGCCCACATCCAGGTTCGCTTGCCGGCGCATGGGCGTATTCAGATAAAGCCGCCATTTGCCCCGGAATTTAACAAGCGTTTGAAGGTAATCGTTCCCGTTTATTTTGCCTCTTACGGTGATCGGCCCCCGGTCTTTCCCCGCAACTTCAAAGATTTTTTTGAGGACAGCAGCAGGAGGCACGACGTAAGGATTGACGCCGATGATCTCGATCCTCGCGGTAAATTCGTTTTTGGCTTTCATCATATGGCTACATATTGATCCCGATCTTTTTCATCAGCAGCGTCGCGTTCATACTTTGGCAGATCCCGTCCTTGAGTTTGTAATCAAAAACCAATTCCTCGCCATTGACAGATACGTCGAAGTGAAAATTCCTGACTTCGTCAGGATACGCTTCTGCGAGGGTGGTCAGCCCCAGGTCGTGCGTCGCGACGATCCCCACGGCCTTCTCTTTTAAGAGCTGACGGATCAAGGCGACAGATCCGCTATGCCGGTCCAGGGAATTGGTGCCCCGCAGGATTTCGTCCAGCAAAAGAAAAAGCCGTTCGTGCCGGTTCGTTGATTCAATAATATGTTTCAACTTTTTTAACTCGGCATAGAACGTGGATTCGTTTTCCTCGAGATTATCGGTCACGCGCATGCTGCTCATTACCCGGAATGGTTCCAGCCTCATCGATTCGGCGCATACGGGCGATCCCATGGTTGCCAGGACCATGTTGACTCCTATGCTGCGTAGAAAAGTACTTTTTCCCGCCATGTTTGACCCGGTGACCAGCGCGATTTGCCCGTTCCCCCGCGTTGAAAAATTATTTCGAACGCATCGGTCGATCGGTATCAGCGGATGTCCAAGTCCGGAGGCCGAGAAGGTTCCGCTTCCGACAGGATCA
>JAJPJP010000144.1 GCA_021324175.1 Chitinophagia bacterium
AACAAAACAGTTATGCAGGACTAACCCATACATACGTATCCTTGGCAAACCTGTTCATGAAACAAAATAACAAGGATTCAAGCCTCTATTATGCCAGGAGAGGACTAGCATTAACTAAAGTAACACATGATCTGAGCGACGCCGCTATGGTCTATAGCACACTGTCCTCGGTGTTTAGATTCGAAAATAATATGGACAGCGCTTTTGAATACCAGGGTATGGCGCTAGCTGCCAAGGACAGTCTGAATAATGAAGAGAAGGTAAAGCAATTTGAAAATGTGGGGTTTAAGGAACAATTGCGCGTCCAGCAACTGGAAGAAGAAAGAGTAGCCGTTCAAAACAAAATAAGGACCTACGCCATGCTGGCGGGATCAGGAGCGGTTTTATTAATAGCCATCATACTCTATCGAAACAATCGGCAAAAGCAAAAAGCCAATGTAGTTCTGGCAAAGACACTTTCCGACCTCAAGTCCACTCAGTCCCAGCTCATTCAATCAGAAAAGATGGCGTCTCTTGGTGAACTTACGGCGGGAATAGCTCATGAGATACAGAACCCGCTTAATTTCGTGAACAATTTTTCCGATGTAAATACTGAACTGGTGACCGAAGCGGAGTCTGAAATTGACAAAAACAATATCGGAGAAGCAAAAGCCATCCTGAATGATATCAAAGAAAATGAACAAAAAATAAACCATCACGGCAAACGGGCTGATGCGATAGTAAAGGGCATGTTGCAACATTCACGCACAAGCACAGGCATCAAGGATCCCAGAAATATTAATGCGCTCGCGGATGAGTATTTGAGACTAAGCTATCATGGTTTCAGAGCCAAAAACAAATTCTTTGACGCCACGACAAAAACCGATTTTGATCAATCAATTGGCAAAGTAAACATCATACCTCAGGATTTCGGGATGGTATTTTTAAATCTTTATAACAACGCTTTTTATGCGGTCAATGAAAAAAGCAGGGAGGGCATCCAGGGTTATGAGCCAACAGTTTCTGTTTGTACAAGAAAGGCCGATAATAGGATAAGGATCACTGTTAAAGATAATGGCAACGGGATCCAGCCAAAAGTGATTGACAAAATCTTTCAGCCCTTTTTCACGACCAAACCAACCGGGCAAGGAACTGGTTTAGGATTGTCTCTGAGCCATGATATAATCAAAGCACACGGGGGAGAGATTTCCGTCAATACCAAAGAGGGGGAATATACAGAGTTTATCGTCCAATTACCAGCCTAGTTGCCCCAGTTCATCCGGGCAATATTCTTATTAGAAGTTCATTCCTTCACGAGAATCTTGGCTGCTGGGAATCTCACTAACATTGACAAACATACGATGTCTCATTTTAGCTCCATCCCATCTTAGAAACTTACCAAGTTTATTTCCAAACCTATCAAATTAATTCTGATGAAAAACGATCAGTATCAGGTCTTCTATTGCGACAACTTCTGCATCCTCGTGATCAGCCCCAAAGGTGCCATTAGAAAAATATATACACCATTCAGGGTCTTGGAAAATCAGGACGCCCCATCGTCCAAAGCAAAATGGTTTTTCGTTGATGAGGTTCACCCCGACCAGAAAGACAGATTGCTTTACCTGATTAACGGCAAACTATACCCGTATTCCGGCTTCTTGATCCGGATAAGCTTTTAACGACATTTATTAATCCGCCTGCCTTTGTAAAGGGCAGCCTTACTCTTTTTATCATGCAGGACATATTATTCAACCTCTCAAAAATTGAGATTCGGTACAACCCCAAAATACCGGCCTTGCAAAAGCCCCGGATAGCGAATTCTAATGATGCTTATCGTCAGTTCATGCAACTGCTGGACATAGAAAGGCTCAACATACAGGAAGAAGTCGCCGCGCTTTTCCTAAACCGAGGTAATCGAGTGATCGGTGGCTATAAACTGGGTATAGGGGGAATAACTGGCGCTGTGGTGGATATCAGGATAATCCTCGGTATCGCCTTAAAATGCCTCGCTACAGGTCTAATGCTGTGCCACACGCATCCATCCGGGGAGCTTAAGCCATCTGCCGCTGATAAAGAAGTGACAGAACGGTTGAAGCAGGCTGCCAAGCTGATGGATATTAGCCAGCTGGACCATCTGGTTGTTACTGCTGAAGGATATTTCAGTTTTGAAGATGAGGGAATACTATGAACGCACTTTTCCCAATAAAAAAACTCTCCCTCAATTTTATCAAACTGTAGGAGAGTTGGAATTAATTTACGAACCTTTCTTTACTGTTTTATAACCTTCAATACTTTTATTCCTTTCTGATGAATGATCTCCACAAAATATATCCCCTTGATGAAGCTGTTGCCAAAAAGGTAGGTTCCTGTTGCTTCCCCGCGGGTATGATAAAGTCCATGACCCATCACATCGATCACCAGGATCTCGACGGTCTGTTTCACGCTGCTCTTCAATTCCAGGTTGAATGCTCCAACAGAAGGATTTGGAAATACCATTGCACTGATTTTGCTATCACTGCTATCCATAACTGTTGAATCCACCGTAGCACCTTGATTGCTCACTATCACCGCTGCCTCCGTGCACTTTTGAACCGTGACGCTGATCGAGGCTGCCAGAGCGCACTGGCCCGAAGCCGGCGTAAAAGTATAGGTTTTGCTTCCCGTCGAAGTAGTGCTGATCGCAGAGGGATTCCAGGTGCCGCTAATTCCATTGTTTGATTTTGTCGGCAGGGCCGGAGGCTTTGCGTTCAGGCATTGGGTGGCAATGGCAGCAAAAGTTGGCGTCACCGTGCTGGTGATCGTTACTTTGACACTGCTTGATACCGCCTTGCATCCGGTACTACTGGTCACCGCTATACTTAGTTTTACAGAACCCGACGAGCCTGCTGTGTATTTGATGCTTGCGGTTCCGCTGCCTGATGTGATCGTTCCGCCAGTAATGGTCCACGAATAAGTGGCTCCGCTGCCAGCACTTGCTACCCATGCTGTATTGCCAGTTGAGCCGCTGCAAACGGATGAAGAAACCGTAATGATTGCATTTGGCGATGCCACGATCGTTACCGATATACTGGCTGAGCTCGTACTGCATCCGCTGCTATTGGTCACCGTTACTTTGAGAGTTACTGAACCGGAACTGCCTGCCGTATAAGAAATGCTATTTGTACCACTACCTGAAGTTATCGTTCCGTTGCTTACGCTCCATGCATATTTAGCACCGCTACCAGTGCTCACTACCGATGCACTATTGCCCGCAGAACCTGCGCAAGTTGAAGAGGTGGCAGTAATGCTGGCAACAGGATAGGCCACTACAGAAACTGATTTATTGCCGGAAGAGGTCTTACATCCTGCAATATTGGTTACCGTTACGGAGAGCGTTACCGTTCCCGATGCTGGCGCCGTGAATGCGATCACATTTGTGCCGCTGCCTGCGGTGATTTTGGCGTTGCTGGACATGCTCCATACATAGGTCGCACCAGGGCCTGCATAAGGTACAGCCGCAATATTTCCTGTTGAAGAACTACAAACTGATGCCGGTGTTGATATTGATGCTATTGGGTTTTGACTGATA
>JAJPJP010000048.1 GCA_021324175.1 Chitinophagia bacterium
CCCCAACACACATAAAATCTTTCGTATCAAAAACTGACGAAATCAAAAATTACCCGCCCTCAATGACTAAAACGAAAAAGAGGCCGCCTCTTTTGAGACAGCCTCTTGTCTTAGAACCGGGGTCGATTTTATTTAAGTATTTCGAGCAGTTCAACGTCGAAAATTAATGTGGATCCTGGCTTAATCAAACCGTTGCCCTGATCTCCATAACCAAGATTTGACGGAATAAAAAGTCGCCACTTGCTGCCGACCGGCATTAATTGCAAAGCCTCGGTCCATCCTGGGATGACTCCATTGACGGCAAAATCAATTGGCTTGCCATTTTTGATTGAGCTTTCGAATACAGAACCGTCGATTAAAGACCCTTCATAATGACAGCGCACTTTATCCGTAGCGGTCGGTTTGGGACCGATACCTTCTTTTAGTATCATATATTGTAGCCCGCTGGCCAGCGTGACAACGCCAGGTTTATTTTTGTTTGCTGCAAGATATTCGGCGCCTGCCTTTTTATTGCCGGCAGCCTTCGCCGCACTTTCTTTTTGGACAAAAGCCATAATCACAGCATTTGCCTGTTGCTCATTCAACAGGGTGGCACCTGTTTTCAATGCATCGTTTATTCCTTTAGAGCACAGACTGGTATTTATGCCCGACATGCCCTGCTGCTTGTAAAAGCTGCCAGCGGACATACCCAGCGCATAACTCAGAGAATCATTGGCATTTAGCAATACCGGGGCCTTTGGATGAGCGGCGCCTGCCGGCTTTTTGGTTTGACCAAGCACACTGGCTGTCACGAGAATTGATAGAAACACGAAGATCGCTTTCATTGTACTTTTTTTGAATTGGCAAAAATAGTGTAAACGATTCTAACGCATATGCGAACGACTTATTATTGCAAAACATTTGTCATTTTCCTGGCGTTTTCATTGGTCGGATCAAGCTGCAAAACCTTTAGATAATTTATTTTCGCCAACGACCGCTGGCCAGTCTTATAAAAAAATTCACCCAGACTGTCAAAAACGTTGGGTTTGTCGGGATACATAATCGTGTTCAAAATAAACACCAGCTTTGCCCTTTCCAATTGGCCCGCAGCCATCAGAACATATCCGTAGGTATTCAGCTCGAAGGGACCGGAACAGATGGGTTTCAGAGACGAAGCCAGCCGGTCGGGGTTTTCTGCAATCACACTATCTTCCTCGAAATATTTTATTAGAAAGCTCACTGCATGATACCTGGGTACATAATCATCGGATTGAAGAATTCGCTCCAGGTCTTTCTCAAGCGAATTAACCGGAGATTCAACAATTCGGCCCAGTTCCTTCGTTCCATCAAATAGTATCAGGTCCGGAACGCGATGTATGTTCATACCCCGTTCCTCGTGCTCCGGACTCTGCTTATATGTCGAATCACGATTATCAAGCATAACCAATTTAACCTGCGAGGGTTTAACTCCGCAGTAGTGTAATATGCGAAATATGCGGGGAACTTCCCTCCTGCTATCGCTGCACCAGGTCCCCATGAATATTTCGAAACGCAAGTGATGGAGATTTTTTTTGAATTTCATTAATGTCATCGTATCAGCCGCATAAGAGTTATAATTGATCGTATACCAGGTATCGAATGGAGCATGCCGAAGCCTGTTTTCGGTACATTGGCCAAGAAGCATCGGCGTTCCGGTTTCGGAATTTACCTCCAGGTTAACTGAGGAATGCCCTGCAAATTTTTGACTACAACCGAAGGCTATTGTGCAAAAGGGGATTATATATAAAAGAATATTTTTCATAATTGTAAACTTTGAATTGAATTAAATGCAAGCAGACCGGCATCCAATTGGGGAGTCGGTCACTCACTTGTCTCTAAACGGAAAGCAGCAGAGGAAAGATGGGATATTTCTGTTAGACGCGTGGCGGCTGAAGAATCTCTTTACCAAAACCTGGTGAAAGCTTGCCAACAAATTGACGCAAGGTCACAGCGGCAATGTTATTCGCGTTGCTGGCAGCTATTTTGTAAACGGGAAAATCGAAGAGATCTGCCGATCTGTCTCTCAGCTGCCTTTGAGAGGGCACTTGCTGGGTATCTGAATTCGCGTCTTTGGTAATTTTATCGCAGTCACAGGTGGCGTTCGGATTACCGAAATTAGCCAATTCGCATTGCCAGAATTCAATCGTCCTGCCAGATTGAAATAGCACCATCAGTAATATGCCGCAAACAGCAAGAGATTTCCTGGCCATATTTGCCAATTGATCCCATAAATTACAATTTAATCTCTAATCGGATATCTTTAATAAAAAATTACTGGTGACAGAGTACATTAAAAGACCGGAGATCCGGTGGGCGGACCTCGATCCAAATTTCCACATTCGACATTCAGTCTACTATGACCTAGGCGCTTACTGTCGCATTAGCTATTTGGAGGAACACGGATTGACACCGGTCTTAATGCAGGAATTACATTTCGGCCCGATAATATTCCGGGAAGAAGCCATTTTCAGGAGGGAATTGAAGATGGGTGACCAAGTTTCCATTGATCTCCACCTAACGCGTTCAAGGAAGGATTTTTCGCGATGGAGCATTCGTCATCAGTTGTTCAAGGATGCTTTGACGCTTGCAGCAACGATCAATATCGATGGCGCATGGATGAATACGCAAGCGAGGAAGCTTGCGTTGCCGCCGGAACAAATTATCGCCGTCTTTGAGACCATGCCTCGCTCAGAAGGATTCGAGTGGGCCTGACGCAAATTCGCACCGCTTACCTTTTCTTACGAAACCGCGCCAACCAAGCCGGGTCGATTCCCATGAAGGTCCTTGCCGCACAGCCGACTTAACAATTTGTTTTGCCTTTCGACGTTAAATTTGCAAATAAAAATTCGCTATGAAGAAGCTATGTTTTCTTTCTCTGATCTCGTTTCTGGGTTTGTTGACATATGGGCAGACAGATCTGCTTAAATCTGCCAAAGACGCGTTGAGCGGTAACAAGGGCACCTCATTGAGCAACGACGACATTGTCAGCGGCCTTAAACAAGCTCTTACCCTCGGCGCGCAAAAAAGTGCCGACAGGCTTTCTGCCGTAGACGGATTTTTTAAGGATGCTGCGGTTAAAATCCTGTTGCCTCCTGAGGCCCAAAAAGTCGAAAAAACACTTCGAAACCTTGGAATGGGACAAATGGTCGACAATGCTATCCTCAGCTTGAACAGGGCAGCGGAAGACGCTTCAAAATCAGCGGCGCCGATTTTTATCAATGCAGTCAGGAATATGAGCATAGGCGATGCGTTGGGAATTCTTCGGGGACCGGACACTGCCGCCACTTCATATCTGAAGAAAAATACTACTTCACAATTGACCGTTGCATTCAAGCCGGTAATAGATACTTCCCTTAAAAAAACGGATGCCACTAAATACTGGAAAGACATTTTTGAAACCTATAATAAATTGCCTACAACATTCAAGAAAGTAAATACTGACCTCAGTGCATATGCCACGCAAAAAGCCATCGACGGCATATTCTATTATGTTGCTGTCGAAGAAAAAAATATACGAAAAAATCCGACTGCGCAGGTAACAGATATTTTGAAAAAGGTATTTGGGGGCAAATAATCTGGATAACTGAACTGATTGCGGGGCAAGTCAGTCCGGACATTTTGTAAATTTGCGTTGGCAATGATAACCCGCACGATCTCCCTTTATCGCGAAGCTTACAGTGGCCTTTCCCGATCAACCTGGTTGCTGTCGACGGTTATGCTGGTCAATCGCAGTGGGACCATGGTAATCCCGTTTATGACGATTTATCTTACTCAGCCTTCAATGGGTTACACCATCGGGCAGGCGGGAGCTGTCATGGGGCTTTTTGGCTTAGGAGCAGTTTGCGGCGGGTTTATCGGAGGGCGCCTAACAGACAAGTTGGGTTTTCATCCTGTACAACTAATCACTCTTGCAGGTGGCGGACTCATGTTCATGGTACTTGGCCAAATGACGAGTTACCCGATGATTTGCATCACAACCTTCATCCTTAGCCTGGTAAACGAAGCATTCCGTCCGGCGAACTCAACGGCCATCGCCCATTATAGCAAGGAGGAAAATCGGACCCGCTCATATTCACTTAATCGCCTGGCCATTAATTTAGGGTGGGCGTTCGGTGGAGCGATTGGCGGAATTCTGGCTTCGATCAATTACCACCTGCTTTTTTGGGTTGACGGCGGTACAAATCTTGTGGCGGCAATTCTTCTTAAATATTGTCTCGCAGGAACAAATAGCGCCCCACATCATTACCTCAAACAGCATGAGCCCGAAGCACCCAAGTCTGCTTATGGAGACAGCGAATATCTCTTCTTCATCATTTTTACGGTGCTTTTTGCGAGCTGTTTTTTTCAGCTTTTCACAACCTTGCCGGTTTATTATAAGACTTATCTGCACATGAACGAGTTCTTTATTGGAATGCTGATGGCCCTGAACGGTTTGATAATCGTCCTGGTGGAGATGATTCTGGTTTTCAAGATGGAAGGGAAAAAGGAGAGCTTATTTTATATTAGCGCAGGCGTCCTGATTGTAGGGTTGTCTTATTCGCTTTTGAATTTGTTGCCGCAGCTTCCGGCGATGGCAGTAATTTGTATGATTCTTGTCACGTTGGGAGAGATATGCTCGATGCCTTTTATGAATTCATTTTGGATTTCGAGAACTTCAGCGAAGAATCGCGGCCAGTATGCGGGATTATACACGATCGCCTGGTCTACTGCCCAGGTTTTGGGGCCTTCGGGGGGGTCTCAAGTTGCGGAACATTTCAGCTTTCGTTCCCTGTGGTGGGCCGCCACGATTGTTTGCATCTCCGCCTCCCTTGGCTTCAGATGGCTAAGAAAAAGACAAAGTTTCGAATAACTTATTTTGGGAAATATAAATCCGAATTATGGCAACTGGATGTATCAACAACGCATGACGGTTCCGATGAATTTTTTGAAGTTATTTAGGCGCTAAATGTGTCACACATAGAATACCGATCATTGTATGGAGATGAAGATGTTTCGCAACCGCCTTTTGAAGGTCTATCGTCACCTGAGCAGAGTTGCCAGGAAACAGCACGCCAGCTGTTACCGGATTTACGACCACGATATACCAGAATTCCCGTTTTGCGTTGAAATTTATGAGGGTCGGATATATATGGCTGAATATAGACGCCGATTCAGGACCGGAGAAGCTGAGCATGAAGCGTGGATTCAGGAAAGCATGGAAATCATTTCGACCATTACCGGAATTGAAATAGAGAATATCTTCATTAAAGAACGCCGTCGAAAATCGGGACGGCAGGATCAGTATGAAAGGCTTGACGATCAGAAAAACCATTTTGTCGTTGAAGAAAGCGGTCTGAAGTTTAGAGTTAACCTTTCGGATTACCTGGACACCGGCCTCTTTCTGGACCACCGCGAAACTCGGAAATTGATCAGGTCTGAATCTGAAAAAAAGAACGTGCTCAACCTCTTCAGTTACACAGGCGCATTTTCCGTATATGCGGCTGCCGGGGGTGCGTCGGCCGTGACTTCCGTGGATCTTTCAAATACCTATCTCGACTGGTCGGCGGAAAATTTTCATCTTAATGGCCTCGATGGTTCTGGCAACTACAAATTTGTACGGGCAGACGTTAAGCAATATTTGTTGAAACCTCAGGAACCCGTTTATGACGTAGTTATCATGGATCCTCCTACGTTCAGCAATAGCAAAAAAATGAAGGACTTTCTGGATATTCAAAGCGATCACTCCACGCTGATCAATCTTGCGATCAACCTGATGAAGCCTGGGGCATCTTTATTCTTCAGCACCAATTTTAAAAAATTCGTTTTAAATACCGTTGGGATCCGAGCATCTAAAATTTCGGATATTACAAAGGCCACAACTGCCTTTGACTTCCAAAATAAATTTTCGCGCTTCTGTTATCGAATTCAGAAATAGCGACGACAGGGCTTATCAACACTATGTGAATATTAAGTCCGATGCAGAAATCGCGATCCGGAAAATATTTGCATGGTAAAATCAGTTGATGAAGAAACGAATTTTGATAATGACGGATTGGTTCTATCCCGGATTTAAGGCAGGGGGACCGATTCGTGCCTGTTATAACCTGGCCTTTTTGCTAAAGGACGAATATGACATCTACATTTACACCCGGGACAGGGATCTCAATAGCAATTCCCCATATAGAACGGTATGTCGCGATAATTGGTCTCAATTTTCAGACAGTATTGAGATATTTTATTCTTCGCCGGAAAACCTGAATTGGTTCAGCATAATCAAGGAGATTCGCAAAATCGGCCCGGGATTTATTTACCTCAACAGTATGTACTCATTGTATTTCACAATATACCCTTTGTTGATAAAGCGAATTGGTAAAACGCAGGCCAAAATCATCTTGTCGCCGCGTGGCATGCTCAAGGCCGGATCCATGCAATTCAAGCATTTCAAAAAAAAATCATTTCTCAGCCTGCTGAAGTTTTCCCGAATGAGCAGGGGAATCGGGTTTCACGCGACTGATGAACAGGAGAAGGACGATATCCGAAAGGTTTTTGGCCACGCGATTCCTGTCGACACAATACAGGATGTCCCTCCCACACCGGCAAATTCCTTGAAACCGGTCGAAAAAAAAGCAGGAGAATTGAAACTGGTATTCATTGGGCGGATACATCCGGTCAAAAACCTGCATTTTATCATTGAATGCCTGAAAAGGCTGCCGCAAAAAATTGAACTCACCGTGGTTGGACCAGCTGAAGACAGATCCTATTTTCTTTACTGCCAGAGACTTTCCAGGCACCTTCCCAATAACATATCTGTCAATTTCACCGGAGAAGTCTCGAACGAAAAGATAAAGGACTATTTAAACCGGCATCACTTCATGATCCTCCCGACTTTTGGAGAAAACTATTGCTACTCAATAATTGAATCTTTTTGTGCTGGTCGGCCGGTAATTATCACAAACAAAACTCCCTGGCAGGACCTTACCCGTCAAAAGATCGGATGGGATCTGCCGTTAAACCAAAAAGAGGATTTTGAGGCGGCTCTCAATCATGCGGCAGAAATGGTACAGGAGGAATTCTCCGAATGGTCAGCCTCAGCTTTAAACTTTTCAAGAACCCTGGCATTCTCTGACAGGTTCAAAACGCAGTATACAGAAATGTTTAGTTAGGTATGGCAGAAATGACGGCAGCATCACATATTCCCCTTTCATTTACCGAATTTTGCATGAAAATCTCCTTCATGAAGCCAAAAAAGGGATCCAAAGTGTTTGACCATTTCTCAACCGTAGTAACAAAAGCAACCGGCAGCCCGGCAGCCTTTTCTATCGCAGCCGCAGCTGGAGTTTTTTTCCATTTTTCGGATACCTGGCAACTTGTTATCAATACGGGAACTACGATAATCACGTTCCTCATGGTCTTCGTTATTCGGCAATCGCAGAACAAGGACACCCTGGCGCTTCAGATTAATTGAACGAATTGAACGCAAGCCACTCGCATGCCGGTAACCGTCTTATTGACATTGAAGATCTTACTGAAACTGAACTTGAGGTGCTTAGGAAATTCTACGCACGCCTGGCCGAAGTTTCCAAAAAGGAAAAATCAATTTTTAAAACCCATTTTATTGATGAAGCCGAGATTAATAGTGCAGAAAAGCAAAGGGGATCAAAGATCGGTTTGGTGCGAATACAAAATAAAAAAAGGATGCCCGGATAGCATCCTTTAAACCCTAAAACCGAAACCTACTATTTATTGAGCGATATTATTTCAAAAGGGCGATCAGTCAAATGAAAGAGGTAAGCTAGAACTCCTTTTGAACCTCGTTCATTTTTTTCTTTTTCTGATTTCACTGAAAGTACAACAATAGTTATACCAATTCACCTTCCTCCCTCAACACAAGGGCGAAGCGAGGATATTTAAGGAAAAATTGAGGAATGTTTTCGACAGCCGAGAAATTTAGTCCACAATTTGCAGGTAATTTTGCGACTCAGACTGTATGAAGAACCCGGTTAAAAAGTTTGCCTCAGACCTGAGGATTCGAATAGGATATGCCATCGCCTTCTTTCTGCTGCTGGTTTCCTACCTCTTGACGCTTTATGCAAACCATGGATATCTTGATGAAAGCAATATGGTCAACCATACCCACCGGGTAATGATTAATACAGAACGATTGCTATCCTCACTCAAGGATGCAGAATCAGCATTTCGGGGTTATATCGTCGTCAAAGATTCTTCCTTCCTTCTCCCCTATAACAAAAGCAGGCAACTAACTGATTCATTCTACAATTCGCTAAAAAACGAAACAAGCGACAACATTTCCCAACAGCAGCGACTTGAAACACTCCATCAACTCATTCTGAAAAAGTACCAGATTTTCGATGCGTCGCTTATTCATTATGCAACGCACAATTTTGAAATTAATGACAGTCTTAAACTTCAGGCTTATTTCAGTCATACCATCATGATGAGAGTGAGTTCACTCGGTCGTGAAATAGAGAAGGAGGAAGAACGTCTGTTACAGGTCAGGAAAAATCTCGTGGAGAAGCAATATAACATAATGAACAATATCATCATGGCTTCCCTGTTACTGGCCTTTTTCCTGGTAGTTTATGGTTTCTTCACTTACGCAAAGGAAAACCGGGCACGGCG
>JAJPJP010000429.1 GCA_021324175.1 Chitinophagia bacterium
ACGCCAATTTCGGAACTGGGATTTTCGGGCATTGGGGTTGGTGCAGCCCAAAACGGCCTTCGGCCGATTGTTGAATTCATGACATTTAATTTTGCCGTACTCGCCCTCGATCAAATCCTCAACACTGCCTCCAAGATGCTGGCCATGAGTGGAGGGCAGGTAGGATGCCCGATCGTTTTTCGCGGACCAAATGGTTCTGCCGGCCAGCTGGGCGCCCAGCACTCGACCGCATTTGAAAATTATTATGCCAATATTCCGGGAATCAAAGTGGTTTCACCCAGCAATGGTTATGATGCCAAGGGCTTGCTGAAACAGTCCATCCGGTACGAAGAAGATCCTGTTATTTTCATGGAAGGAGAGACGACATATGGGGACAAATCCGAGGTGCCGGAAGAAGAATATTATATTGAATTGGGTAAAGCAGATGTCAAAAAAAACGGCAACGATGTCACCATTGTCTCTTACAATAAAATGATGAAGGTCGCTCTTGGCGCGGCGACGGAACTTGAAAAGGAAGGAATCAGCGCCGAAGTGGTCGACCTGCGGACGATTCGTCCGCTGGACTGGCGGACAGTTTTGGAAAGCGTGAAAAAAACGAATCGTTTGATTATCGTTGAAGAACAATGGCCATTTGGTTCTGTTTCGACTGAGCTTACCTATAACATCCAAAAAGAGGGTTTTGACTTTTTGGACGCACCAATAAGAAGGTTGACTTCGGCTGATGCCCCCTTGCATTACGCGCCAAACCTCGTTGCAGCAGCATTGCCTGATGTGACCCGTGCCGTAAAACTTGCCAAGGAAGTCATGTACATGAAAAAGTAGCCCAGATTTATGGCTTCAAGTGACGATTTTTGACTTCGAAATGCAGGAATTTCTTCCTGTTTTGGATTTTTAATCTACCGCTGATCATATCTTTTTTTCATTCTTAGTCTTTAACAAATTTTTCTATCGCTGATTTGTTGCTTTTCCAAGATTGTTGCGTCTTATAATTAAAGCATGGGTTATGAAAAACTCTACACAACAAGAAGTATTGCTGGTCATGGGAACAAGATTTGCATCCGGCCAGCTCTGCATAAAAGATGATAATGGCCAAGGCCACTTATCTCAAAATGAGCAATTGGCTGAAGCATGCTGGAACGGTCTTCTCCAGGAAATGATGCCCGAATTATTTGATAAAATTATCAACACCGAGAACTTTCTTTGGCAGATTCGGGAAGGAAAAAGGTTTCTTGAACTGGAATGGAGTCAGTTACCGGGGAAAAAGGACGGTTATTATTCGATTGACCCTTACGATTTTTTAGAAGCTGAGAATTTTAACTGATCGCTAGAACACCAGTTCTACGTCAGTTTCCGCGTAGCCCACGCAGGTCAATACCAGCCCGGCCTGCAGGTCACTTTCCGTAAGCACTTCATTATTGGACATTTTTACCTGGCCGCGCAGGCACTTCGCTGCACAGGTCGAGCACACGCCCGTTCGACAACTGAAAGGCAATTCTATCCCGCGGTCGAGCGCTGCCTGAAGTATGTTTTTTCCTGCGGCCGCCTCCAGTTTAATAATGTTCCCTTTGTAATGGAGCAAGAGATTTTTTGGGCCAGGATCGAAGATCTCCGGTGCGGGAGGCTGGAAAGGCATGACGGTAAAGTTTTCACGCCTGATTGATTCTTCTGGAAACCCCATCCACCTGAGCGTAAATTGAGCCATGCGCATGAATGAGGCGGGGCCACATAAAAAAAACAAATGTTCCTGAGATTCCAGCAGCTCCCGCCTTACCAGGATTTCCAGCAGTGGAATATTCAATTTTTTGGAATCAGTTCCATGAGCGGTATCCGTGATTAGCGAAATCAGCCGGAATTGTGTTGGACGCGCATGTGCAAGGTTGGCCAGCTGGCGTGCAAAGATCACCTCCTTCTGTGAATGGTTTTGGTAGATCAGCTGGATTCTCGTGTAAGGTTCATCGTGAATCACCTGTTTGATCAGGGAATAAACGGGCACAATGCCACTTCCCGCCGCAATAAAGAAAATCTGCCGCGAGCGCTCCTGACTCATCTCCAAGGTAAAACGCCCGGACGGACCCAATGCCAGCAATTGCTGGTCTATCTCGACTTTATCGGTAAAAAATCGGGAGAATTCTCCATTGGCAACTCTTTTGACAGTGATCGAATGAAATGGGTCGACGCGTGGCGTTGACGAAAACGAATACGAGCGTCGCAATTCCTGTCCGTGCCGCTCGAAAATAAACGTGATGAACTGGCCAGCCTGGTAAGACAAATTTTGCTCCCGTTCGGGTTCGAGAACAAATGTCCTGGCATTTCTCGTTTCCTGGATGATATCCGTAACCGTAAGTTCCAATCGATCCATGAAGGAAAGATAAGAACTAAGGCCAAGAACAGGCCTCATTGCTGCGGCGATGACTTATCCGACTAAAAGAATTGAGTGGGTTTAAGAACAAATGATGCATGACCCCGACGACCTTCAATTGACGTTAAAACAGCGTCTGCACGCCATAGGCAATTTTCGACTCGTGTTCAAGCAACCATTTCTTTCTCCAAATTCCTCCCGCATATCCTACGAGATCATTTTTTGCTCCAATTACCCGGTGACATGGCACCACAATGGCAATATTGTTTTTGCCGTTCGCGGAAGCTGCCGCGCGAATTGCCTTGGTATCACCCACGCGACGAGACAGCTCGACGTAACTAATCGTCTTTCCGAACGGGATTCCAAGAAGCTCATTCCAAACGCGTTTCTGAAATTCGGTGCCGGCCTGGTTAAGCGGAAAATCAAAAGCCCTTCTCTCACCATGAAAATATTGGATCAACTCTTCAATACAGTTGATGATCACCGGCGGCAATTTTTTTTTATTGTCGGCAGGCGGTTTTTCTATCGTATCGATGAAAAGAATCTCGCTAATGAAACTATCAGTTCCTGAGATCTTTAAAAATCCAATGGGCGACTGGTAGTATGTCGAAAAAGAATCTGGCATAAAAGCTAACCGATTTTCGCGCCATTCTTAACTGCGTGATGGGGCTGCAATAAAACTACTTCATTTTTATCAGTATATACGCCAAGCACGAGGCACTCACTGAAAAAATTGGCAATCTGTTTTGGTTCAAAGTTAACGACGGCAATAACCTGCCTGCCGATCAGATCCGCCTGGTGATAGAGGTCTGTAATCTGCGCGGAAGAATTCTTTTTTCCAAGGTGCCCAAAATCTACAACCAGCCGGAATGCCGATTTTTTTGCTTTCGGAAAATCGTTAACTTCAATTATTGTTCCGACTCTGATATCAATTTTCGCAAAGTCATCCCACGATATTGGCATGGTAATCGAATTACTTCAATAAAAATACAACTTACATGAAACGAACAGCAACAGCCGTTTGGAACGGCTCGGGAAAAGACGGGTCAGGTCACTTAACCACACAAAGTAATGCACTGGACAAAATTCAATATTCATATAAATCCAGGTTCGAGCAGGGTGTCGGTACCAATCCCGAGGAATTAATCGCAGCCGCTCATTCCGGCTGTTTTGCAATGGCGTTGAGTTTTGAACTTCAAAAGTCAA
This sequence comes from Chitinophagia bacterium, assembly GCA_021324175.1. Classification (GTDB taxonomy): domain Bacteria; phylum Bacteroidota; class Bacteroidia; order Chitinophagales; family Chitinophagaceae; genus Puia. Next base: position 3,566 of record JAJPJP010000429.1, read on the forward strand.
ATTTTGTCGCTGACTCTCTTGAGGTGACATCGACTGTCACCATTGAAAGTGGCACCATAACGAGTTCCGAACTGGTCCTTCGCGGAAAAGTACCGAAGATTTCCCAAGAAGAATTTCTGAAGTGCGCGGAGACCGCGAAAGCCAATTGCCCGGTCAGCAAAGTATTGAAAGCAGACATTACGCTGCAGGCTTCCCTGATCTAACACTTACAAATTAGCCGAAAAACTCATGATAAAGAAATCAGCCGGATTGTCCCGCCGAAGGTTCTTGCAGGATTCATCGTTGGCTGCTGGCAGTTTTTTTATTGTACCCCGTGATGTTTTGGGGCGGGGCTACATTGCTCCCAGCGACAAACTAAATATCGCAGGCATCGGATGTGGAGGGAAGGCCAGAGTCAACCTGCCGTTAGCGTACAACAAAGGCTCCGATAATATTGTCGCGCTTTGTGATGTCGACGATCGGATGGCAGTTGAATCGAGAAAGCAATGGCCAGGCGCGCCGTACTATAAAGATTATCGCGAGCTCCTGGAAAAGGAAAATAAGAATATTGACGCGGTAATCGTGACAACGCCTGATCATATGCATGCACCAATTGCCCTGGCAGCCATGCAGCTGGGAAAGCATGTCTACTGCGAAAAACCGCTAACCCATGATATTTACGAAGCGCGAATCCTCAGCAGGGCCGCTGAGAAATATAAAGTGGTTACGCAAATGGGTAACCAGGGGAGTAGCGGGGACGATACAAGGAAAGTAGAAACATGGATACAAGCCGGAATTATCGGCGATGTACATACTGTTCATGTATGGACGAACCGTCCCGTTTGGCCCCAGGGTGTTCCGACACCGACCGGGAATTTCGAAATTCCCAAGGAGCTAGACTGGAACCTTTGGCTGGGAACTGCTCCGCAGCGTGACTATAATCCCGCATATCTTCCTGCCTTATGGAGGGGCTGGGTGGATTTTGGGACGGGTTCACTTGGCGATATGGGTTGCCATTTTATAGATGTACCCTACCGGGCACTTAAGTTACGCTACCCCATTGCGGTTGAATGCAGTGTTGGTTCCGTTTATTCAGGATTTTTTAAAGAAGCAATTTATACTGACAGCTATCCCCCTTCATCGGTCACTTATGTGCACTTTCCTGAAAGAGAGGGAATGGTGCCGACGCAGCTGATCTGGTACGACGGCGGCATAAAACCCCGCAGGCCCGACGAATTACTTCCCGATGAAGAAATGGAAGGCATCGATGGCGGGATGATCTTTGAGGGGACAAAGGGAAAACTAATGGCAGGATTGTTTGGCGGGAATCCCACGCTTCTACCCACCAGCCTCATGCAGCATACCAACCTGCCACCATCTAAATACCCCTTCGTGGAAGGAGGACCTCCTGGCCACCAGCAACAATGGGTTAAGGCAAGTAAAAAGGGATGGGGAACCTATACCAGTTCCTCATTTGATAAATCCGGTCCACTGGCGGAGACGGTTCTCATGGGGACGTTGGCAGTGCGCAGCTATAATTTAAGCGAGACAGATGCGCAGGGCAAGAAGAAATTTCCCGGAAGGAAAAAACTTCTCTGGGACGGGGAAAATATGAGGATCACCAATTTTGAAGGCGCAAACCAGTTTGTCAGAAGGGAATACCGCGGGGGTATCAAACTTGAGGTGTGACAAGCTGGCAAACAATTTTCGGTTCCAAGGCTTTCAATCATAGAATTTGATTAAGAAATTTTTCAAAATTGAATTATGAAAAAAAAGATGTTACTGACTGCCCTGTTGGGATTAACAACTTTCGCGACCATCAGCGCCCAAACCATTACCAACACGATGTGGAAGGGCTATTTCGGAGATCCCATTAATGACACCATCACCCTTCACTACCAAAAGGATACATTCTTTGTAACCAACACCAATGGTGACCTGATGGTGCGTTCCCTGCTGAAAGTATCCAAGGATACGATCACCATTACCGACATTGACGGGACGTACCAATGTCCACAAAGCGACGGCGTGTATCGTTTTACAATTGATGGTGACGCCCTAAACTTTACGCTTGTCAGCGATCCCTGCGAAGGAAGAAATGCAATAACCCAAATCGCATGGAGACGCTTCACATCAAATAAGAAATGATCTTATTTGCGTTTTCGACTTTGTTCAGCGTACATCTAAACAAATTCCGATGGCATTTCGTGTCAAACGGACACAATTTATTTTCTGCATACATCATCTTGCCGTAAATTGAGGCCCCGATTTGCTTTTGATTGCCAATGAAAAAAAACTCAATGAAAGATAAAAATCAGTTCAACAAGTCCAGAAGAGACTTCATCAAGAATTCTTCGCTCGCAGGTGCCGGCGTTTTCATCGTTCCCCGTCATGTGCTGGGGCGGGGATTTGTCGCGCCCAGCGACAAGCTCATGATAGCTGCCGTTGGTGCAGGCGGCAAAGGTGCCGATGATATCGACCATTTTGACAAAAGCGGAAAAGCAACAATCGCCTACCTGTGCGATGTCGATGACCGACAGATCGTAGACAGCGTCAAAAAATTTCCAAACGCGAAAAGATACAAGGACTTCCGGGACCTGCTCTCCAAGGAAGCCAAGCACATCGATGCTGTATCTGTGTCAACGCCTGATCATACCCATGCCGTAGCAGCGATGGCTGCCATGCAGCTGGGGAAACATGTATATGTACAAAAGCCCCTCACGCACGACATTTATGAAGCCCGTATGCTGACGCAGGCTGCACACCGCTATAAGGTCGTTACGCAGATGGGCAACCAGGGTGCGTCGGGCGATGGTGTCAGACAACTCCAGGATTGGTTCAACGCCGGGATCATCGGCGACGTTCATACTATTTTTTGTTACACTGACCGGCCGATCTGGCCGCAGGGTGTAGCTCGACCTACGACTTCTTCATCTATTCCAGCCGGGCTGGATTATGATCTTTGGCTGGGCACGGCGCCAAAGAAAGATTATTTTGATGGTGTCTTACCATTTAATTGGAGAGGATGGTGGGACTATGGCACGGGAGCCCTCGGAGACATGGCATGTCATATTATGGCACCCGCTTTTGCGGTCTTGAACCTTGGTTATCCGGTCTCTGCCGAGTGCAGTGTAGCCACAAAATACATTGAAAACTGGCACAAAGCATATTATCCGGACAGCGGGCCAATTTCGTCTCACATCACGCTGACCTTTAAAGGCCAAAATGGTAAACCCGATGTCGAACTTCACTGGATGGACGGAGGGATACAGCCTACAAGGCCACCAGAGCTTGGAGCAAATGAAGAAATGGGCGACGGAGGTAACGGCGCGATCTTCTACGGGACAAAAGGAAATATGATGTGCGGCACATACGGCATGTATCCAAAGCTATTACCGACATCCAAGACCAACGAAGTAAAGGCTCCACAAACAATTGCCCGGGTACCAAATGGCGATGAGGGACACTATGCAGCCTGGGTCGAAGCAGCCATCGCAGGTTATGGCAGTGACAAGGCAAAGAACCTGAGCTCCAATTTTGATATCGCCGGCCCGCTGACAGAAAGCGTTCTGATGGGCAACCTGGCGATTCGGAGCTATGATATCCAAAAAAAGGCTGCCAATGGAAACGACATGACTTATCCAGGTCGATTTATCAAGCTAATATGGGATGGGCCAAATATGAAAATCACCAATTTTGACGATGCCAACCAGTTTGTAAAAAGAACCTACCGTGAGGGCTGGAGTCTTGGCGTTTAGCAAATTTTTCTTATTTCTTAAATCCCGAAAAATGAATAACAAAAAACAAATGAAAAACTCCCGCAGGGATTTTTTGCGGGATACTTCTCTGGCAACAGCCGGATTTTTTATCGTCCCCCGGCATGTGCTTGGCCGAGGATTTGTAGCGCCGAGCGACAAACTCAATATTGCAGGTATAGGAGCAGGGGGGAAGGGCGAAAGTGATCTTGCAGAGTTTTCCAAAAGCCCCAATGCCAACATAATTATTCTCTGTGATGTCGATGACCGGCAGATCGGCAATTCCGTCAAGCGTTTCCCAAATGCGAAGCGATACAAAGACTTCCGCGAAATGCTGGACAAGGAGCACAAGCACATCGACGCCGTTTCAGTTTCAATTCCCGACAATGTGCATGCCGTGGCGGCGATCGCGGCCATGCAGCTGGGAAAACATGTCTATGTTCAAAAGCCGCTGACGCATGATATTTATGAAGCGCGCATGCTCACAGAAGCTGCCAAAAGGTACAAGGTTGTGAATCAAATGGGGAATCAGGGCTCCTCCGGCGACGGCGTGCGGCTGATGCAGGAATGGTATAATAACGGCATTATTGGCGATGCGCATACCATTAAAGTATGGACAAATCGGCCGGTATGGCCTCAGGGAACAGGGTACCCAAAGACAACCGATGAAGTGCCCAAGGAACTGGAGTGGGATTTGTGGCTTGGCCCCGCGCAGGTCCAGGACTACCATAAAGAATTCGTTCCGTTCAGCTGGCGCGGATACTGGAATTTTGGAACAGGCGCCCTGGGAGATATGGGTTGTCACCTCATTGATCCTGCATTCAAGGTGACGGGTCTTGGTTATCCCAGCGAGGTGGAATGCAGCACCGTAAGCATTTATGAAAAAATGTGGAATCCTGACTATTTTCCCGAAAGTTGCCCGATGGCTTCGTCGATTAAACTCAAATTTCCTGGCAAGGATGGTAAGCCGGATGTAAAATTATATTGGATGGATGGAGGCCTGACTCCCGAAAGGCCTGATGAGTTGGGACCGGATGATCGTATGGGAGGTGGTGACGGCGGTGTGATCATCGAAGGCACAAAGGGCAAGATGATGTGTGGCACTTATGGTGCGAACCCCCAGCTGCTTCCACTGTCAAGGACGAAAGAAGTGAGCGTGCCGCAAACTATTGCCAGGGTTCCCGAAGGGCATTATGTGCAATGGATCAACGCGTGCATTGCAGGCTATGGTCAAAAGGAAGTCAGTTCGCCGTTCGAATATGCGGGACCTTTGTCCGAAACAATTCTGATGGGTAATCTTGCTTTGCGCAGCTGGAATATCAAGGCGTCGACCGGAAGGGGATTCCCAGGCCGCAAGAAATTGATGTGGGATGCTCAGAATATGAAAATTACCAATTTTGACGAAGCTAACCAGTTCGTTAAAAGAGAGTATCGCAAGGGCTATGAAGTGACATGGAAATGATCGAGCGTTATTTTGAACATGCGCGGATATTTTTAGAAATCATTGCAAGAGTGAAACCCCGGTTTCACTCTTTAATTTTAAACACGGTTTATGACTATCAAGCAATCCCTTTTAGCAGCCATCGCGATATTGGTATTTTATTCCGTTAAATCGCAGGCGCCCTCGCCCGCTGCCCGTTGGGAAAACGGGTTCTGGCATGCCAGGTGGATTGCCTTTTCAGAGAGAGGCGGAAACGATTTTGGCGTATTTCATTTCAGGAAGACAATTACCCTTCCGGATAAGCCGGAGTCCTTTGTGATCAATATCTCTGCCGACAACAGGTACCGGCTTTTTGTCAATGGAATATCAGTTTGCACCGGGCCGGCGCGAAGCGACCTGGCGAACTGGAATTTTGAAACAATTGACATTGCTCCGTTTCTGCACAAAGGTGAAAATATCATTGCAGCGACAGTTTGGAACTTCGGGGAATATCGCCCCTATTCTCAAATTAGCTACCAGACCGCGTTCATTATCCAGGGAAACACTGAAAAGGAATTTATCATTAATACGAACAAAACCTGGAAGGCCATTCAGGACTCGGCATATTCCCCATTCCCCATCGACCGCTCTAAAATCCATACCTATATCGTGACTGCTGAAGGAGAAAAGGTAGACGGGAATCTTTATCCCTGGAATTTTGAAAAGCCGGAATTTGATGACAGCAGGTGGCGGCAAGCCGTTCAGCTAGGGTATGCTGCAAAATCGCGGACCTATGGCACTGATGGAAACTGGATGCTGGTGCCGCGGGCAATTCCCCTGGCTGAAGAGACTGCTCAGCGCTTTGCGACAGTGAGAAGAAATAACCTTGAAAATGTTAAAGCAGGTGCTTTCAGTTTGTTCTTGTCCGGCCATGGGGCGATCCAGGTCCCTGCGAACAAGAAGGTCAGTATCCTGATCGACCAGTCTCATTTGACAAACGCATACCCGCAACTTGTTTGCAGCGGTGGCAACAACGCGATGATTCGGATGAGCTACGCTGAAGCGTTAATCGACGACCATCGAAACAAAGGGAACCGCGATTCAATTGAAGGAAAGCACCTGGAGGGACTCGCAGATCTGTACATCGCTGATGGAATGAAGTTGCAACATTACAGCCCTTTATTCTTCAGAACTTTCCGGTACCTGCAGTTGGACATTGAGACAAAAGAGGATGGATTGGAACTCGACGATATAAGCAGTGTATTTACGGGATATCCATTTGCAGAAAATGCCTGGTTTCATTGCGACAACAAACAAATTGATAAACTATGGGAGATAGGGTGGCGAACCGCAAGGCTGTGTTCGGTTGACACCTATTTTGATTGCCCCTACTACGAACAATTGCAATATGTCGGCGATACAAGGATCCAGGCGCAGATATCACTTTACGTATCGGGCGATGACAGGCTGATGAAAAAAGCGATTAGTGATATTGGTAATTCTTTTATACCAGACGGTTTGACCCAAAGCAGATATCCGTCCAGGGACATGCAGCTGATCCCGACATTTTCTTTGTGGTGGGTGTGTATGATTCACGATTTCTGGATGCAGCGCAAAGATGATGCCTTCATCCGCTCCCACCTCGATGGCATTGTCAGCGTGATCGAGTGGTACAAAAGGCATATCGCCGATAATGGCATGCTCGGAAGTTTGTCATGG